>CAZWQS010000014.1:0-35935 GCA_964635925.1 uncultured Terricaulis sp. | reverse complement strand
GATTCCGGGCGAGGCCTCCAACCTGCGCTGACCTGGCGCCCGCCCAGGCCCGCTTGCGCGGGCCAAGGCGGGAACGCTCAGTATCGGTAGGACAATTCCACCCCAAACGTGCGCGGCTCGGCGTAGATGCCGTTGAAACCTTGCGCGGCTGAGGTTCCGCCGGCGCTGACAAACGGCGCGAGCGGCATCGGAACGATGCGCTGATAATAAATCTCGTCCGTGAGGTTGCGGCCCCACAGCATGGCGCGCCAATTCTCGCCGAAGGAAATGCCGATATTGGCGTTGACCAACGTCATCGCGCCCTGCTCGGCGCGGGGATCGAGAAACGCGTCAAGCATCGTGGCGCTTGTGTATTGAAGATTGAGCCGCGCCTCTAACGTCATCTGGCTGGTCAGTGGGCGCTCGTAATCCGCGCTGAGATTGACCTTCCAAGTCGGGGAGTTCGATGGCGTCATGCCATTGTAGTTGCATGTGCCGGGCACGCTGCCGTCGGAGGGGCGGCCCGTGTAGCACGGCCCGTTGGAATAGTCGGTGAACTCAGCGTCAAGATAGGTGACGCCGCCGGAGAAGGTGAGAGACTCGGCGGCGAGCGCCGCGAAATCGATCTCCACGCCCTGGACGCGCCGCTCCCCGGCATTGCCGGTTAAAAATCCGCTGCGGGTCACGGGGTTGATGATCGATTCCTGGAAATCGCTGAGCACCATGTGAAAGAGCGAGAGATTGAAACGCAGGCGCCTGTCGAACAATTCGGATTTGATCCCGAGCTGATAATCGATCGACGATTCCGGCTCGAACTGCGTCGGCGTGCCGGGCGCCTGGCGGCGCGCGTTGAACCCGCCTGCCTTATACCCAGTCGCAACGCTGGCGAACGCCATGACGTCGGGCGTGAGGTCGTATTGCGCATTCACGAGCCAGGTGAACTTTTCTTCGCTTCGCGCCACCGCGCCGACGAGGTTAGGCCCAAGCGCAGCCATCAGCGCAGGCGAAGCGCCCGGCGACACCGTATGATTGATCTCGCCTTCCTTATCCTCCCAAACGTAGCGCCCGCCGAGTGAAAAGCGCAGCGCGTCGGTCACGTTGAAGCGCAGCGTGCCAAACAGCGCCGCGCTTTCGGCCTCCAGAGCGGCGGCGGTAAACTGCGTTTCGCCAGGCACAAACATCGCCGGCCCGCTCGGGAACGGAAAGACGCGGTTTGCGTGCGGCCCGATTTGGATCTGGCTGCGAAAATCGTACGTCTGCCGATAGAGATAGAGCCCGGCGAGATATTCCATGAACCCGCCAACCGGCGAAGCGAGGCGCAATTCCTGGCTGAAAGATTCGATCTCTCCATGCTCAGACAAGCGCGCCACGCTCTGCGGTAAGCCGTCCGCCGCGTAGGGGTCGCCGTCGCCAATGTTGAAGTCCCAAGCGGTGATCGACGTAAGCGTGTGCCCCGCCGCGAAGTCCAGCGCCGCATTGATCGAGGCGCCGTAGGACGTCGCCTCATCGTTGGTCACGTCATCGGCCTGCACCACAAGATCGCCGCTGGTGAGGTTTAGATAATCGATGCCGAGCGCTGAGGTGGCGGCCAGAAACCCCGGCGTCGCCACGCCATAGGGGGCGGTCGGATCGAGGTTTTCGAACGCCGTGGTCGATTCCGCGTTCGAATAATAAGCAACGACGTTCACCAAGAGATCGTCGCGCGGGGTCCACAAAGCGCGCAAGCGCCCCCCGACGCCATCATACGACCCCACATCCTCACCGGTGGCGATGTTGTCGATATAACCGTCGCGGCTCCGGCCCCAGAACGTCACGCGCGCGGCAAGGTCCTCGCTCAGGCCCCCGCCGATATAACCGCGCAGCGCGCGCAGCTCATAATTGCCGACGCCGCCCGTCACGAGCGCCTCAAAATCCTGCTGCGGCGCGCGCGTGTTGATGTTCACCGCCCCGACCGGGGTGTTGCGCCCATAGAGCGTGCCTTGCGGCCCGCGCAGCACCTCTATCGTGGAAATATCCACCAGATCGCCCTGGAGAATGCTGGGGCCGGGCAGATAAACGCCGTCGAGAAAAATGCCGACGCTGTATTCAATCCCCGGATTTGCGCCCGAATTGCCAATGCCGCGCAGCGACACCGTCGAATTTCGAGAATTGTTGGAATTCTCGAACCGCAGGCTCGGCACCAACGCCGCGAGGTCGCGGAATGACGTGACCCCGGCGCTCTCCAATTCTTCCCCGGACACCGCAGTGATCGAGATCGGCACGTCTTGAACATTTTCGGGGCGCTTCTGGGCCGTGATAATCAGTTCGCCCAACTCGGCCGACTGCGCCCATGCCGGCGGCCCCATCATAGCGCCGACCAAAAAAGCCGACGCCAACAAACGGCCCCGCCGCCGATCTCCACCCTTCATCGCTGCTTCCTTCCCCAAGATCGTTCGCTTATTTTGCGAACCAGAATTATTGTTCCTATACCATGACCGACACCTTTGGGTTGTCAAACCTATTTTGTGGTGACTGGAGCGAGCGCTTCCCGCCGAGGCAGGCCAAAAAAGGCAGCGGTTCAATGCTATCGAAGGGTCCGTAAACGGCGCATTCGCCATTTACGGACTATTTACCTGTTAGTGCGATATTCACCGTGTCTTCCCTTGGAGACACCCCACCATACCCAACGCCTTCGAGGGCCCCGAAAGGGGCCCTCGTTTTCGTTAGAGCTTCGGAAAGCTTGGTTTGAGGCGGGTAAACGCGCCCTGCCGATCGCCGCAAACGGAGGCTTCCCCCCCGGCGCCGAACTTGATAGGAAGCGCCGCGCAAAGCGCTTCGGCGCGGAGATGTTCCTCGGTAGCTCAGCGGTAGAGCAACCGGCTGTTAACCGGTTGGTCGTAGGTTCGAATCCTACCCGGGGAGCCATTCCGCGCTAGGCTGATCCAGCCTGACCCGCCTACGCCCTTGAAAATCAAGAAAAACGCGGCGCACTCGCTCGCAGGCCAACTCGGGATGCCTCACGACCGTCAGGGTATTCTGAAGCGGCGATACCGCCAATGGCGTTAACCGATGCGAGAATCCGCGCCGCCCGCGCCGGCGCCCTTGGCACTCGATTGCCTCCAAAAAGCATCGCCGCTGCTTTGGCCCATGCCGACGCAAACCGTGAACTGGCCGCAACACGAGGAGAGCTGCCGTGGACGAAACCGCCCGCCTCACCCACAACCGACGTCAGATCCTGACCGAGGTCAGCCGTAGGGAGTTCGCAATGACGGAGACCGACGACAGGGCCATCGCCGCCGCCGCAATCATGGGCGAAAGAAGATCGCCAGTGATCGGGTAGAGCACGCCCGCCGCGATAGGCACGCCAGCGACGTTATAGGCGAATGCAAAGAACAGGTTTTGACGGATATTGCTCATCGTCGCCCGAGAAATCGCTCGAGCGCGAACGATGCCGGTGAGGTCGCCGTGCAGAAGCGTCACACCGGCGCTTTCGATGGCGACATCGGTTCCTGAGCCCATCGCCACACCCACATCGGCCGCGGCCAAAGCCGGCGCATCGTTCACGCCATCGCCCGCCATCGCGACGACGCGTCCCTCGCTCTTCAAGCGCGCGACGATGCGCGACTTATCTTCGGGCAGCACTTCGGCCTCCACTGACTCGATGCCGAGCTTACGCGCCACGGCCTCCGCTGTGGTGCGATTGTCGCCCGTCAACATCACTAGGCGCATGCCCTGCTCTTTCAGGCTCGCCAGCGCTTGAGGCGTGCTCGCTTTCACTCTGTCAGCGATGCCGAGGACCGCGACGGCTTCGCTGTTCACGCACACGAAGATCGCCGTTGCTCCATCCCGACGCAGAATTTCCGCCTGTGCGTGCAAACTGCTCGTGTCCACCTTCAGTTCGTTCAAATACTTCTCGGCGCCCAACGCGACCTCGCGCCCGTCCACGACGCCGATGACGCCCTTGCCTGTCGGCGAGTCGAAATCCTTTGCCTCGGCCAGCGAAATGCCTCGTTCCTTCGCAGCCTCCACGATAGCTTGCGCGAGCGGATGCTCGCTTCGATTTTCCAGGCTTGCAGCAAAGCGAAGGACGTCAGCCTCCATTTGACCAGCGGCCGTCTGAACCGAGATCACCGCAGGCTTGCCCTCGGTGAGCGTTCCTGTCTTGTCCAAAACCAGCGTGTCTACTTTCTCAAAGCGCTCCAATGCTTCGGCGTTCTTGATCAGCACACCGGCGCGCGCGCCGCGGCCTACGCCCGCCATGATCGACATTGGCGTCGCCAGGCCCAACGCACACGGACAGGCGATGATCAGCACAGAGACAGCAGCAATCAATCCATAAGAAAATGCCGGCGACGGGCCGAAAGTCCACCAGGCGAGAAGCGCGACCACGGCCACGCCGATGACGGCGGGCACAAACCAGCCCGACACTTTGTCGGCAAGGCGTTGAATCGGCGCGCGCGAACGCTGCGCATCCGCGACCATGTGCACAATGCGCGAAAGCATCGTGTCGGCCCCAACCCGATCGGCCTCGATGATCAAGGCGCCGGTTTGGTTGAGCGTGCCCCCGATGACACGGGCGCCTGACGCGCGGGTGACTGGCATGGATTCACCCGTAACCATCGACTCATCGATGGTTGAGCGCCCATCGACGACGACCGCATCGACTGGGACTTTCTCACCGGGCCGGACACGCAACCGATCGCCAACGACGATCTGGTCGAGCGTGACCTCTTCCTCGCCGCCATCCTTCAGGCGTCGCGCGGTCTTCGGCGCTAGATCGAGCAACGCACGAATGGCTCCGCCCGTTTGCTCACGCGCTCGAAGCTCCAGCATCTGTCCTAGCAGAACCAAGACCGTGATCACCGCCGCCGCCTCAAAATAGACTGCGACCAAGCCGTGGTGATCGCGAAACTCAGACGGGAAAAGCGTCGGTGCAAACAACGCGACGATGCTATACGTCCACGCGACACCCGTGCCTAAAGCAATCAACGTGAACATATTGAGATTGCGCGTCTTCACCGATTGATAGCCGCGCTCAAAGAACGGAAAGCCCGCCCAGAGAACGACCGGCGTCGCGAGCGCGAACTGAATCCACGCATTCCAGCTCGGCGGCACAATCTGATCGACGCCAAACAAGTGGCGGCCCATTTCAAGGACAAGCACCGGAACGCTCAGCACGGCGCCGATCCAGAACCGCTTCGTCAAGTCCGCGAGTTCGGGATTTGGCCCCGCGTCGGCAGTAGGCGTCATCGGCTCCAGCGCCATGCCGCAAATCGGGCACGCGCCGGGACCGTCGCGCACGATCTCGGGGTGCATGGGGCAAGTCCACTTCACACCCTTCGGCGCATCCTGTGGCGCCGCAGCGTGGCTAGAAGCATGGGAGTGGCATGCATCCCGCGGTTCTTCGCGCTCGTTCGCGGAACAGCACGAATGAGCGGCAGCCGGCGGCGCTGTGTAGCGCTCCGGCTCGGCGGCGAATTTCGACTTGCAATGCGTGCTGCAGAACAACACCTCGTCGCCGTCGTGCGAGAGCCGATGCGGCGTGTCGTGTGCAACGCTCATGCCGCATACGGGGTCACGTGCGCCCTTGTCCGCGCCATGATGGTGATGCTGTGCCTTAGAACTCATTGGATCACCGCGAACGATCGCGCTCCTGGTTTCACTTGCATCAGAGCCTGCACCTTCCCACAATGGGAAGGTCAACACGGAAAATTCGGATTTGATCCCATGAACATAGGCGAAGCAGCAGAACGAACGGGCGTCTCAGCCAAGATGATCCGCTATTACGAGGGCGTCGGGCTCCTGCCATCCGCCGCCCGCCGGGCCAATGGTTATCGTGACTATGGCGACCAAGACATCGCCGTCCTGCAATTCGTCCGCCGCACACGTGACCTCGGCTTTTCATTGGAAGAGGTCTCTACTTTGCTCGGGCTGTGGAGCGACAAGAAGCGTCCATCCCGTCAGGTAAAGCGCCTCGCGGAGACGCACATCGCGGATCTCGAGCGCCGCATCCGAGAAATGCGCGCGGTGATGAAAACGCTCCGCGGCCTGGCTCAGCACTGTCACGGCGATGAACGCTCCGACTGCCCAATCCTTGATGATCTCGCCACGCCAAAGCCGCCGAAGACCGCCAAGCGCAGGCTTTAGGGCGCGGCGTGCGCCATGGTCCGAGCGCAGTTGACCCATCCCATAAACCGAGGCGCATCCCCCGAGAGCCGCGGCCGACCGCCATCAATCCAGAGCGCATGGTGACCCTCCATATCTCGCAAGGGACGCCGCCGTTTGAAGCGCATAAGAAATCCCTCGCCGCCGAACCAAGCTTGAGGGAAACTGACCGATGGCGCGTAATAGAGCTGCGAGGCATAGCCCCGAGGAGCCCATGTCCGATCTAGATAAATTGCTGGCCGCTTGGTCGGTGCGCGCGCGCGGCGCCGACCTCAGCCAGCTTGAACCCCAAGTGTGGGCGCGCATCGGCGTCGCGTCGCGTGCATCTAGGTCCGGCGTTCTCGGCTTTCGGGCCGTGTTGATTGCTTCCGTCATGGCGATCGGAGCCATCGCTGGCGGCGCGGCTGGCGCGACTGCGGAGTCGCAGGCCTCCGCTTTCGCAGCGCAGTCCGCTTACGCCCCTTCGACATTGCTTGAAGGTGGCCTGTGAACCTGTCGTGGCGGGGGATGATCGTCACGGCCATCGTGGCGTTCACGGCGGGTCTTAGCGGCGTTTGGATCGGCATGACGGGCATGCACGCACTTCATAACGCGCGCCCAGGGTTGCATGATGTCGTCCACCAACGACTTAATCTGACCGGAGAGCAAACAGCGCGCATCGAGGCGCTCGAATCTGATTTCTCTACCCGGAGGCGGACCCTGGAAATCGAAATGCGCGCAGCCAACGCCGAACTCGCCGCAGCGATCCAAGAGGAGCACGGTTATGGACCGCGCGTGACAGCGGCCATCGAGCACTTTCACCACGCTATGGGCGAACTCCAATCGGAAACGATCCGCCATGTATTCGCGATGAGACAGGTGCTGACACCCCAACAGCAAGCAATATTCGACGCCACAATTGTTGACGCGCTTACCGCAGAGCAACGATGACCACTCCAGACGAGCGCGACGACGCCGCGCTCGTGGCGGCCATACGGGCCGGTGATCAGCGCGCGTTCACCCACCTGATGCGACGCCACAAAGAAAGCCTCTACCGGTTCGTTCGTGGTTATGTCGGAGACGCCAGCGAAGCGTATGATTTGGTACAGGAGGCCCTCGTGGCCGCGTGGCGCGCGCTTGCTCGCTACGACACAGAGAGGTCATTCGGCGTTTGGCTAAAGCGCATCGCAATCAACAAATGCCGCGATTGGCGCCGCCGACGCACTGTGCGCCAATTCTTTTACAACGCCGAACACATCGATCGTCCAGGCCTGGACATTGCTGAGCCAATTGCGATCGCAAGCGATCAAGAACACGAGTTTGCTCGGTTGGATGACGCGATAGCCGCGCTCCCCGCGAGCTTGAAAGAACCGCTGCTTCTTTCGCTTACCGAAGAGCTGTCACATCGCGAGATCGGCGAAGCGCTAGGAATTACCGCCAAAGCAGTCGAGGTACGGCTCTACCGGGCAAAGCGCGCCCTTCATGAAGCGTTTGGAACACTCTGATTTGGCGCCATTAGGCATGAGGGATCGGCAGCCCCAGTGCGTATTCCGACATGACCACCTCAGGCTTGACCTTCCAGCGATGGGAAGGTGCATAAGCGCGGTCTCGGAGCTCAGGAGAACATCGTGGCGGTAGAGCGCAGGACATTGCTGAAAGCCCTCACGGGGGGCGTGGGCCTGGCCAGCGTTCAAGCGCTCTTGCCAACATGGGCCCAAACCGGATCGCGTGGCGTCGCCCCGACGCTTGCCACACTCACCGGTCCGGACATCGCGCTAACGATTGGCCATTCGCAGTTCAGCGTCGGCAATCGCATTGGTCACGCTGTGACCGTCAACGGAACGTTGCCGGCGCCTTTGCTTCGCCTTCGTGAAGGTCAGCGCGCACGGCTTTCCGTCACCAACACGCTGGACGAAGACACCTCCATCCATTGGCACGGCATTCTGCTGCCATTCCAGATGGATGGCGTGCCTGGCATCAGTTTTCCCGGCATCCGCCCTGGCGAGACGTTCGTCTACGATTTTCCCGTCCGCCAGGCGGGCACGTACTGGTACCACAGCCATTCGGGTTTGCAGGAGGCGATGGGCCATTTCGGCCCGATGATCATTGATCCTGCTGGCGCTGATCCCATCGCTTACGATCGCGAGCATGTCATCGTGCTTTCCGATTGGAGCTTCCTGCATCCGCACGAAATCCTGCGACTGCTGAAAGCAAGCCCTGGTTATTTCAACCAGCAACGCACGACAGTCGCCGGGCTTCTGTCCGGCGAGGATCGCATGAACGCATCCGAGCGGCGCATGTGGGCGCAGATGCGCATGGACCCGCGCGACATTTCTGATGTGACCGCTTCGACCTACACTTATTTGGTCAACGGTCACGGGCCTGACTACAACTGGAGCGGCGTGTTTGAGCCTGGCGAGCGCGTACGCCTTCGAATCATCAACGCCTCGGCGATGACCAATTTCAACGTTCGCATCCCAGGCCTGCCGATGACCGTTGTCCAAGCCGACGGCGAGAATGTTCGCCCTGTCGAGACCGATGAATTTCAGATTGCGGTGGCGGAGACCTACGACGTCATTGTCAGGCCAAGCGGAGATCGCGCCTATACGATCGTGTCCGAGGCTGTCGATCGCTCCGGTATGGGTCGCGCCACGCTTACGCCGCGCCTCGGCAAGAGCGCCGAGACGCCGCCGCTACGCGCAGTCCCGAACCTCACTATGCGCGATATGGGCATGGATATGAGCAGCATGAGCATGGAGAGCATGGATCACGGTTCGATGGATCATGACCCGATGGATCACGGCTCGATGAACATGCGCGATCCTTCACTGGCGCCGCCGAACATGGCGGTTGGCGTGGGCGTTCAAAGCATTTCGCCAATGCCGGAAAACAGGTTGGCCGAACGGCCGCTTGGACTCGAGAACGAACCGCATCGCGTGCTCGTCTACACCGACCTGGTCTCGCTCAATCCAAACGCCGACACGCGGGCGCCATCGCGCACGCTGGAGATCCATCTCACCGGCAACATGGAACGCTACATGTGGGGCTTTGACGGGCGCCGGTTCAGTGAAATCGTCGAACCGATCCGCTTCGAGCGGAACGAGCGTGTGCGGGTGACTCTGGTCAACGACACAATGATGCAACACCCGATCCACCTTCACGGACACTTCTTCGAGTTGGTCAACGGGCACGCCGGCAATCAGCCCCTGAAGCACACCGTTAACGTTGCGCCAGGCGGCCGCGTCTCATTTGACCTCACCGCCGACAATCCGGGTGACTGGGCGTTCCATTGCCACATGCTGATGCACATGCACTCCGGCATGTTCAACGTTGTCACCATTCGTCCGCTGGACGCCCCCACATCATGAGAATAGTCGCCGAAGTTATCGCGCCCTTCGTCCTCGCGACGGCAATGCCCGCCGCCGCGCAGGATCATTCGGCGCATGAAACTCAAACCCCCACAATTGATCCACACGCCCGCCACGTCATGACGCCCGGCCCGGCGCCTGCGCCAAACGGCGTGGGAACCAACCAGGCCAACGCCGCCGACCTCTATTTCGATCCGGCAGCCATGGCGCGCGCGAGAGAGCAATTGCTCCTCGAGAACGGTGGCATGAAAACGTCGGCGATCTTCATTGAGCGGTTAGAAGCAGGCTTTGGCGATAATAGCGAAACCTACGCTTGGCATGTGCAAGGCTGGTATGGCGGCGACATCAATCGCTTCTGGTGGAAGTTCGAAGGCGAAGGCGCGTTCGAGGACGAGGTCGAACATGCGGAGCTTCAACTTCTCTACAGCCGCGCCGTAACGCCCTATTTCGATCTCCAAGCCGGCGTACGCCAAAGCTACCTTGAGGGCGAAAACCGCAGCGATCTTGTTCTTGGCGTTCAAGGGCTCGCGCCGTACTGGTTTGAAGTGAACGTCGCTGCGTTCATCTCGACCGTAGGCGATGTGACTGCGCGCGCCGAAGCGGAATACGACCTTCGGCTCACGCAAAGGCTCATTCTGCAACCTGCCGCCGAATTCAACTTCGCGGCGCAGGACATCTCCGACCTCGACGTCGGTGCGGGCCTCACCGACGCGACCCTAGGCCTGCGGTTGCGCCATGAATTCAGCAGACGATTTGCACCGTACATCGGCGTTGAATGGACGAGCGCCATTGGTGAAACGCGCGATATCCGCGAAGCGCTTGGCGCTGACACCCAATCCACACGCGCGGTCATCGGACTGCGCGCGCTATTCTAGTTCAAGGAGCTAATCATGCGACGTTTCTCTCTCATTCTCGGCGCAACGCTCGCGCTGTTCGCGACAGCGCCACTCGCGGCCGCGCAACACGATCACGCCGCTCACGGGGCGCCCAGCGCCATTCAAACCGCGCCGGCCAACGGATCGATGGGCGCGCCCCCGGAAGCGTTCACGGCCACATTCGAGCATCCGATGCGTCTGACGGCGCTCGTTATTACGCCAAGAGGCGGCGATCCCATCGCCGTGGCCATCCCCGCTGGCGCAGCGGCGACGACCGTGACCGTGGCGGTGCCGCGGCTAGCGCCCGGCAATTACACGTTCACGTGGACCGCAAGCGGCGAAGACAATCACACGATGACCGGCCGCGTCAGCTACATGGTGCATTGAGCGGGAAACCCACAAGCGACATCTCGTGCGCCAGCTTGACGGGCCTACCGTTGCCTTAGAGTTTCGGTTTAAGGGGATGTCATGTCGCTCGCACGCCTTGCATCGTTCGTCCACAAATGGCTCGCGCTGCTCGTGGGCATCCAGATTGTCTTTTGGGTTGTCAGCGGCCTCTTCTTCACGCTCTTCCCAATTCAGCAAATACGCAGTGAGAACCTGATCCGGCCCGCTCAGGCGCAAACGATCGACCCCACAACCTTGGCGCCCCTGGCGGATCTGCGCGGAAACCGGGGCGCGCCACCCACAAAGCTCACGATAGAAAGCCGCCCGATCGGTCAAGTCGTCATTGCCGAATTCGCCGACGAACCACCGATCCTCTTCGAGGCCGCCACCCTTCAGCGCCTTTCACCGCTCAGCGCTGCTCAGGCAAGCACCGTTGCGCGTGCGCACGTCACGCTGAGCTCCGAACCCACGGGCGTGACACTCATCAATGAAGAATCGGCCGAGTACCGCGGTGCGCTGCCCGCATGGCGCGTGCAATTCCCCGACGGCGGCTTGTCCGTCTACGTCGCGCAAAACACCGGCGCAGTCACTGCACGCCGATCAGATTTGTGGCGCGTGTACGATACGCTTTGGGCGCTGCACATCATGGATTGGAAGAACCACGAGAACTTCAACCACCCGCTAATCATCATCGTCACGGCAATCACGCTGCTTTCGGTAATCGCCGGCATCGTCCTCATTCCCTACCGCATCCGGTTTAGAAGGTCTCGGGTGAAGACCTAGAACCAAGCGTCTGCGTCCGCGTTCGCTCTATAGCGCGTTTCGTTGTGTGTTCAGACGAAGATTTCACCCGGCGCGGGGTGACTGAGAAACGCCGTTGGGCTCGCAGTCAAGCCGTAGGCGCCCGATTGCAGCACGGCGACCAGGTCGCCCGGCTCGAGTCGCGGCAGCTCCACGCCGGCGCCCAGCAAATCAAGCGGCGTGCAGAGCGGGCCGACCACGTGCGCTTTCTCCGTTTCACCCGCGCCCATGCGCGCCGGCGCGACCACGGGATAATTGCGGCGCAGCACCTGGCCGAAATTGCCGGTGGCGGCGAGATGATGGTGCAGGCCGCCATTGGTGACGAGGAAAATCTCGCCGCGCGAGTCCTTGCGGTCGATCACTTGGCACACATAAACGCCGGCTTCGCCGACGAGATAACGCCCCAGCTCCATCGCCACCTTGGTGTGCGGCAGCTTGGCGTTGAACGCTTCAAGCGCCCCGCCCAGCGCTTCGCCGATGGGCGCCAGATCAATGCGCTGCTCGCCCGGCGCGTAGGGAATGCCGAGGCCCCCGCCAATATTGGCGAGGTTCACCGGCAGGTTCGCGGCCTCGGCTAGCTGCACCACGAGGTCGAGCGTCTTGGCCTGCGCCTCGATGATCGCATCGGCGCGCAGGTTTTGAGAGCCGCTGAAAATATGAAAGCCCTCAAAGCGCGCGCCGGAGGCGGCGATCTCGCGCAGCAGCTCGGGCGATTTTTCTTCGTCCACGCCGAATTGCTTGGCCGAGCCGCCCATTTTCATGCCGGCGGCCTTGAGCTCAAACGCGGGGTTCACGCGCAGCGCCACGCGCGGGGCCTTGCCGAGCGCCTCGCCCGCTTTCAGCGCCGCGTGAAACTCGCGCGGGCTTTCCAGATGCAGCGTGATGCCGGCGGCCACCGCCTCGCGCACATCCGCGTCCGATTTGCCGGGGCCGGCGAAGCTGATGTGCCCCGGACTCGCGCCCGCCGCCAACGCCACGTGCATTTCCAGCGGCGAAGCCACATCCACACCGTCAAGCTGCGCGGCGAGGTGCGCCACCACCGCGGGCATCGGATTGGCCTTCATAGCGTAGTGCAACTTGAGCGCAGCAGGCATCGCCGCGCGCAGCTCACGCACGCGCTGGCTCATCGCCGCGCTGTCATACGCGTAGAACGGCCCGCCGCCCACGCGTTCAGCCAAAACGCGCACGGGCACGCCGTTGACCAGAAGATCATCGCCATCGACGGCGAAAAGGTGCGGGGCATGGTTCATTGAAACAGCCCCGCACGTTCAATGGATAACGCCTTGCGATCAAACTTGCCGTTCGGATTGCGCGGCAACGGGCCCTCCACGATGTCGATATGCTGTGGGACCATGAAGGCCGGCAGGCGCTTGGCGCACTCGGCTTTCAGCGCCTCGGGCGTTAATTGCGCGCTAGGCGCGGGCGTGGCGACCACAACGACGGCTTCGCCCAAGCGCGGATGCCTCACGCCGAACGCGGCCGCTTCGCCGACAAGCCCAGTGGCGTAAAGCACATCCTCAACCTCGGTGGGGCTTACGCGATAGCCGGTGGTTTTGATCATCTCGTCCTTGCGGCCAATGAAATAAATAAAGCCCTCTTCGTCGCGCCGCACTGTATCGCCCGACCAAACCGCGAGTTCGGTGATCACCAAGCCCGTGTCCTGACCCGGCGCGGGCTTGAAGCGTTCGGCGGTTTTCTCCGGATCGTTCCAATAGCCCAGCGACACGTGCACGCCCCGGTGCACCAATTCGCCCGGCTCGTTGGGGTCGCATTCGCTCCCATCGGGGCGCACCACAAGGATTTCCGCGTTCGGGATCGCCTTGCCGATCGAATCGGGGCGCCGATCAGCCTCACTGGGCGGCAGATAGGTGGAGCGAAACGCCTCGGTGAGGCCGTACATCAAATACGGCTTCGCATCAGGCCAATGCGCGCGCAGGCGCGCCAGCGTCTCGCGCGGCATGGCGCCGCCGGTGTTGGTGTAATAGCGCAGGTGCTCGCGCACGCTGGCCGGCCAGTCGAGTTCGGAAATCTGGATCCAAAGCGCCGGCACGGCGGCAAGGCCGGTGCAGCGATACTCCGCCACCGCCTTCAGCACGTCGCGCGGAAAAAGATGATCCAGCAACACAGCCGACGCGCCTTTGAGGAACGTGGCGGTGAGCTGATTCAAGCCGTAATCGAACGAATGCGGCATCACCGAGAGCAGGCGGTCCTCGCCCGTTAGCTCAAGGTATTGCGCCACGCTGACGGCGCCGGCGACGATATTGCGATGGGAAAGCACCACGCCCTTGGGCTTGCCGGTGGAGCCGGAGGTGTAAAGGATCGCGGCCATGTCGCCGTCGATGACGCGCGGCGCTTCGAAGGGCGCGGGCGCGCCCGCATCGCTCCACGCGTGCGTCGGCAGCACCCCGGCGTCGCCGCCGCCATCCATCACCACGACGGCGCGCAAGTCAGGGCAAGCGGCCAGCACGTCCTTCAGGCCCGCTAGGCGGCTGCTCGTGGTCACGAGCACGCGCACGGCGCAATCCTTGAGGATGTGGCCCACCTGCTCGGCTTTCAGGATTGGGTTCACCGGCACGAATACGCCGCCCGCGATATTGGCGCCCCACATCGCGGCCACGCTTTCAAAGCGCTTCTCGGAATAGATCGCCACGCGCTCGGCGCGGGCCAGGCCCAATGCGTTCAGCCGCGCGGCGAACCGGCGCGCGGACTCCCCCAGCGCGCGATACGTGATCGATTTGTCGCGCAGGATCAGCGCCACGCGCTCAGGGTGCGCGGCGGCGCTTTCCAGCAGAAGATGGTGAACGAGCGTGGGCATCAAAATTGGATCAGCATCGGCAAGGTCTGCGACCATATGCACGCCTCTTGCCGCGGGCAAGGAAGCGCGCTGGCCTGCCGTTTGCATTTACTTTGACCATTTACAGCGCCCGTGCTTTTGCCGGATACAGGCGCTCTTCCAAGAGGTGGGCGGCCGGCGTTATGGACATTCGCGAACAGATCAAATCCGTGCTGGACGAGGCGCTGAACCTGAACGGCGCCAGCGCGAGCTGGACCGACGACACCGCCCTGCTCGGCAGCCTGCCGGAATTAACCTCGATCGCTGTAGTCACCGTGCTGCTGGCGCTTGAGGAGCATTTCGCCATCGTGTTCGCCGACGACGAGCTGGACGCCGAATTGTTCGCCACCCTCGGCAACATCCGCGGCTTCATCGAGGGCAAGCTCGCGGTCGGGGCCTGATGCGCCTGGGGGCCGAACGCGCCACGCGCGCCGAGGCGCTGCGCGCGGGGGCCGAGGCTGAGCTGAACGCCGCCGCGCCGGATTTCCTCACGCGCTTTCCGCTTCAGCCCTATCTCGACGAGTTAGAGCAACACGGTAAGCCGCACCGTTTTTTTGAGTTCACGCACCGCGCGCTGGAGATGACGGCGTCCATGCACGCCGCCTACGACAAGCCGGTCGTGGAAATTTTCAACCGCCTGCTGCTGGCCCACCTGATCGTCCACGTCGAGCAGCGCAACACTCACACGATCATCGCCTCGGTCGAGCCGTTCGTGCTTGAGGATTTCGACCGCATCCTTAAGGGGCTAGAAAAGCCCCGCCCGAATTATTACGTCCGCGACAATCATCTCTTCCGGCGCGACCTCGCGATCACGCGCCTCAAGGTCTTTCCCAACGGGTTCGAGCTTTACGACATCGGCATCCTGATCGCCCGCAAGGAGGCGATCAAAGGCGGCCTCAAAAGCCTTTGGCGCTTCATCAAGGCGTTTCAACTGCAATTGCTCGAGCCGCTGGGCCCGTTCTACGAGCCGCACTGGGACCGGCGCTATATCAAGTATTTTTCGCCTCTCGAGTACGAGCGCTGCAGCGTGCGCGTGGCCGACATGCTGGTCGCGAACCCGGACATCAAAGGCATCGCCGTGCCAAGCTGGTGGTACGATCCGCAACTCGGCCAAATCTCGCCGGAGATGGCGTTTTTGTTGGACGTGCCCAAATCAGGCGGCGCGCGCTTTATGAAGCTTGAGGGCCACAATCCCTATCTGCTGACGGATTCGCTCGCGCACTCGCCGGCGCGCAAGGCAGCGTACGAAGCGGGGACCTACAAGCCGCAAAGCATCATGATGGTCTGGCCGCGCCGCGAATTGATCGCCTGGGCCAACCGAGAGCGAGCACGGCTTTTCCCTGAAGATCAGAAATAGCTTTGCAGCCCGCCGCGGCGGCGCACGTCGCACGTGGCGCAATGGAAGCTGCCGCCGAAGCGATAATTCTCGCGGAACGGAATGCCGATCGGCTCCAAACCCCAGCTTTTCATCGCGTCGATCAGCGGCTTTTCGTTCTCTTCCACGATGACGCGCTTTTCGTCGAGCGAAAGCACGTTCATCGAAAGCCACAAGAACGAGAGATAGCCCGGATCGTCCTTGGGGAAGGTCGAACGCGGGGCCTCCACCAGGTCCCAGCCGCCCTTCTTCAGAATGTCAGGCATGTATTTCAGCGGGCGATCTGGGTTCGTCATGATGAGGCCCGGCCGCAGCGGCACGAACGTGGCGTCGATGTGCAGCGCGCGGTCATCCTCGAATTCGACGATGTGGAAATTGTATTTCCCGTCGAAATGGCGGCGCAACCATTCCACGCCGAACCTATTGGTGACGTGGCTGAGCTGGATGAACACATCCTTGCCGCACCGCGCCATATCGGCCACGTCGAACAGCGGCTCGTACTCGGTGATGACGTAATCCTCGCCGCGCTTGTAGTTCGGATTGTAGGCGCGATCGTCCAGGCGCGGCTTGGGCGCGGTGGTCCAGCGGGCGCCTTGCTTGAAATACTCCTTCACCAGTTCGCGATAGGCGAAGAATTCGAAATAGCGCGAGCGCATCGCCATCGTGGCTTCGAGGATTTCATCGCCGAACACGATCAGCACGTCGCGCGGATTGGCCTGGCAATTGCCGCCAGGGGATGACCATTCCGGTGTCGAAAACGCGCGCGCATGATTGATCGGTTCGGGGCGCCGCACGACGACGCCTTCTCCCTCCATCAGGCGCACGAAGCCGTCCAATTGCTGCTGCGCCTTGGCGTAGCTCTCCGGCGGCACGAGCTTTCCGCCCGAAGCGCTGTGATAAATTTTGGAGGCGCGCACATGCTCGGCGGGCTTCACCGCCTGCAGGCCGATCTCCCACGGCAGAAACGCCGATCCGTCGAGCACGCCGACGATCACTTCCTCCAGCGGGTCCCATTCGTTGTACGAGTTAACCACAGGCGTCCCTGGCTTGGTCATTTCGCGCTCTTCCTGTCCCATAATGACGCGCCCCACCCAGGACGCGCGCCCGCGGCGGCGACCATTTTGATCGCGTACGCCCCCGCTGCGTCAGCCTATGCAACGCTCATGCGCCGCGCAATCCAGCGCCCCGCACAGGCGTTGGCCCATCCCCGGCCGGCGAGAACCCTCTTCACGCGATGGCGCGACTGCGCGATAACCCGCGCCGGCAGGGGAAGTTGGATGAGCGCAGGTTCTGAAAGGCCGGCTACACCGGGAATGCTGGACCGCCTGGTCAAGAAAATCCTCGACGTCGCACCCTGGGCGGCCTCGCCGCGTTTTCTCGTAGCGGGCGCGCTGGCGATCGGCGTGATCGGGCTCGGCGCGGGCTTCGTGCTCGCCAAAAGCGGCCTGCCGCATTTCGTGCGCGCCAACATTGTCGCCCCAGCGACGGCCACGGTGCGCGGCTGGCTCAACATGCCCGTCGAAGCGCGTTGGGAGCATTACGACACACAGCTTGGCGCGTTCGAGACCGTACGCGTCTCGGTCGCCGCGCGCGACGGCGCCACGATGGCGGCGCTGGAAGAACTGGACGGGCATCTGGTGTTTCTGACCCAGACCGGCCATTTCACCACGCTCTCGCCCGACAACACGCTGCGGGATCTCGATATCGACGTGCCGATGAATACCGAGGCCGTGCGCGCAGCCAACATCCCAAACATGAATTTCGACCATTTCCGCGCGCTTGACCTGCTCGCGGTGGAAACAAGCGCGCACGCCTTTGATTTGTACGCCAGTTATGACCGCTTCGATGCGGATAACACCTGCTTCCAGATCGTCGTCGGACGCATGCGTATCGATACGAGCGGCGCGGCCGTGGCGCCGCAATCGGGCTGGGAGGATGTCTACGCCACGACGCCCTGCGTGCCGCCGCGTTCGGCCGTGTCGCAATTCGCCTCCGCCTTTGTCGGCATTCAGAGCGGCGGGCGCTTGGCGCTGCAAAACCCCGGCACGCTGCTGCTTTCGGTCGGCGATTTGGAATTTGACGGGATCATGTATCCCGGCCTCGATGAAGCGCCGAACGGCCCGCAGAACCCGGGGTGGGATCTTGGCAAGGTGCTGGCGATCGACCTCTCCAGCGGGCGCGCCGCACGCATAGCGATGGGCTTTCGCAATCCCCAGGGCCTAGTGATCGGCGCCGACGGCCGCATCTGGGAAACCGAGCATGGCCCCTATGGCGGCGATGAAATCAACCTGGTGCATGCCGGCGCTAATTACGGCTGGCCGAACGTGACCTACGGCATGCAATACGTCCCGATCCGCGAAAACTGGCCGCTCAATCCCACGCACGGCGGCCATGACGGCTATGAGCGGCCCGCCTACGTGTTCGTGCCCTCGATCGGCATTTCGCAAATTCTCCAGCCGTCGGCCGAGGAATTCCCCTTCTGGAATTCGTCCCTGCTTGTGACGTCGTTGCGCGGGCGGGCGCTTTACGCGCTGCGCCTGGATGGGGATCGCATCATGTACGCCGAGCCGCTGCCCATGGGCGAGCGCCTGCGCGACATCATCAACCGCCGCAACGGCCAAATCGCCATCCTGACCGACGCCGGCAATCTGGCGCTGCTGCGCGCCCCGCGCGAGGACAACGACGATGCGGGCTGGGTGATCGCCGACGCGCGCGGCCACGCCGCCCCGCCCGCCGCCACCGATCTCGGCCGGCAATTGTTCGCCGGCAATTGCCAGTCTTGCCATAGCCTGGCCGGCGCTTCGGGCGCAGGGCCGGCGCTGGACGGGGTGGTGGGCCGCGACATCGCCGCCACCAGCTTCGCCTACTCGTCCGCCCTGCGCGGCGCCCGCGGCGATTGGACCGAGCGGCGCTTGGTCGATTTCCTTGAGCACCCCGAGAATTTCGAGGGCACTACGATGCCCAGTCCCGGCCTCACGCACGACCAAGCCGAGCAGATCGTGGCCTATCTGCGCACGACCAAGCACTGAGCCCCGCTTGAGCGTCACGCGCGGCGTGGTATCGTCTTTGCGCGGCTTCCCGCGCACGCTTTTGGGGCGAAAACCATGCCGGAATTGGCTGAGCCGTTTGTTGTTCTGCGCGGCGCGCTCGACGCCGAGGACATCGCGTTTTTGCGCACCGCCTGCAAGGATCGCCTGAACCGCGACGGCATTCCCTGCTTCGCGATGATCGACAATCAGCAAACGCCGACCTACCAGAAAATCGTGCGCGTGCTGACCGAGGCGATCGGCGAGCAGCTCAATTATCTGAACGATTTTTACATCTACACGGATGAGACGTTCAAAACCAATTGGCACATGGACACCGAACTCTTCACGTTCGAATCCGCCATCAACGCCTGGATCTTGCTCTCGCCCGATGAGGTGAACGGGCCGCTCGGATTTATCTCGGACATCAATACCGACGCCGATCGCTACTTCCACAGCGTGCAGATCGAAGGCGACGACGCCACGTTCCGCAATTATCGCACGGGGAAAACCGAAGCGCGCTCGCTGGCGGAGATCGAGGCGAACGCCACACATACGCCGAAGATAAAGCTGGGTGATATTCTGGTCATCAACCCCAAGCTCTATCACCGTACCATGATCGACGCGCCCAAACATGCGTTCGCGCTGAAATTCGTCTATGGCTCGGCGCGCAAGGGGTGTCTCTCGCCCAAGCAGGTGCCTTCGATGCTGTGGCCCGAGGTCAAAACCTTCAACGACGTGATCAACGCCTCGCCCACTTGGGAGCATTTCGTCGACGGCCTGCGCCAGCAGCTCACCACCGAAGACGGGCGCGCCAAACTGAGTTCGGGCTTCTACCCCGACAAATTCCCGCTCTACCGCGAGAAGGTGCAGGCGCTTTAACGCGCTTCCGTTTGTCGGCCGGTTGAGGCATGGGTGGCGCCCATGCATGACGTCATCATTATCGGCGCTGGCCATAACGGCCTCACCTGCGCGGCCTATCTGGCGCGGGCGGGCCTGAAAGTTCTGGTGCTGGAGCGGCGCGGCGTCGTGGGCGGTGCAGCCGTCACCGAGGAATTTCATCCCGGCTTTCGCAATTCCGTCGCCGCCTACACGGTGTCGCTGCTCAATCCGCGCGTGATCACCGATCTTGAACTGGCCCGTCACGGTCTGCGCGTGGTCGAGCGCAAGGTCTCCAATTTCCTGCCGCTGCCGGGCGGGGATTATTTCATGTCCGCCCCTGGGATCACGCAGGATCAGGTCGCGCGGTTTTCCAAACGCGACGCCGAGCGGCTGCCGGAATACGAGCGCCGCCTTGAGGTGATCGCCGATGTCGTGCGCGCGTTGCTGTTGGAGCAGCCGCCCAATCTAATAGAGCACGGCCTCGTGCGCGGGATCGAAGAAGCGCTGCGCGCCGCCAAGCTCGGCAGGCGCCTGAATAAGCTCGACCTCACCGCCAAGCGCGATCTGCTCGACCTCTTCGCCAAATCCGCCGGCGAGTGGCTGGACGGCTGGTTTGAGAGCGATCCGATCAAGGCGCTGTTTGGCTTCGATTCCATCGTCGGCAATTATGCAAGCCCGTACACGCCCGGTTCGGCGTACGTGCTGCTGCATCACGTGTTCGGCGAGGTGAACGGCAAGAAGGGCCTCTGGGGCCACGCCATCGGCGGCATGGGCGCGATCACGCAGGCGATGGCCGCCTGCTGCCTCGAGCGCGGCGTGGAAATTCGCACCGATGCGCCGGTGCAGGAGATCATCGTCGATGACGATGGCGGCACGCGCGGCGTGATCACGGAGGCCGGCCAAAAGCTTTACGCGCGCGCGGTAATCTCAAACCTCAATCCAAAGCTTACCTTCACGCGCTTCACCCCGCCCGACGCCCTGCCCGCCGATTTCCGCGAACGCATCGCGCGCTACAAGGTGGGCTCGGGCACGTTCCGCATGAACGTCGCGCTTTCCGAGCTCCCGCGCTTCACCGGCAAGCCCGAAGCGGGCGATCACCTCACCGCCGGCATCATCATCGCGCCGACGCTTGCTTATATGGAATGCGCTTACGATACGGCGCGGGCGAAAGGCTGGTCCGACGAACCGGTCGTTGAGATGCTCATCCCCTCGACGCTGGACGACACCCTCGCCCCGCGCGGAAAACACGTGGCGAGCCTCTTCTGCCAGCACGTGCAACCGGAGCTTTCCGGCGGACGTTCATGGGATGATCATAAGGAAGAGGTCGCCAATCTGATGATCGCGACGGTTGATAAAAGCGCGCCGGGCTTCGCCCAATCCGTGCTCGGCCGCCAGGTGCTTTCCCCGCTCGATCTTGAGCGTACCTTTGGCCTTGTCGGCGGCGACATCATGCATGGCGCGCTTTCGCTCGACCAATTGTTCAGCGCGCGCCCCGTGCTGGGCCATGGCGATTATCGCACGCCGATCAAGCGGCTCTATCAATGCGGCTCCGGCACGCATCCGGGCGGAGGCGTCACCGGCGCGCCAGGGCACAACGCCGCGAAGATCGTGGTGCGCGATCTCGGCGCGCGTTAGTGCAATTTCGCGATGGTGAGGCCGTCCGCGCGGGCGCGATCCTTGATCGATTCTTCGCTGCGCTTCAGCGCCTTGGAGATCGCTTTCAGCGAAGCGCCTTTCTTCGCCATCTGATGCAGCTTCTGCAGCTCATCATAGGTCCAGGGCTGTTTATGGCGCTCAAACCGTTCGCCCATAGCGCTCTTCCTTATTCCGCAGCCAAGGCGGGTTCTTCCGCCTGGAGCCTCCACAAGCTGGCATAGAGCCCGTCTTGCGCGATAAGCGTCGCGTGGGCGCCCCGCTCAACCACGCGTCCTTCCTCCAACACGACGATCTGATCAGCGTTGGCGATGGTGGACAGCCTGTGCGCCACCACAATCGTGGTGCGCCCGCGACTGGCCTCTTCCAACGCCTCCTGCACCTCCGCCTCGGTGCCGCTATCGAGCGAAGATGTGGCTTCGTCCAGAATGAGGATGGCTGGATTTTTCAGCACAACGCGGGCGATTCCCATGCGCTGCTTTTCGCCGCCGCTGAGCTTTAGGCCGCGCTCGCCCACGCGCGTGTCCCAGCCTTGCGGCAAGCTTTCAATAAAATGCAGCAATTGCGCACGGCGCGCGGCGTCTTCCAGTTCGCGTTGGGACGCGTCGGGCCGGCCATAAGCGATGTTGTAGCGGATCGTATCGTTGAACAGCACCACATCCTGCGGCACCAAGCCCAAAGCCTGGCGTAAGGAGGATTGCGTCACATCTCTCAAGCTCTGCCCGTCAATCAGCACCTTGCCCGCGCTCGGATCATAAAAACGGAAGAGCAATTTCAAAACCGTGGATTTCCCCGCCCCCGAGGGCCCGACGATCGCGGTGGTCTTACCGGCCGGAGCGGTGAACGACACCGCCTCCAACCCGCGATCACGCCCCTCGTGCGCGAAGCTGACCTTATCGAACACCACCTCCCCGCCCTTCGGCGTGAGCGCCGTCGCGCCGGGTTCATCGGCCACGTCCGGCGCTTCATCGAGTAGCAGGAACATTTTTTCCATATCGATCGAGGTCTGTTTGATCTCGCGATAGGCGAAGCCCAGCATGTTCAGCGGCGCATAGAGGTTGGTCATGATCAAAATCACGGCCGTGATGTCGCCCGGCCCCATCGGGCCGCTCGCCACCAGAAAGCCCGCCGCTAGCACCATGGCGACCAAGCCCACGTTCATCACCAAATTCTGCAACACGTTCAGCAGAACCAGCGACGTGTTCGAGCGAACGGCCGCTTCGGCGTATTGCGACAGCGCCTTGTCATAACGCGCGCTTTCGCGCTCCTCGGCGGCGAAGCTTTTGACGGTTTCAAAATTGAGCAGTGAATCCACCGCGCGCCCCGCCGCTTCGGTGTCGCGCTCGTTCATCTCGCGCCGGTGTTTCAGGCGCCATTCGGTGATCCCAAACGTGATCCAGGCGTAAACCGCCACTGTCAGCGCCGCGATCAGCGCGAAATTCCAGCCATAGCGCCAAGCCAACACGCCGGCGGCGAGCGCCAGCTCAATCAGCGTCGGCCCGATATTGAAAGCCAAGAAACGCAGCAAGAAATCGATCGCCCGCACGCCGCGCTCGATGGTGCGGTAGACCGCGCCTGTGCGCTTGGATTGGTGGAATCGCACCGAAAGCGCGTGCACGTGGCTAAACACGCGCGTGCCGGCGCGGCGCTGGGCTTCTTCGCTGATCGGCTGGAACAGGGCGTCGCGAATTTGCGGCCCCGCTGTCGCGGCGAAACGCAGCGCCGCCCAAAAGCCCGCAAGACCGATAAAGAGATTGAGCGCGCCCTCCGCGCGCCCTTCGCTCAAAGCGTTGATGCCGTCGGCCAGCACAAGCGGCGAAAACACCGCCAGCACCTTGCCCGCAAGCGTAAGCGCGAACGAGGCCCACAGGCGCACCTGGTAACCCGGCCCTTTCAGGCCGCCGATCAATTGCATCAGGCGCGAAACCGTGCGCAGAAGCGGCGGCGAGCCGTCCCCCGCCACGGCGGGGGCTGCATTCGCCCCCATTTGCCTGCCTTCATTGCGCGCCATCGAACAATCCTTAAGCAGGGGACTTAAGGCGGCTGGTTTTTCCCCGCAATGGCGCCTTAATGGCTAGGTGTGATGAATTCCATGGCTGATTCAAATCCTTCCGCCCCCGCGCTGCGCTCGATTTGCGTCTATTGCGGCTCTTCGGAGTCCACGCGGCCCGAATATCTCGATCTCGCCACCCGTTTTGGCGAGGCGCTGGCTGTGCGCGGGCTGCGTTTGGTCTATGGCGGCGGTTCGATCGGCCTAATGGGGCGCTGCGCGCGCGCCGCGCATGGCGCGGGCGGCCAAGTGTTGGGCATTATGCCGCGCTTTCTCGAGCGGCGCGAGATCGTGCTGGCCGACGTGCCGCACCGCATGGTCGACACCATGCACGAGCGCAAAATGATCATGTTCGAGGAAAGCGACGCGTTCGTGGTGCTGCCTGGCGGCATCGGCACGCTGGAGGAAGCGGTGGAGACACTCTCCTGGCGCAGGCTTGATCTGCACTACAAGCCAATCATCTTTCTCTCCGAGGATGGCTTCTGGGCCCCCTTCTTTGCTCTCCTCCAGCACACGATTGACGCAAACCTCACGCCGGCAAACATCAAGCAAACCGTGTTTGACACAAATTCTATCGATGAGTGCTTCGCCGCGCTGGAGTCCGGGGTTGCGCCGGCCTGAGGCGCTGTAAGAAACTACGGCGCGCCTGGACTAAGGGGACATGAAGGCAACGCCCGACCAGGACGCGCGCTACCTCGAAGCTGCCGCCGCCCACGGCAAGGCGATGCAGCGCTTGGCCACCGTCACCGAAGCCAACCCCGAGCGCCGCCGCGACCTGCTCCAAGACATGCACGTGGCGCTTTGGCGCAGCTTCGCCTCGTTCGACGACCGTTGTTCGGTGCGTACCTGGGTATATCGCGTCGCTCACAACGTGGCGGCCTCGTACATCGACAAAGAGCGGCGCACGCACCAAGGCGCGGTGACGCTTGATGAGATCGAGCAAATGCCCGATGGGGCCGATATCCCGGCCTCATTCGAGCAAAACGACGCTACCACGCGCCTTCACGCTCTGATTCGCCAGCTCAAACCGCTCGAGAAACAAATCATAACGCTGTATCTCGAAGACCTCGACGCCGCCACGATCGCGGAAATCATCGGCCTTTCGCCCGGCGCTGTCGCCACCCGCATTTCGCGCCTGAAGAACCACCTCGCCGCGAGGTTTCACGAGCCCGCCCATGTCTGAGCCCAATTCCTTGCAATCGATCTGGAAAAATCAGAGCGACGAATCGTTCACAATGAGCCTTGCCGACATTCACGCGCGCGCCGAGAAATTCCAAACGCGCATCCGCCTACGCAATTGGATCGAATACGTCGCGAGCGCCTCCGTAGCGGCTTTCTTCCTTTGGACAGCGGCGACGATACCCGCCCCGGCAATCCAGGCTGGGGCAATCGCAATTGCGCTCGGTGCGCTCTATGTGAGTTGGAAACTTCACCAATTGGCGCGGGCGGCCTCGAACGCGGACTTCGATGCAGCCCAAAGCTTAACCGATTTCCACCGCGCCGAGTTGGTGCGTCAACGCGATGCGCTCAAATCCGTGTGGAGTTGGTACCTCGCGCCCTTCATGCCAGGCATGCTGGTGTTCCTGGCGGGGGTCTCATTCGAGCCTTCGCTCAGCGCCCCGCTCGCCGCGAAAGCCGGCGTTTTCGCGCTAGGCGTCGCAATCGTTGGCGCCGTATTCGCGGCAATCGCTAGGATCAATGCCCAAGCGGCAAAACGGCTGGACAAGGAGATCGCGGCGCTGGATACGCGGCGAGCGGCGTAATTACGCCGCTCGCCCCAGCAAGCGCTTGCGGGCGCGTTCCTCGCCAATCAGCGGGAAGAGCGCCGCCATCTCCGGGCCGTGATCCAAGCCGGTCAGCGCCTGGCGCAGCGGCATGAACAGCGCCTTGCCTTTCGCGCCGGTTTTTTCCTTCACCGCATTGGTGAACACTTGCCAGCTCGCGCCGTCATAGGCGCCCTTTGGCAAGACTTCCGCCGCCGCGGCGGCGAACGCGGCGTCCGGCACGACCGGATCGATCGGCCCATCCACAATGCGCGCCCAGTCTTTCACATCAGGCAACAGCACCAGATTGGCGCGCACCGCGGTCCAGAACGCCTCGCCCTTATCGGCCCCCAGCGCGGCGACGCGCGCTTTCACCGCCGCGTAGTCCAATTGGTGCAGCACGGCGGCGTTGACGCGCTTCAGCTCTTCCGGATCGAAGCGCGCGGGCGCGCGGCCGATCTTCTCGAACGCGAATTCCTCGGCGAGTTGTTCGATAGAAAAGCGGGCCTCCACCGGATCGGAGGTGCCGATCTTGGCGAGATGCGACAGCACCGCCATCGGCTCGTAGCCTTCTTCCGCCAATTCGCCCACGCCAAGCGAGCCGATGCGCTTCGACAGCGCCCCGCCATCGGCGCCGACCAGAAGCGGAAAATGCCCGAACGCGGGCGCTTCGCCGCCCAGCGCCTCGAAAATCTCGATCTGCACGCCTGAATTGGTGACGTGGTCTTCGCCGCGCACGATGTGCGTGATCTTGAAATCGATATCGTCCACCACGCTCGGCAGCGTGTAGAGGAACGCGCCGTCTTCGCGGATCAGAACCGGGTCGGAGAGCGAGGCCGTATCGATCGATTGCGGCCCCCGCACCAGATCGACCCAATCCTTGCGCGCGCCCGACAGTTTGAAACGCCAATGCGCGCGTCGGCCTTCGGCTTCCAGCTTGGCGCGCTCGGCGTCCGTCAGCTTCAGCGCGGCGCGATCATAAACCGGCGGCTTGCCCGTCGCCTGGGCGATCTTGCGCTTGCGATCGAGTTCGTCCTCGGTCTCGTAGCAGGGATAGAGCAGCCCAGCCGCTTTCAGCTTATCGGCGGCTTTCTCGTAGACGTCGAAGCGGTGCGATTGATTGGCGCGCTCAGCCCAGGGCAAACCCAGCCAGGCGAGATCGGCGACGATGCCGTCCTCATACTCCTTGGTGGAGCGCGCGAGATCAGTGTCGTCGATGCGCAGCAGCACCTGCCCGCCCTGACGCAACGCAAACAGCCAGTTCAGCAGCGCCGTGCGGACATTGCCGACATGGAGCCGCCCCGTGGGCGAAGGCGCGAAACGTAAGCGGATGGACATTCTGTTAGACTCGGATGGGTGGGAGCGCCGGGTTATGCGGCGCGCCCGGCCCTTAGTCCAGCGCCCAGCGCCGGCTTGGACAAGCACGCCCGCCTCGCTAGGGTGCGGCGAAAGGAAGGGGTGCGCCAATGACCACGACATCGCGCGAAATCCGGCTGAAAAGCCGACCGGAAGGCATGCCGAAGGCCGAGAATTTTGAGTTGGCCAGCGTGACGCTGCCTGCGCCCGGCCCTGGCGAGGTGCTGGTACGCAATAGCTGGATGTCGGTTGATCCATACATGCGTGGCCGCATGTACGACCGGCCGAGCTACGCGCCCCCCTTCCAGGTGGGAGAGGTGATCGACGGCCGGGCTGTGGGTGCGGTGGTGCAATCCAATGACGAGCGCTTCAAGCCCGGCGATCTGGTGGCCTCTATGTTTGGCTGGCGCGAAGCCTTCGTGGCGAGCGGCGCGGCGCTCGATAAATTGCCAAACGGGGGCGTACCGGCGCAAGCGTTTCTCGGCGTGCTCGGAATGCCCGGCATGACCGCCTATTCAAGTTTTCATCGCATTGGCGAACCGAAGGCAGGCGATGTTGTATTTGTCTCCGGCGCTGCCGGCGCCGTCGGCTCGGCTGTGTGTCAGATCGCCAAGATCCGCGGCTGCACCGTTGTGGCTTCCGCGGGCTCCGACGAAAAGCTCGCTTGGCTGAAGAGCGTGGGCGTCGATGCGACGGTAAACTACAAAACCGCGCCTGATCTCTTGAAAGCCGTGCGTGCAGCCGCGCCTAAAGGAATCGACATTTATTTCGACAATGTCGGGGGCGAACATCTGGAAGTCGCGATCGAGGTCGCGCGTCCGTTCGCGCGATTCGTCGAGTGCGGGATGATCTCGCTCTACAACAACACCGAACCAGCGCCCGGTCCGCGCAATATGAGCTTCATCGTTGGCAAGCGCATCAAGATGCAAGGCTTCATCGTGACAGACTTCATCGATATGCACGCACAATTCATCACAGACATGAGCGCATGGGTGCGCGAAGGGCGCATTAAATGGGAAGAGACGGTCGAAACCGGGATTGAAAACGCCCCGAAGGCTTTTCTCAATCTCTTTACCGGACGAAACACGGGCAAAATGCTCGTGAAGCTCGATTGATATGGCCGCCCGACTTTTCCAAGCTTACATTATGGTGGATTGGAGCGCCGCCTCCAAACCCACAACCGGCCCGGACTCGATCTGGATCGGGGTGATGAAGCGCAACGTGCGCTTTCAGATGGCGTTTGAAGCGCACAATCCCGCTACCCGCTTGGACGCCGAGAAAGTGCTGGAAGCCCAGCTCAGCGAATTAAGCCGCAAGAGCGAACGCGTACTTGTGGGCTTTGACTTTCCGCTCGGTTTTCCGCGCGGCACGGCGGCGGCGCTGAAGGTCGCCGATCCGCCGTGGCGCGGCATGCTCGATTTCGTCGCCAAGGAAATCAAGGATAAACCCGACAACACCAACAATCGCTTCCAAGTCGGCGCCAAGATGAACCGGCTGATGACGGGCGAGGCGTTCCCCTTCTGGGGCGCGCCTGCGCGTGATGCGCAAACCATGTTGTCGGTAAAACGCGTGCGCGATCACGCGGAAGGCGATCTGCCGGAATTCCGCTATTGCGAGGAAAGCGCCAAGGGCGCGGCCTCAATGTGGAAGCTCTATTATCAAGGCTCCGTGGGCGGCCAGGCGCTGACGGGCATGCCGGTGATCAAACGCTTGCACGAAAAACGGCCCAGCAAAATCTGGCCGTTTGAAACCGGCTGGCGTCCGCTCGCGCCAGCCGATCTTGGCGGCGTCGAGGCCGTGTTCGCCGAAATTTATCCTTCGCTGCTCGCGCCTAAACCCAACAAGGGTGAAACCAAGGACGAAGCCCAGGTCCGCGCCGCGTGCGAACATTTCAACGCGCGTGACGAAAAGGGCCAGCTTGCCGCCCTGTTCGGCCCCGCGAAAGACGATCCACGCCGCGAGATCGTTGAGCGCGAGGAAGGCTGGATTCTAGGCGCCTGATAGCGCGGCGTCGGGCCGCGCCCGCGACAACGCCCACCAGCGCGCAAGCAGAATGCTGACCGACAACACGCTCGACCAGAAGATCGCCAGCACCAAGCCAGCCACGCCCATGCCCTCGCGCTCGGCCAGCCAGAACCCCAGCAGCGGCATCACCACCGCGTAAGAGAGGATGTGGCTGAAGGTGGGAAACCAATTGTCGCCGCGCGCGCGCAGCGCCGAAGCGGCGACCACCTGCCCACCGTCCGGCGTCAGCACCAGCGCGCACACCCACATCATCGAAGCGATCAGCGCCGCCAATTCCACGTCCGCGGTGTACGCGCGCCCGATCGGCGCGGCAAAGACCAGGATCAGAACCGCCGCGATCAGCATGCCGATCGTATTGAGGCCAAGCCCGGTCCAGCCCGCGCGCGCCGCATCGGCGGGCGCGCGCCGGCCAATCGCTTCCGACACCAGCACGGCGCTCGCCGCGCCAACGCCCAGCGCCACCATGAACACCAGCGCCATCACGTTCAGCAAAATCTGATAGCCCGCCACCACGTCCGCGCCGATGCGCCCGGCGATCACTGTCATGGCGGAGAACGCGCCCGCCTCCACCGCCTGGCTCACCGCCGCGGCGACACCGACGCCAAGCAAGGCGCGATAGGTCGGCCCCTGTTTGCCCCATGTGCGCACGCCGTAGGTGGCGCCGTCGCGCAAGAACCAGATGCACCCCAGGATGACGGCCGCCAGGAACACGCGTGCGCCTACCGTCGCCCACGCCGAGCCCACCGCGCCATGATCAGGCACCCACCACAAATTCAGCGCGAGGTTCACGCCATTGGCGAGCCACATTACGACCGTGGAAACGGCGGGCTTTTTGATCGCTTCCAGAAAATACGTCGCCGCAATGTAAATGAGATGCAGCGGGATCGAGACGGCCAGCACCGCCATCACTTTCGCGGAGGGCCCCGCAAGCGCCGCGTCAATGCCAAACGTCGTGAACAGCCGCTCGCCCGCCGCCCACATCAACAATGCTGAAAGCACGCCCGCGATCAACGCCAGCACCAGCCCGCGCCGCAGCGCCACGCCAGCGCCTTGCGGGTTCTTTTCCCCCAGCGAACGCGCGGCGAGCACCTGCACGCCCTGCAGCAAGCCGATAGCGGCCACAAGGAACACCGCGGTGGGCGCCCAGCCGAGCGCTTGGTGGGGTAATTCATCGGCAGCCAATTGGCCGACGACCACCACATCCACCAGCGCCATGCCGATAATGCCGAGGCGCGCAAGCGCCACCGGCCCCGCGAGGCGCAGCGTATCTTTGATGTAGGGGCGGGACACGGCCATGGGCGCGGGGATGTACGCGCCGGTGCGAGTCGTGTCGAGGCTCAGGCGGCCGGCGGCGGGCCCTCAACAGGCTTCAAGCCCTTGTGCAGATAGCTCGACAACCCCGCCTCCAGCGCGGAATAGAGCGCAAACCCAATAAAGCCTTGCACCGCAGCATACGCCAGATAACCCGCCGGATTGCTCTGCGACACAGCGACGATGGATTGCGGGTTGAACATGTCGATCCCGAGCGGGGTTCCGATCAGGTAGCCCAGCGCCGAAACCAAGGCGTAGGCCGGCAGCAACAGCATCAAGCGCGCCGCGGTGATGCGCAGCGCCGAGCCCTTGGTCCACGCCCAGGTTTCGAATGTCAGGATGCGCTTGAACTCCACCGTCGCCGGCGCGGCCAGATAGAGCCGCGAAGTGATCAGCATCCAGAGTGCGGTGTAAAACAGCGTCACCACCAGAACGGCCATCGGCTGCTCTTGCGCAAAGCGCGTCATGATCGCCAGCACCGCGCCTTCGTCATTGCCGGCGCTTTGCAATTGATCGGCGTACGCCCCGAGCGGGCCGGCCACGAGCGCGATCGCCACCGGAATGCTCACCACGAATACGACGATGCAAAGCAGGAAGCCGATAATCACCATCGCCGCCCATACGCGCGCGGCATGGGCGGCGAGCCCCACAGCGCCGAGCCCCAAAGCCGCGCTCACCAGCGCCGCGTAGACGCCCGCCTGCACCATGCCAGCGGCCACCGAAGAGATCAGCCCGAACGAAGGCGAAGCCAATTGCAGCGCCGCCGCCAAGGCCGATACTGCCGCGCCAATCCCGGCCGCCATGGCGATGAAGCGCGTGTTCTCGCGCGCGAACCTCAGCGCCGCGCCAACCGACTCGCGCACCGGAACCTGTGACGTATCCGCCATCGCCCTCTCCTCTTTGGCGCGCTTATGCCCTGAAACGGCGCGCACCGCGAGGCTTGAAGCCACGCTCTGGGCGCGGATGACGCCGTTCTATCGAACGGAAATGGCCATCCAGGAAATCACCGTCATGGCCATGCGGCAATTGGGGGGCGAGGCGTCCAATCGTTCAACGCGCCAGAATCGCCAAGAATTCTCCACCAATTGAGAGAACGCCTCCGGACCAACGATCGCAACCGTGTCTGACGCGGTTACCTGCCCCGCCTCGCTGATCCGGTAGCGAATTGCAAGTCCAGCAAACGCGCCGTCGCGCAAGTTCTGCTCAGGAATGAGACGTGCGATGTTGCCGTTGAAACGGAAACGCACAAGGCAGCGTGGCGACACGGCCGGGATCGGCACATCAATCTCACGCGCGCCGTCGCCTTGCGCTTCGGGATCTTCTCGCGGAAGGAGAAGCCCATCTGCGTCAGCTTTCGCGCGCACCAGAGCGCGCCAAGCTAGCGCTTCCGCGTAGGTGGATTGCGCCAACGTCATCGCACCATCCGGAGATTCAATCTCGGCCATCGGCTGCAGCAAGGCGATCGATTCGTTCAGCTCACGGCGCGCAAGCACCGCCGTTTCCCGCGTTAGCCGGTCGCGGGCGCGTCCCGAACGCACAATGTCATCCAGCACGATCGCCGCAGCTCCGCCAACTTGCGCATGCGCCAGGGCATATGCCGGCTCGAATCGTGCGCCTTCAGCGTAGTTGGCCGCGATCGACCAGGCATGGCGCGCCTGCGGGTAGCTTTTGGTCCGCAATGAAAAACGCCCAAGCTGCACAGCAGCGTCATAAATCTCCGAAGGGTCCGCCTGCGCGGCTTGAGCTTCCTCGAGCGCCGCCAGCACGCGCGGCGCGGCGTCGGGCTGATTGAGCGCGAGCTGCACGCGCCCCAGCACGAGACGCGCCAAAACCGGCGATACGCGCGAGGCGTCGCCACGCGCTTGCGCGAGGTCAAGCGCGCGCTGCGCGGGGGCCAGAGCGCCTTCGGCGTCATTGTTCAAAAACCGCACTGTGGCGAGATTCAGCGCCAGCACCGCCGTTGCGCCGCCATCGCCGTCGCGCGCCTGCGAAGCCGCCAGCGCCTCGCCCGCGGCCGCTTCCGCCGCGGCCAGATCGCTGCGTTCAAGCGCGGCCTGATAGGCGCGATAATGATCGGCCACGCTCTGTTGCGCCATGGCCGCGCCAGCGCTCAGAGCCCACGCCAAGATGGCGAATACCGCCCGCTTCATATCGCCTCTCCCCGCTGCGCCTTGATGCGAGTATGACGGCGCGATGGCTTCAAATCCACCCCCCGTTCACGTCGTCGGCGCCGGCATGGCCGGCTCGGAAGCCGCCTGGGCGCTGGCGAACGCCGGCGTGCCCGTGGTGCTGCACGAAATGCGCCCCGTGGTGAAAACCGACGCGCACCAGACCGAGAAATTCGCCGAACTTGTATGCTCCAATTCGTTCCGCTCCGACGATTGGCGCGGCAACGCCGTGGGCCTCCTGCACGAAGAAATGCGCCGCCTCAATTCGCTGGTAATGGCCAGCGCCATCCCCGCGCAAGTGCCCGCCGGCAGCGCGCTGGCGGTGGACCGTGAGGTTTTTTCCGACGCGGTGACGGCCGCGCTTGAGGGACATCCCCTGATCAGCGTGGAGCGCGGGGAGATCAAATCGTTGGGCGCGCTGCTCACGAACGCCGATGACAGCGCCATCTTCTGCACCGGCCCGCTGACGTCCCCCGCGCTCGCGGATTCGATCCGCAATCTCACGGGCGAGGATAGCCTCGCCTTCTTCGACGCCATCGCGCCCATCGTGCACGCGGATTCGATCAATTTCGACATCGCTTGGAAGCAATCGCGCTACGACAAGGAAGGCCCGGGCGGCGACAAGGCCGCTTACGTCAATTGCCCGATGGATCAGGCCCAATACGAGGCGTTCATCGCCGCGCTCAACGCGGGCGAGAAAACCGAGTTTCGCGAGTGGGAGAAAAACACGCCCTATTTTGAAGGCTGTTTACCGATCGAAGTGATGGCCGCGCGCGGGCCCGATACGCTGCGTTTTGGACCAATGAAGCCCGTGGGCCTAATGGATCCGCGCGTCGGCAAACGACCTTATGCGGTGGTGCAGCTTCGTCAGGACAACAAGCTCGGCACGCTGTTCAACATCGTGGGTTTTCAAACCAAGCTCAAATACGGCGCGCAGGAAGCTGTCTTCCGCATGATCCCGGGGCTTGAGAACGCGCGCTTCGCGCGCCTCGGCGGCATCCACCGCAACACCTTCCTCAATTCGCCGAAGCTGTTGGATTCCACGCTGCGCCTTAAGACCGAGCCGCGCCTACGCTTCGCGGGGCAAGTGACGGGCGTTGAAGGCTACGTCGAAAGCGCGGCCATGGGCATGATGGCGGGCCGCTTTGCAGCCGTCGAACGCTTAGGCCAAGCGCTGGAGGCGCCGCCGGCGACAACCGCGTTCGGCGCGTTGATCGCGCACGTGACGGGCGGACATCTCGGCGACGGCAAAAGCTCGTTCCAGCCGATGAACGTGAATTTCGGCCTCTTCCCGCCGATCGACGCGCCGACGCACGGCGCGGACGGCAAAAAGCTCAAAGGTGAAGAGCGCGCACGCGCCAAACGGATGGCCTTGGCTGAGCGCGCGCTTGGCGACCTTGCGGGCTGGGCGGGCGCTTAAGGCGCGCCGCTATAACAAAACGAAGCCCGCCGCATAGACCAGCGCGCCCGCCGCCGCGCCCTGGATCAACGTGCCGATCGTATGCAACTGAAAGCCCTGGCGCGGACTCATGCCGGAGAATTGCGTCACCACCCAGAAATAGGAATCGTTGGCGTGCGACACCACCATCGCGCCCGCGCCGATCGCGACCGTCGCCAGCGCGCGCGCCGCTTCGCTATCCAGCCCGAGCGCCGGCAGGATCGGCAGCACGATGCCAGCGGTCGTGATCATCGACACGGTGGACGAGCCCTGCGCCGTCTTGATCAACGCCGCGATGGCGAACGGGATGAGCAAGCCAAAGTGCGCCCCCGCGCCCGCCACAAGCGCGCCGAGCGTGGCGCCGATATTGGTTTTCGCCAGCACGCCCGCGAACGCCCCGCCCGCGCCGGTGACGATGAGGATAAGCGCCGTCGCCTTCACCGCCTCGCCCACCCAGCTCTCCTGCCCGACGAGCGCGAGCGAAAACCGGCGCGGCAGCGTGAACGCCAGCGCAGCGCCCAGCAACAACGCAATCGTTGGGCTGCCGAAGAAAGCGATCGCTTGCGCCAGCGCGCCCTCGCCAAACGGCCGCGCCGGCAGATTGGCCAGCGAGCCCAGCACGATCAGGAAAATCGGCGCCAGAATGGGCAAAAGCGCATGCGCCACGCCGGGCGGGCGCTCGGCCTTAGCCGCTTCCAGCGCCGCATCCGCTTCGTCGGCGCGCGCGCTTGCGTCAGGATCTATGTTGACGCGCGCCGCAATGGTGCTCGCGAACAGCCAGCCTGGAATAAGCGCAAGCGCGGCGATCACGAGGCCAATGGCGATGACGAGGCCAAGATCGGCGCCCAGGATGCCCGCCGCCGCGACCGGCCCCGGCGTGGGCGGTACGAGCGTGTGCGTGGCGTAGAGCCCAAGCGCCAAAGCCACCGCGCCCGACGCCAGCGTCACCCCGGCGCGCTTGGACAGCGCGCGATTGAGCGATGACAAGATCACAAAGCCCGTGTCGCAAAACACCGGGATAGAGACGACATAACCCACGCCCGCCATGGCGCCGGGGATGCTCTTCTGGCCGGTCAGTTTCAGCACCGCCTCCGCGATGCGCAGCGCCCCGCCCGTGCGCTCCAGAAACACGCCGATGACACCGCCCAGGATCACCACCGCGCCAATATTGCCGATGGTGGCGCCGAAGCCTTGGTTCGCGGCGGCCACCACCTCAAGCGGCGCAAGGCCGGCCGCGAGCCCGAACCCAAGCGCCGCGAGCAGCAGCGCAAGGTAAGCGTGGATATTCCAGCGCGCCGTGGCCAGCACGATGAAGGCGATCGCCGCGCAGAGCGCGATCAAGGTGGTCATGCCCCCTCCCCGGCGCGGTCAAAGCGCGCTCGAAATCTTGTATACAAGTTTCAGCATGGTTGGGCGCTGGGGCGCAAGCCCGGCGTTGACTTGGGGCTCGCCGCCCCAATGAGTATCGAGCGCGAAACCGGCCGGGAGCGGATTTGATGAGCGATGCGAACTTCCAAACGGCCTTGGCGGCTCTTTACGCAACTTTCGCTCACCCACGGCCGAGCATCGTCACTGGGTGTCCCTGCTGCATCGATCAAAAAAACATCGGCGCCCTGACATCCAAACCGCTTCGTGACCTGACGCACGGCGACCTCGCGCCGTACGCCTCATCTGTATTTCTGACCGTCGATGGCGATGACTTTCGCTACTTCCTGCCGCGGATATTCGAGCTCTCAGCGGCCGTGAACGGCTGGTGGCCCTCTCCGGAGGTCGCGATCAGCAAGCTACGACGCGCCAATTGGAATGATTGGCCTGAACGAGATCGTCAGGCCGTTCGTTTGTTCCTCGCCGCCTGGCTAGATAGCGTTCTGGCGCGCGGCGCGGACCACGCGAACGACACAGACTCAATCCTCTGCGGCATTGCGCTTAGCGGAGACGACTTGGCGCCATATCTCGCGCGCTTGCGAGACCACGCGGACTTGCTCGCCGCTTATCGCGACACGAACGCGACCGCCCTTTCGCAAGGCAAATTGATCAATGGGTTCTGGGAGGAGAGCCCTCACGCGGCACGAGAAGTCATCGAGCTCTTGAACGACATCCCTTAAATCAGCCCGCCCAACGGCGAGCTTGGATCGGCGTATTTCTTCTTCCCCATCCGCCCGGCGAGGTAGCATTCGCGCCCGGCGATCACGGCGTGTTTCATCGCGCGCGCCATGCGGATCGGATCTTTCGCTTCGGCGATGGCGGTATTCATCAGGACGCCATCGACGCCCAGCTCCATCGCCACCGTCGCATCGCTTGCGGCGCCCACGCCCGCATCGACGATCACCGGCACGCGCGCCTGCTCGACGATCAGGCGGATGTTCACGGGGTTCTGCACGCCGAGCCCCGAGCCGATCAGCGAGCCGAGCGGCATGATGGCCACGCACCCCGCATCCTCCAGCTTGCGCGCATAGACCGGATCGTCGCTGCAATAGACCATCACCTCGAAGCCTTCAGCGACGAGGATTTTGGCGGCGGCG
>CAZWQS010000013.1:0-36244 GCA_964635925.1 uncultured Terricaulis sp. | reverse complement strand
CCAATGTCGGCGCAGGGTATGTCGAGCGCTATGGCGAGCAATTGCTCGTGCGCAGCAGCGGGCAGGCGCAAGGCATCGAGGATTTGCAGCGCATCATCGTGGCCAATAGCAACGGTGTGCCAGTGCGCGTCGCTGATGTCGCTGATGTTGTCATGGGCGAAGAATTGCGCACGGGCGCCGCGACCGAGAACGGCCGGGAGGTCGTGCTCGGCACCGTGCTCATGCTGATGGGCGAAAACAGCCGTGAGGTGGCCAGCGCCGTTGCGGCGCGCCTGGAGGAAGCCGCTAAGGCGCTGCCCGAGGGTGTGATTGCATCGCCTGTCTATAATCGCACGGCCTTGGTCGATCGCACGATCCAGACGGTGGAGAAGAACCTGCTTGAAGGCGCGCTTCTCGTCATCGTCGTGCTGTTTCTGTTGCTAGGCAACATACGCGCGGCGTTGATCACGGCTGCTGTCATTCCGCTCTCGATGCTGTTGACCATCACCGGCATGGTTGAAAACGGGGTGTCGGGCAATTTGATGAGCCTCGGCGCGCTTGATTTTGGCCTGATCGTGGATGGCGCGGTGATCATCGTGGAGAATTGTCTCAGGCGTTTTGGCATGGAGCAGCACCGGCTGGGCCGATTGCTGACTCAGGAGGAGCGCTTCAGCCTGGCCGAGCGCGCCACGCTTGAGGTGATCAAGCCCTCGATCTTTGGCGTGCTGATCATCGCGCTGGTTTATGTGCCGATCTTCGCGCTGACGGGCGTGGAGGGAAAGATGTTCCATCCGATGGCGTTCACGGTGGTGTTCGCGCTGACGGCGGCGCTGATCCTATCACTGACCTTCGTGCCGGCGGCGGTCGCGATGTTTGTCGGCGGCAAGGTTGAGGAGAAAGAGAGCCGCGCCATGCGCGCTGCGCGCGCCTGGTATGAGCCCGCGCTCGATTGGGCGCTGCGCACGCGCAAGCTGGTGATCGGCGGCGCGGCGGCGCTTGTGCTTGTGTTCGGCTTCGCCGCCTCACGCTTGGGCGCGGAATTCATTCCGAATCTTGATGAGGGCGACATCGCGCTGCACGCGATGCGCATACCGGGTACGAGCCTCACGCAGGCGATTGAGATGCAAACCGCGCTCGAAGCGCGACTGCGGGCGTTTCCCGAGGTCGATCGGGTCGTTTCGAAAATCGGCACCGGCGAGATCGCGACCGATCCGATGCCGCCTAACGTGGCTGACACCTTCGTGTTCCTGAAGCCGCGCCGCGACTGGCCGAACCGCTGGCGCCCGCGCGCCGATCTCGTCGCCGAAATGCAAGCGGCGGCCGAGGAGATTCCGGGCAACAATTACGAGTTCACGCAGCCCATCCAGATGCGGTTCAACGAGTTGCTCTCCGGCGTGCGCGCGGACGTAGCCGTCAAAGTGTTCGGGGATGATCTGGATACGCTGCTCGAAACGAGTGAGTCCATCGAAGCGATTCTAGCAGGCATTCCTGGCGCGCAGGATGTGAAGATCGAGCAGATCACCGGCTTGCCCGTGCTGCAAGTCACGCCCGACCGCGCGGCGCTGGCCCGCTTTGGGCTCAATGTCTCCGATGTTCAGAACGTGCTGCGCGCGTCGCTGGGCGGCGCGACGGCGGGGCAAATATTTGAGGGCGATCGTCGTTTCGATGTTGTCGTGCGCCTGCCTGAGCAGATCAGGCAGAACGTCGATGAAATCGGGCGGCTGCGCATTCCGCTGCCCGGCGCGGCCGATGGCGTGCGGGGTTTCGTGCCGCTGCAAGAGGTGGCGACGATCGAGCTCTCCACCGGCGCCAACCAGATCAGCCGCGAGAACGGCAAGCGCCGCGTGGTGGTGACCGCCAACGTGCGGGGCCGCGATCTTGGTTCGTTCGTGCGGGAGGCGCAAAGCCGCGTGCGCACCGAAGCGGATCTCCCGCCCGGTTATTGGGTGGAGTACGGCGGCACGTTCGAGCAATTGATCTCGGGCGCGCAACGCCTCGCGCTGGTCGTGCCGGCGGCGCTGCTGCTGATCTTTGGCTTGCTTTATGCGCTGTTCCGATCGGCGAAAGATGCGGCGATCGTGTTTTCCGGCGTACCGCTTGCGCTTACCGGGGGCGTGCTGGCGCTGATTTTGCGCGGGCTGCCGCTCTCGATCTCGGCGGGCGTCGGCTTCATCGCGCTTTCGGGCGTGGCGGTTCTGAACGGCGTGGTGATGCTGAGCTTCATTCGCGCCCTGCGCGCGGAGGGCAAGCCTTTGGACGAGGCGATCCGGGAAGGCGCGCTCACGCGCCTTAGGCCGGTGTTGATGACGGCGCTGGTTGCGAGCCTTGGCTTCATCCCGATGGCGTTCAATGTCGGCGCCGGCGCGGAGGTGCAGCGCCCGCTCGCCACGGTGGTGATCGGCGGCGTCTTGTCTTCGACATTGCTGACGCTGCTTGTGCTGCCCGCGCTCTATCGCTTGGCGCACCGTAAGGGCGAGCGTGCGCGGGAAAGTTGGGAGGCGCCGCAGCCGAATCCGGCGGGATCGCCCTCATGACGCAGATCAAGCCCGCCTTTTAGGCTGGGATTGGCGTCGTTTGCTTTGATCGGCCGGCGTTGGCCGTTGGCGCGACGCAATCGTGCAAGCCCTGGCGCATGCGCGCGAGCAAATCCGGGTCGGCGTTTGCGGCGTGCACGGTGTGCACCGAATACGAGAATTCCGGCGCGCCGGGCACGCGATGCAGCGTCTTTGAGGCTATCAGCGGCGCGACGATTTGTGAGCGGAAATAACCGCATCCGCCTATCTCCAGAACATGTTCAAGCGCCATGGGGCCGAGCGTGACGGAGATGGCGGCCTTGGCGAGATGTGGGTAGGTGGCGGCGATATTCTGCGCGAAGGCGGGCCCCCAATCGATGTGCACGTAGCTTTCGATGTCGGGTTTGCGCTTTTTGCTGGTGGTGACGAATACAAGTTTTTCCTCGGCCAGCAGCTCGATGGCGAGGCCGGGGCGGCTTGGCGGATCGTAGAGCACGGCCATATCAAGCGCGCCGTCCTGCACGCGTTCGATCAATTGCGGCTGCAGCGCGATTTCCGCATTCAACGCGACGCTGGGATGGCGCTGGCGCATCCAGGCGAGCCAATCGGTCAGCAGCGGGCGCCAAAGGCTCAACTCGCCGCCGATATTGGCGACCTCGTCGCGCCCCGCGGGCAGGGCCACGCGTTGACGCGCGCGCTCCCAGGTTTGCACCAGCACCGAGGCGTCGCGCAGGAAGCGTTCGCCCGCCGGCGTGAGGCGCGCGCCGGCCTTGTTGCGCACAAAGAGTTTGCGGCCAAGTTCGGCCTCTAGCACGCGCACGCGGGCGCTGATCGCGGTTTGCGTCAGGTGCAGCTTTTCGGCGGCGGCGATGAAACTGCCGCGCGCGGCGATTTCCAGAAAGGTGCGGGCGAGAGCGATATCCATGGGTTCATATCAGAATATTGCGTGACAAAGCGCAATATCATTCATTTGTCTGCATTTAGCCCGCCGTGCCACCTCAGGCCGCTAGCAGCTTGAGAGGGCGGGGATGACGCAGGTTGAGACGTGCGATGTCGCGATCATTGGCGCGGGGCCGGCCGGAGCGGTTTCGGCCGCGATCCTGGCCGAGCGCGGCTGGAAGGTGCGCGTGTTTGAACGCCAGCATTTCCCGCGTTTCTCGATCGGCGAAAGCATGCTCTGCCAGACCATGCAATTGCTGAAGGATGTCGGCCTCTATGACGACATCAAGGCCGCGGGCTTTCAGTATAAGGACGGCGCGGCCTTCGCCTGGGGCGATCGCTACACCGATATTTATTTCCCGCACAAATCCGCGTCGGGCTTGGGAACGACCTTCCAAGTGCGGCGCGAGATTTTCGACCAGGTGCTGATCGGCGCGGCGCAGCGGCGTGGCGCCACCGTCACATTCGGCGATACGGTGCGTGCATTCTCAAGCGATGAAGATGGCGCGGTGTTGGCTGTCGAGAGTGAAGCCGGTGTGACGCGGCAGGTGCGCGCGCGCTTCTGCCTTGATGGTTCGGGCTTTGGCCGCGTGCTGGCGCGCTTGCTTGATCTTGAGCTGCCTTCCGGCTTCGACAAGCGCCGCTCGGTCTTCCGCCACGTGCACGACCACGCGGACAATTCCAGCTTCGACCGCAACAAGATTCTCGTCACCATCAATCCGGACGCGCCGCAGATTTGGTACTGGATGATCCCGCTCGCCGATGGGTTGACCTCGGTGGGCGTTGTAGGCCCCGACGCGGACATCGCCGGCGCGGGCGATACGGCGGAAGCGCGACTCGATGCATTGCTGCCGCGCGCGGAATTGATGAGTCGCGTGCTCGCAAACGCGACCAGCGCGCGCCCGGCGGGCGAAATCATCGGCTTCTCTGCCAATGTGAAATCGCTGGTGGGGCCAAGCTATGCGTTGCTCGGCAACGCCGCGGAGTTTCTCGACCCGGTGTTTTCGTCCGGCGTGACGATCGCCATCAAATCGGCGGCGCTTGGCGCGGATTTGGTGGACCGGCGTCTGAAGGGCGGGGCGGTCGATTGGGACAAGGAATTCGTGGAAGAATTGATGCTGGGCGTCGATGCGTTCCGCGCCTGCGTCGCGTCGTGGTATGATGGCAGCCTGCAGCGTATCATCTTCGATCGGCCGAAGGCGGATACGCAAGTGACGGCTTACATCACCTCGATCCTCGCCGGCTATGCGTGGGATCGCTCCAACCCGTTCGTGCGCGAACCGGTGCGCTCCTTGCGCCTGGTCGATGCGCTGAGCGCGTGACGCGGCGCCGATGGTCTCGGCGCCGCACCTGACGCTTATTGGCGAACCTCAAGATTGAGCGCGGCCGCGATCGCGGTCCACGGGATGTATTTGTAGTTCTGCAGCGCTTGCGGCATCACGTTGCGCCCGTCCTGCACGACCACCGCGCCATGCTCGAAGCCAGGGCCGAGATTGGCGCTGCTGACATCCAGGCCATCGGTTTCCGACGCGCCGTCAATGCCCGCCTCGGGCGACGCGACGACGGCGAACGACCCAAGATATTCCTGATCGCCCTCGCGGCGATACACCGCGTAGCTGTTGTTGCCTTGGCTTGAGACGACCAGATAGCCGCGCCCGCCGCCGAGATCGTAGAGGCTCGCGCCTTCGATATCGTCGCGCAGCGCGGGGTTCGCATCGACGCGATCCACAGCGGTCATGGCTTGGCCGCCATCGGGCGCGGCGCTCACGCGCCACAGGGCGACGTCTTCCTCGCCGATATAAAGCATGCCCGAATCATCGTCGGCCACGCAGCCTTCGGTTTGCGACGCGAAGGCGAGTTCACGAACAAATTGCGTGCGCACGCGCCCATTGCCGGCATCGATCAGCTCCCATTGGCGCAAGCGCGTGTCGTCGCCGCTGACGAACACGTAGGTGCGCCCGCTTTCTGGGTTGCGATACATGCACAGGCCGTACGGATCGTTGAGTTCCGTCGGCTGGGGGCCGTCGGCGATGTTGGTGAGCTGGCGGGTTTGCGGATCGAGCCGATAGAGCGAGATGGTGCGGTGCGTGCGGTTGCTCGCGGCGACGATCGTCGCCTCGCTCCCGCCAAGGCGGAAGCCGTTGCGCAGATCGACATTGTTCATCTTGCCGTCGGGCAGATACTGCACCTCCTGGCCTTGCATGTCGTACACGTAGAGGCCCGCGCGCTTGTTGGTGGCGACGACGAGACTCAAGGCGGGATTGGTTGGGTGCGCCCAGATGGCGGGATCGTCGGCGGCGTCGCCATGGCTTGGCACCGGCGCGGTTTCCACGGTGGCCGTCACCGGATGGAACGGACCGCGCGGGGGCGCCGCGCGCGGATCTTGCGGCGCGCCGACATTCAAATTGAGTGCGGCGGCGATGTCGGCGAATGAGATCAGTTTGATGTCGGGGCCGGATTCATCCACGACCGCGAGCGCGCCGTTGGGAAACTCGCGCCCCAGCGCGCTGCTGAGCGCGAAGAGCGGGCCGGGTTCGGAGACCGCATCGCCCTCGCGCGGCGGCGCGACAGTGAACGTTCCAACAAAAGCGTCGTCATTGGCGCGATCATAGACGCGCACATGGCCCGCTTCGGCGGCGGACGCCAGCAGCCAGCGTGCGCCTTCGCCGCCGTCATACAACGCCAAACCGCCCACTTCGCCCTCAAAACCGCCAAAGCGGGCGCTGTCGATCAAGGTGGCGCTCACATCGGCTTCCGGATCGGCGCTGAAGCGCCACACGCCGACGCCTTCTTCCGAAGCGTACGCGGTCGCGGTGGCGGAATCGGCGACGCATTGTTTCAGCGGCGAGGGCACGCTCACGCGCCGCACCGGGCGCGCCGCGACGCGGCCTTCGACGTTGACATAGACCAATTGCTGATCGATCTCGCCGCCATCGCCGACGATGAACATGTAATGCGCGCCGTCAGCGGCGTGGCGATAGAAACAGACGTTTTCCGCCGCGAAATCCAGCGTCACTGGCGCGCCCGCTTCGGTCAATGCGCCCGCGCGGTGGGTGAAGAAGCGGATCGTATTGGTCTCGGCGTCGGTGGTCGCCAGCAATGTGGAGGGCGCGCCGCCAATCTCGAAACCATAGGTCACGCCAAGGCCGACCGCCTCGCCCGCTTGCGTCGTCGCGCGGCGGCGCCCGTCGAGCGCGTAGGATTCGATCCCGCCCATCGATGTTGTGGCGAGCACGCGACTGTTGGCGTTGTTGCGTTCGTCCAGAACGATCGCGCCGACCTGGACCTCGCCGCTCGTCGCTGCTTGCGTCAGCGCGCGCGCGCGTAATGCGGCGGACTCGTTGGTTTCCTGCGCGATGGCGCACCCGCCCATGGCGAGCGAGGCCGTTGCGGTCAAAAGTAAGGCGCGTGTCCGCCAGCCCGTTGTCGCGATCATCGTTTTGCTCCCTCAAATGTCCCGGCGCGCCGCCTGCTGCTCACGCCTTGCTCGGGCGGCTCTTAGCGCCGCGAACCTGACAAACGCGGCGTTTCGCATGTCAGCGCAGCATCAGCCACGCAAGCCCGGCGAACGTCGCAAACGCTTCGTCAAACCGTCATAACGCATTGATCATAGGCAGTTTTGCCGCCTCCGCCGCGCGCCATGCGCCGTGTTCTGAAGGATACGGCGGCCCTGTCAGTTTGCAAGATTTTTTCCATAAATGTTGCAAGATAGAAGATTTGTTCGTATGGTCGCGGCCGATAAACGACCCCAGGTCCCGGGCGCGGACGGGCCAAGAAAATGGGGATGCTTTTGGGGAGGATTTCAGAATGAGCGACTACCGCTTTGCGGCCCTGCGGGCTGTGCTGCTTTCGAGCTGTTTGCTGGCGCCCTTGCCAGCGTTCGCCCAGGACGCCTCCGAGGAGGAGATCGTGGTCACCGGGCGGCGCGCGGCCGATCGCGAAGCGCTTGAAAACAAGCGCGATGCGGACGCCCAAGTGGATCAGATTCGCTCAGACGATGTCGGACGCCTGCCTGACCAGAACGTGGCCGAGGCGTTGCGGCGTTTGCCTGGCCTTTCAGTCGCCAACGACCAGGGCGAGGGGCGCTATCTCACTGTGCGCGGCGTTTCGCCGGACCTGCTGAACGTGACGCTCAACGGACAAACCTCCGGCGTGGCCGAGCCTGAAGCGCGTCAAGTGAAGCTCGATGACATTCCATCCGGCCTGATCGGCGCCGTGACAGTGATCAAAACGCTGACGCCTGATTTGGACGCCAACGCCATAGCCGGCTCCGCTAATATCGAGACCGTGAGCGCGTTCGACCGCAACCGCACATTTGGCACATTCCGCGGCGCGTACGGCTACAACGATCTCAACGAAGACAATCCTTATGAGGGCGACGCGTCGTTCGGGACCGTGTTCGGCCCCAACCAGCAATTCGGCGTCGTGCTGGCGATCAACCATTCGCGTCGCGTTCTGGGCTCGGAAAACATGCAATCGGGCGCCTCCTGGGAGGAGGTGAATGGGTTTGACGTTCCGCTCGAACAGACGCTGCGCCAATACAACACGACGCGCGAGCGCACTGGCTATGTGGCCAATTTCGATTGGCGCCCGAATTCCAACATGCGCACCTTCCTGCGGCTGATGCAGGCGGAGTATGGCGATTCCGAAGCGCGCCCGAATTTTGGCATCGAGCTGGATGAGGATGAGCTCACCAATCAAACCGCCACCGGCGGCGATTTCGCGGAAGCCGACGGCGTGCGCGCACTGCGCTCGCGCACGGAGGACACAAGCACGTTCACGGCCTCGATTGGCGGCGAATTCGACATCGGCGAAAACTGGCTGAACATCGAAGCGACCTTCACCCAGGCCGACAAGAAAGATCCCAATCGCGACGAATGGATTTTCGAAGCGGGCGGCATCAGCGGCAGCTACGATCTCACCAACAGCATGTTCCGCTTCACGCCGGACGCCACGGCGTTCGATCCGACCGAATACGAGTTCGACGAGACGAGCTATGAAAATCGCCGCGCGCAGGAAGACCTCTTCCAGGCGCGGATCGACTACCGCATGCCGTTCTCCTTTGGCGAAGGCTCGACGCTGCAATTCGGCGTCAAATATCTGGATCGCGAACGCACCAGCGACATCGATGCGATGATCTATGACGGCTATAACGGCCCCGATCTGACGCTCGATGCATTCCTCGGCACGCCGATCTCATCCATCTATGATGGGCGCTACGCGTTCGGCGATACGATCAGCCGCGCCGCCGCGGATGGCTTCTTCCGCGCCAATGAAGCCGATTTTGAGATCGATGAAGAAGGCTCGATCGGCGACAGCCTCGCGGGCGATTACCGGGTCAACGAAACCATCACCGCCGCTTACGTGATGAGCACGCTGCGCCTCGGCAATTGGACCATCATTCCCGGCGTGCGCGTGGAGCAGACGGAGAGTGACTACGCCGCCAAGGCCGTGCTCGACACCTACACGCTGGCCGATATCGACAACGATTACGATACGTTCGGCTCGCAGAGCTATACCGATTGGTTCCCAGGCATCAATGTGCGCTACGACCTGGGCGACAACATCGTGCTGCGCGGCGCCGTTACGCGCGCGATCGGGCGGCCAAATTACGAGCAATTGGCGCCGATCACGATCGTCAACACCGCCGACAACGAAGTCGAGATGGGCAATCCCAATCTCGAGCCGCTGCGCTCGACCAATTTCGACGTCGCGTTCGAATATTATATCGGCGAAGGCGGCATCTTCTCGGTCGCGGCGTTCTACAAGGAGATCGAAGACCCGATCTATTTCGCCAACGTCACCGAATCCGGCACTTATGCCGGCCAGGCGCTGGTCGATGCGGAGGTGACGCGCCCGGTGAACGCTTCCAGCGCCACGGTGCAGGGTCTCGAATTCAACGCGCAGTACGAGTTCAATTTCTTGCCGTCGCCGTTCGATGGTTTGAGCGCTGGCGCGAGCCTGACATTCGTTGAATCGGAAGCCGAAGGCATACCGGGCCGTGCGGGCGAGGGGCTGCCGCTGGCGAACCAGTCCGACGAAGTGATCAGCGCGCATGTGAGCTACGAGAAATACGGTTTTTCGGCGCGGGTTGCTTACACCTATCGCTCCGAATATCTGCTCGAGCCGGGCGAGGATGCTTACACCGACGTGTTCGTGAACGACTTTCATCAATGGGATGCGCGCGTGAGCTACGCGATCACGCAGCACGCCACAGTGTTCCTGGAAGGCTCGAACCTCAACGACGAGCCCTATCGGCTCTACCAAGGCTTGCGCGCGCGCCTCGATGAGTCCGAGCGCTACGGCTGGAATGCGCGCACGGGTCTGCAGTTGCGGTTCTGAGCGTGCGCGGGGAAAAACGTTCGCTTGGTGGCCGCCCTTTGTGGGCGGCCGCTTTGCGCGCGCTGAGTCTTGGCGCGCTCGCGCTGCTGGGCGCGTGCGTTTCAACGCCGGAATCCGAGAACGAGCCGGCGCTTCAGCTTGAGCGCGTGGTTATGTTCTCGCGCCACGGCGTGCGCCCGCCCACGCGCACGACGGTGCTGCCGCCGGGCTATGCGCGCGAGGCGTGGCCGCAATGGGATGCGCCGCCGGGATATTTGACTGCGCACGGCTATCGCGGCGCGGTGCTGGTGGGCGCATGGACGCGCGCCAATTTCGCGGCGCGCGGCTTGTTCGCGGAAGCTGGCTGCCCGGCCGAGGGCGCGGTCGCGGTGCGCACCAACACGATCCATCGCACGCAGCAGACGGGCCGCGCGTTCCTGGAAGGCTTCGCGCCCGATTGCGCCATCGAGATCAGCCATTCCGCGGGCGAGCGCGACGATCCTTTGTTTGACGCCATCGACACCGGCCGCACGCCGTTCGATTCAGACGCCGCGCGCGCCGCCGTCGAAGCAGCGGCGAACGGCAGCCTGGATCGCGCCGCAGGAGGGTCGATCCGCCCTGCGTTCGATCGGCTGAGCGATATTCTCGGTTGCTGCGCGCCGGTCTTGTGCGTCGAGTCGGGGCTCGCTGCGGGCTGTACGTTCGGCGATCTGCCGCACGTGTGGGAGGACACGCCGCCGGATCGGCGCGTGCGTTTCGTGGGGCCGCTGTCACTCGGCGGCACGGCGGCGCAATCGATCCTGCTCGCCTATGTCGAAGGCAAGCCGATGGCGGAGGTGGGCTGGGGCCGCGCGAGCGCGGAGGATATTGCGCTGCTTTCGCAAATCCACGCACTTGAATTCGATCTCATCTCACGTACGCCCTATATCGCGCGCCGCGCGTCGGCGTTCATTCTCGATCGCGTGATGCAAACGCTCGCCGCGCCTGAGGCGCCGGCGCTGAGCGTGCTGGTCGGTCACGACACCAACATCGCCAATCTGGGAGGAACGCTGGATTTGCATTGGCACGTGCCCGGCTATGCGCCCGATGATCAGGCGGTGAGCGGGGCGCTGGGGTTTGAATTGCTGCGCGACAACGCGGGCGCGCGCTATGTGCGCATCTTCTATCAATCGCCCAGCGCCGATCAGCTCCGGGCGTTGACGCCGCTGAATGCGGAGAACCCGCCTTATCTGGCGTATCTTGATCAGCCGCTCTGCGCCGCCGCTACGGATCGCACCTTGTGCCGCCTGGAGGATTTCCTGGCGACGACCGATGCGGTGCTGGTGCGCGAAAACTAAAGCGCGACGACGCGGCGCGTGCGCGCGGACTCGGCCGCAGCCTCCGCCAGCGCCAGCGCGGCCACGCCGTCAGTGTAGCCTACGGAGGGCGCCGCGCCATCCAGCATATCCGCGAAATGCGCCATCTCGCGCCGATAGGCTTCGGCGTAGCGATCGAGAAAGAAATTCTGCAGCCGATCGCCCGCGCCGCCGGCTTCGGTGAACACGTTCAACGTGGATTCCAGCACATTGCCGGCGCGCGCCATGCCGCCGGAGGCGTACGCCTCGATGCGCTGATCGTAGCCGAAGCCGGAGCGGCGGCTGTTGGAGATCACGCACAATTTGCCGGATGCGGTTTTCAGCACGGTGCGCGCGGTGTCGACATCGCCCAGCTTGCCGATCTCGGGATCGACCAGACATGAGCCCACGGCGTACACCTCTTTCGGGGCCTCGCCGAGCAGCCAGCGCGCCATGTCAAAATCGTGGATCGCCATATCCTTGAACAAGCCGCCCGACACCGCGACATAAGCCGGCGGCGGCGGCGAAGGATCGTTCGACGTGATTTGCAGGCTTTCGAGCGCGCCGATCGCGCCGCTCTCAAGCTTGGCTTTCAGCGCTTGAAAATTCGGATCGAAGCGCCGGTTGAAGGCGAGCAGCAGCCGCGCGCCGGCCAGCACGTCGCCCGCTTCGCGCGCTTTGGCCAAATCCTGATCGATCGGCTTTTCGCAGAACACGGCTTTGCCGGCTTGCACGGCGCGCACGCTGGTGGGCAGGTGCGTATCGGTGGAACTCGCGACGATCACGCCGGCGATGGAAGAATCCTCCATCACTTGATCGAGCGTGGCGACGTTCGCGCCCCATTCGCCGGCGAGCTGATCGGCTGACGCAGCGACCGGATCGACCACGCAGGCCAGCGTCAGGCGTGGATGATGGGCTGCGTTGCGCGCGTGGATGCGCCCGATGCGGCCCGCGCCGATCAGCGCGATTTTGTGCGGCGCGCTCATAAGCGCACCGCCGCGCCGCTGGCGGCCGATTGGGCGCACGCTTCGGCCAGAACGAGGGCGGCGAGTCCATCCGCGTACGAAACGCGCGGCGCGAGTCCGGTGTGCAGCATGTCGGCGAAATGCTCCATTTCCGCGCGGTAGGAGGCCGCGTAGCGGGTGGTGAAATGATCCTTGATCGGCGCGCTTTGGCCGCCGGCTTCGGTGAAAACCTCCACCGTATCGGCTGAAACATTGCCAACCGCGGCCACACCCTTGGACGCAAACGCCTCAATGCGTTGATCGTAGCCATAGCCGCTGCGGCGCGTGTTGGAGATCACGCATAGCCGCCCCGATTCGGTGCGCAGCACCGTGCGCGCCGTATCGACATCGCCCAGCCGGCCGATCTCTGGATCGACCAGGCAGGACGCGGCGGTGAACACCTCCACGACCGGCTCATCCAAAAGCCAGCGCGCGAGATCGAGATCGTGGATGGTGAAATCCTTGAACAGGCCGCCGCTGGTCGGGATGAAGCCGGGCGGCGGGGCGGCGGGATCGTGATTGACGACATGCAGGCTTTCGAGCGCGCCCAGCGCGCCGGACTCGAGCTTTTGTTTCAGCGCCAGCACGTGGGGATCGAAGCGGCGATTGAAACCAAGCAGAAACGCCGCCCCATCCAGCGCGGGCGCGGCGGCGCGCACGCGCTCGAGATTCAGATCGATCGGCTTTTCGCTGAACACGGCCTTGCCGGCGCCGAGCGCGGCGTTGATGTGATCGAGATGCTGCGACGTGGCGCTGCACACGATGACGCCCGCGATTTCGGGGTCGGCCAGCGCTTGCTCGAGCGGGGCGCTTTCAGCGCCGAATGCAGCGCACAAGGGCGCGGCGGCCTCGGGGCGCGGCTCGATAATGTATTTAAGACGCAGCTTGGGGTTTTGGCCGGCATTGGCGCCGTGCACCGAGCCCATGCGTCCCGCGCCGATGAGCGCCACGTCGATTTTCGTCACAGAAGGCACTCCTAAGGCGCTGGATTGGCATGAAAATGCCGTTCTGTCCATACATGAAACAAAAATTCCAAATCGGTGGAATGCGCCGGTTGTGGGTAAGCCGCGACGGGGGCTAGGCTGGGTCGCGGCGGCGTAAAATGAAACGTGCGTTGCGATTTGCGATTGGATAGAATATAAATTATAGCCTGGCAGGCGGCGCGTCGCGGGCCGCGCAACAGGGGCGCCCTTCATGGCGGCGGCGGAGTTCAAGCTCGATCTGATCGCCATCGGCCGCGCCGGGATCGATCTTTATGGCGAGCAGATCGGCGGGCGGCTCGAAGATATGAGTTCGTTCGCCAAATATGCTGGCGGCAGCCCCACCAACACGGCGATCGGCGCGGCGCGCCTCGGTCTCAAACCAGCTTTGCTGACGCGCGTGGGCGCCGATCATTTCGGGCGCTTTTTGCGCGAGCAATTGGTGCGCGAGGGCGTGGACGTGCGCGGCGTCGTCGATGATCCCGAGCGGCTCACGGCGCTCGTTTTCCTTGGCATCCGCGATCAGAATACGTTTCCGCTGATCTTCTATCGCGAGAATTGCGCCGATATGGCGCTCTGCGAGGACGATGTTTCCGAAGCCTTCATTGCATCCGCTGGCGCTGTGCTGATCAGCGGCACGCATCTCTCGCGCGAGAATGTGTTTGCCGCTTCGCTCAAGGCCGCCAAGCTGGCCAAGCAGGCCGGCGCGCGCGTGGTGTTTGACGTGGATTACCGCCCGGTTCTGTGGGGCCTGGCCGCCAAGGACATGGGCGAGGATCGCTTTGTCGCCAACGCGGAGGTGACGCGCCGGCTGCAAGAGGTGGTCGCGCTGTGTGATCTCATCGTCGGCACCGAAGAAGAGATGCACATCCTAGGCGGCGTGACGGATACGATCGCCGCCTTGCGTGCTATCCGCCGGAAATCGGATGCGCTGCTGGTGTGCAAACGCGGTGCGCAGGGATGTGCGGCGTTCGCCGGCGCCATTCCCGATACGCTGGACGAAGGCGTGGCCGGGCCGGGCTTCGCGGTCGAGGTGTTCAACGTGCTGGGCGCGGGCGATGCGTTCATGGCGGGCTTTTTGCGCGGCTGGCTGCGCGGTGAAGCGCTGGAGACGTGCTGCGAATACGCGAACGCCTGCGGCGCCATCGTTGTCTCACGCCACGGCTGCGCGCCGGCGATGGCGACCGAGAGCGAGCTCAAAGCGTTCCTGGCGCAACGTGACCGGCCATTTCGGCTGCGCGAAGATGCGGCGCTGGAGCATCTGCATTGGGCGACGACGCGGCGCGGCGCTTATCCTTCGCTGATGGCGCTGGCGATGGATCATCGCAGCCAGTTTGAAACCATGTGTCGCGATCTCGGCGCCGATCCCGCGCGCATCGCGGGCTTCAAGGCGTTGGCGATCAGGGCCGTGGATCAGCTCGCGAAAGGCGATCCTCAGTTTGGCGTGCTGTTGGATGGGCGCTTCGGCATGCGCGCGCTCGAAGCGGCGGCGGACTATCCATACTGGATTGGTCGGCCGATCGAAACGCCGGGCTCGCGGCCGCTGACGTTTGAAAGTGGCCCGGATGTGGGCGCGGAGCTGGCGACGTGGCCGGTCAATCATGTCGTCAAATGCCTCGTCTTCTATCACCCGGAAGACCCGCCCGAGCTGCGCGCGGCGCAGGAGCGGCAATTGCTGCGCCTGGCGGACGCGGCGCGCAGAACCAAGCGCGAGTGGCTGCAGGAGGTGATCGCGCCGCGCGAGCGCGGGATTGGGGTGGATACGGTTTCCAGCGTGCTGCAACGCTTCTATGATCTCGGCATGAAGCCGGATTGGTGGAAACTCGAACCGGATGACCGCCCCGAAGCTTGGGCGAATATCGAACGCGTGATCGCGGCGAACGATCCGCATTGCCGGGGCGTCGTGCTGCTGGGGCTCTCCGCGCCGGAGAAGGATTTGATTGCCTCGTTCCGCGCGGCGGCGGCTTCGCCATTGGTGCGCGGGTTCGCGGTGGGGCGCACAATCTTCGCGGACGCGGCGCAGAAATGGCTGGCCGGCAAGATGAGCGACGATGAAGCGATCGCCGATTTGGCGCGGCGTTTCGGCGTGCTGGTGGAGGCGTGGCGCGCGGCGAAGGCGAATGTCGAGGGCTCGGGCATGCGGGCGGTGGTGTGATGGCGAATGTGCGGCTGACCGCGGCGCAGGCCGCCGTGCGCTGGCTCAGCGCGCAACACGTGGAGGTGGACGGCGCCGAGCTTCCGTATTTTGCCGGCTGCTGGGCGATTTTTGGGCATGGCAATGTCGCGGGCCTAGGCGAAGCGCTGCACGGCGCGCGCACGGCGCTGCCGACCTTCCGCGCACACAACGAACAAACCATGGCGCACGCGGCGATCGCCTACGCCAAGCAGATGCGCCGCCGCCGCGCGATGATCTGCACCACCTCGATCGGCCCCGGCGCGACCAATATGGTCACCGCCGCGGCGCTGGCTCATGTCAATCGCTTGCCGGTCCTGTTCCTGCCGGGCGATGTGTTTGCCAACCGCCGGCCCGATCCTGTGCTGCAACAGGTGGAAGCTTTCGCGGACGCGACGGTGTCCGCCAATGATTGCTTCCGCCCGGTTTCGCGCTTCTTCGATCGCATCGCGCGGCCCGAGCAGATTCTGGATTCGCTGCCGCGCGCCCTCGCGACCATGCTCGATCCTGCCGCGTGCGGTCCCGCGACCTTGGCGTTTTGCCAGGACACGCAAGCGGAAGCGTTCGACTATCCGCGCGTGTTTTTTGAGCGGCGCGTGTGGTGCATGCGCAGGCCCGCACCCGATGCAGCCGAGCTTGATGCGCTGGCGGGCGCATTGCGCGCTGCACGCCATCCTCTGATTGTCGCGGGTGGAGGCGTGCTCTATTCGCAGGCGGAATCGCAATTGGCGGCTTTCGCCGAGGCCGCTGGCGTGCCGGTGGCGGAAACGCAAGCCGGCAAAGGCGCGCTGGCCTGGGATCATCCTAATGCGCTGGGCGCGATCGGCGTCACGGGGTCAAGCGCGGCGAACGCGGCGGCGGAACGCGCCGATCTGGTGATCGCGATCGGCACGCGGCTCTCGGATTTCACCAGCGGCTCGCGCACTTTGTTCGCGGGGCGCACGCTGGTTCAAATCAACGTGCAGGCGTTTGACGCGCACAAACATGACGCCATCCCGGTGGTTGGTGACGCGCGCGTTGTTCTCGAAGCGCTGAGCGCGCGGCTGAAAGGGTGGCGTGCGCCGCAGGCCGGCGCGTGGCGGGAGGGTGTCGGGCGCTGGAATGCTGCGGTGGATCGCGTTACGGCGGGTTCGGATGACGTCGCGCGGCCAAGCGATGCGCAGGTGTTGGGCGCAGTGCAGGGCTGGGTGGGGCAGGACACGGTGGTGGTCTGCGCCGCGGGCGGGCTGCCGGGCGAGTTGCACAAGCTTTGGCGCACGCCCCGAGCGGGCGGCTATCACGTTGAATACGGCTATTCATGCATGGGCTACGAAATCGCCGGCGGCCTTGGCGTGAAGCTGGCCGAGCCCGCGCGCGAAGTGGTCGTGCTGGTAGGCGACGGCTCCTATCTGATGGCGAATTCGGAGCTGGCGACCTCGGTGATGCTAGGGCGCAAGCTGATCGTGGTGCTGCTCGATAATCGCGGCTTTGGCTGCATCAATCGCTTGCAGAACAGCACGGGCGGGGCGGCGTTCAATAACTTGCTGGCTGACGCTGCGCACGAAGTGCTCGTCGATATCGATTTCGCCGCCCACGCACGGAGCCTTGGCGCCAATGCGGAGAAGGCGGCCAATCTGGGTGAGCTGAAAGCCGCGTTGAAACGCGCGCGCTCCGCCGATCGCTCGAGCGTGATCGTCATCGACACCGATCCGGCCATTTCCACCGCCGATGGCGGCTGGTGGTGGGATGTGGCGGCGCCCGAAACATCCGAACGCGCCGAGGTGCGCGCCGCGCGCGCCGCCTACGAGGCGCGCTTGAACAATCCAGGAGACAAGTCGTGAGCATCCGCTGGGGCGTGAGCCCGATCGCTTGGGCTAATGACGACATGCCGGAGCTCGGCGGCGACACCCCGCTCGACAGCATTCTCGCGGATGTACGCGATTTGGGATTCGAAGGCGTAGAGCTGGGCGGCAAGTTTCCGCGCGATCCGGCGGCGTTGAAGCCCTTGCTGGCGGGCTATGATCTCGACCTCATCGGCGGCTGGTATTCCGGCGCATTGCTGAAGCGCGATGCGGCGGCGGAGATCGAGGCGCTGCAGCCGCATTTGGCGCTGCTGAAGGCGATGGACTCAAAGGTGTTCGTATTCGCGGAAACCTCGAATGCGGTGCACGGCAATCGGCGTGTGCCGCTTTCGGGAACGCCGCGCCTCGGCGAGGGCGATTGGCGCACGTTCGGCGAACGCATGACGGCCGTGGCGGATTACATCGCCGCCCAAGGCTTGCGCTTTGCCTATCATCATCATCTTGGCACCGTCGTGGAAACCGGCGCGGATGTGGATGCGTTCATTGCTGCGACGGGGCCGTCCGTCGGTCTGACGCTCGATACAGGCCACGCAGCTTTGGGCGACGTGGACGCATTGAGCGTTGTGGCGCGCTATCCCGAACGCATCGCACACGTGCATTGCAAGGATGTGCGCTGGGCGACGTTCAAAGCCACGCGCGCGAGCGGGGCGAGTTTTCTCGACGGCGTGGTGGCGGGCATGTTCACCGTGCCCGGCGATGGCGGGCTCGATTATGCCGCGTTCATGCGCGCGCTGAAGGGCATGGACTATTCCGGCTGGATCGTGATCGAGGCCGAACAGGATCCCGCGAAAGCCGATCCGCGCGCCTATGCTGAAATGGGCTTGCGCAATCTCAAGACGCGCGCCGCGGAAGCGGAGCTTGTGTGATGCCGCAACTGAGAGTCCGCCCCACCGCCCCCGACAGTACGGGCGCTGTGCTGACCATCACGCCGGAGAGCGCGGGCTGGAAGCATGTCGGCTTCAAAGTGGTGCGCCTTGCGGCGGGCCAAAGCTATGAAGCGCGCGATGCGGCGCGGGAGACCTGCCTGGTGATCGTTGCCGGGAACGCCGATGTCGAAGCTGGCGGCAAGGTGTTCGCCGGCCAGGGCGGGCGCGCGAGTCCGTTTGAAGATAAAGCGCCGGGTGCGGTTTATGTGCCCGCGGGCGTGGCTTACGTCGTGCGCGCGCGCGACGCGGTGGAGCTTGCGGTGTGCACGGCGCCAGGCACGTGCGCTGGCGCGCCGCGCGCGATCGCGGACGCCGATATGTCGCGCGAAACGCGCGGGCAGGGCGCCAATACGCGCTACGTGCGCAATATTCTGCCGGCCGATAAGCCCGCGGAAAGTTTGCTGGTCGTGGAAGTGATCACGCCCTCCGGCAATTGGTCGAGCTATCCGCCGCACAAGCACGATACCGGCGCGCCGGGCGAGGAAACGCAATTGGAGGAGACGTATTATCATCGTCTCAATCCCCCGCAGGGTTTTGCGTTTCAGCGCGTCTATACCGACGATCGCTCTCTGGATGAAACTATCGCCGTGGAGGATGGCGACGTGGTGATGGTGCCGCGCGGCTACCATCCCGTCGGCGCGCCTCATGGTTATGACCTTTATTATCTGAACGTGATGGCCGGGCCCGAACGGCAATGGCTGTTCCGCAATGATCCAACGCATGAGTGGATCGTGAAAAAGAAATAAAATAGGGGGAAGCGCGTTGATAGGACGAGTTCTCAGCGCATTCGCGACTGCCGCGGATGCGCCGCTGATGCAAGATCAGGCCAAGATCGACGCGCTTTACCGTCAAAACCGCATCCGCGTGATGCTGGCGATCACGTTAGGCTATGGGCTGATCTACACCTGCCGCCTGGCGATCGGCATGGTGAAGCCGCAGATGATCGACGCTGGCATTTTCACGCCGGCGGAATTCGGCTTGATCGGCTCGGCGCTGTTTTACACCTACGCGCTCGGCAAGCTGACCAACGGCTTCCTCGCCGATCACGCCAACATGAAAATCTTTCTAACCTTTGGCTTCCTGGTTTCTGCGATCTGCAATTTCGCGATGGGCTTCGCCGATACGCTGGTGATCGCGATGGTGATCTGGGGCATCAATGGCTGGTTCCAGGGCTTCGGCGCGCCGGGCGGCGTCGTGGCGATGACGGCGTGGTTTTCCAACAAGGAGCGCGGGCGCGCCTATGGCGTGTGGAGCACCGCGCATTCGGTGGGCGAGGGGCTGACCTTCTTCGTGATCGGCGCCGTGGTCGCGTATTTCGGCTGGCGCTGGGGCTATTTCGTACCGGCGATGATCGGCTTAGGCGCGGCGGCCATGATGTATTTCATGGTGCAAGATCGCCCGCGCACCATGGGCCTGCCGACGATCGCCGATTGGAAGAACGATCATTTGGCCGAAAGCGAAGCCTCGAAATCCAAGTCGACGCTCAAGCTGCAATTCTCGATCCTGGCCATCCCCACTATCTGGGTGCTCGCGCTGGCCAGTCTCGCCAATTACATCACGCGTTACGCCATCAATTCCTGGGGGCCGCTCTATTTGCAGGAAGCGCGCGGGTTCGACGAGATCATGTCCGGCACGATGCTGATGATTTCGACGCTGGCGGGGATCGCGGGATCGATCCTCTACGGGATCGTCAGCGACAAATTCTTCGATGCGCGCCGGCCGCCGGCGAATTTGCTGTTCTCCGTCATCGAAATCATCGGCCTGGGCCTCATCTTTTTCGGGCCGACCAATGTGCCGACTTTGATCCTCGGTATGATCATGTTCGGGTTGGGGCTCACGGGTCTGGTCGCATCGCTCGGGGGATTGTTCGCGGTCGATATCTGCCCCAAGCGCGTCGCGGGCGCTGCGATGGGCGTGATCGGCGTGTTCTCTTATATTGGCGCGGCCATTCAGGAGAATGTCAGCGGCGTGCTGATCCAGCAGCATTCGCATATGGTCGGCGCGGATCGGATTTATGATTTCGGGCCGGTGATCTGGTTCTGGGTGGGCTCGTCCGTCGTGTCCATGCTGCTTGCCGCCAGCCTGTGGCGCGCGAAACTGAGGGACTAAGTTCGTGCAGGATGCATCGACGGATTTGAAAGCGATGATCGCCGCGGCCGAAGCGGCGGGCGAAGGTTTGCTCAAGCGTTTCGGCCAGCTCGCCGCGCTCGACGTGCGCACGAAGGCGGGGCCGACCGATCTTGTATCGATCGCCGACGAGGAGGCGGAGCATAACGTGCGCAGCCATCTGGCGCGCGCGCGGCCGGCCTACTCATTTCTCGGCGAAGAGGGGGGCGCACAGGGCGGCGAGGATACCGCCAATGTCTGGGTGGTCGATCCGCTCGACGGCACGACGAATTTTTTGTTCGGCGTTCCGCTATGGGGCGTCACCATCGCGCACGTGCGCGAGGGCGCGCCGGTTGCGGGCGTCACTTATCTGCCGGTGCTGAACGAGATGTATTTGGCAGAGCAGGGCAAGGGCGCGTGGCTGAATGGGCGGCGCATCAGCGTCTCCAAACGCCCGCGCTTGATCGAATCCGTGCTCGCGTGCGGCATTCCGTTTGCGGACAAGCCGGACCACCCGCTGTTTGTCGCGGAAATGAGTTTGCTGACGCCGAAGGTGGCGGGCATTCGCCGCACGGGCGCAGGCGCGGTTGATCTCGCCTGGGTCGCGGCGGGGCGCTGGGATGCGTATTGGGAGCGCTGCATCAAGGCGTGGGATATGGGCGCCGGCATCGTGCTGGTGCGCGAAGCCGGCGGAACGGCCACTGGGGCCGAAGGCTTGCCGCTCGATCTGCATGGCGGGCATGTCTGCGTCAGCAATGGCGCCATCCACGGCGATCTGATTGCACAATTGAACGAAGCGCGCCGCATGGAGCCCTCGATATGAAGCCTATCCGTCGCCGCGGCCTGCTTGCTGCGGGCTTTCTGGGATCGCTGCTGACCGCGCCTGGGCGCGCGATCGCGCAAGTGCTGGGCTATCCGCGCGCGCTGCAAGGGCCGATGATCGGCGCGCCGGGGCCAAACCATTTCACCGTGTGGGTGCGCGCCAGCGGCGCGTTTCCGGTGACGCTCGAATACGCGACCGATCGCGATTTCACCGCGCCGATCGAAGCGCAGACCGTCACGGCGCGGGCGGAAGATTATTGCTGCGTCACGCTGCGCGCGGAAAATCTGCGTCCGAACACCACGTATTGGTATCGGCTCAAATTCAATGGCGAAAGCGATCGCTTCCAACCGCTGCCGCATCGCACTCGCACGGCGCCCGCGGGCCGCGCGGATTTCCGTGTGGCGTTCGGTTCGTGCTGCCGCATCCAATACGATCCTGAACAGCGAATCTGGAACGTGGTGCGCGCGCTCGAGCCGGATATGTTCATCTGGCTGGGCGACAATATTTATGCCGATAGCGATCAGCCGCACGCGCTGGCCGATCTCTATGGGCGCGGCCGCGCGGTGGAGCGCCTGGAGCCGTTCCTGCGCACGACGCCGCAATTGGCGACGTGGGACGATCACGATTTCGGCTACAACAATTCCGATGGCGCCAGCCCCTACAAGGGCGGTGCGCTGCGCGTGTTCAAGAATTTCTGGGCCAATCCGAGCTATGGCGACGGGACCGACCCCGGCGTCTATTGCAAACAATCCTATGGCGGCGTGGATTTCTTCATCCTCGATGGCCGCTACCACCGCAGCGCCACTGATCTCCCTGACAACGCCGCCAAGAGCATGTTGGGCGCGGCGCAGAAGGCATGGCTGAAGCGCGAGCTGAAAGCGAGCCGCGCGCCGTTCAAGGTGCTTGCCGTCGGCGGAGGGTGGTCTTGCGCGGAGAATGAGAATGGCGGCGATTCCTGGGGCGTCTATCTGACGGAGCGCAACGAAATCTTCGATTTCATCCGCGACGAAAACATCGGCGGCGTCGTGTGCATTTCCGGCGACAGCCACATGGGCGAGCTCAATTGCATTCCCTGGTCTGAGCGCGGCGGCTATGATTTCTACGATTTCTGCTCCTCCCCGTTGGCGCAGACTCCGGCCACGCGCAACCTGCGCCAGGCGCCGGAGGTGCGCATTCGCGATGCATGGACGCGCAGCACCAATGTCGGCCTGCTTCGCTTCAACATGGGCGGACGTACGCCGACGCTGACTTACACTTTGCACGACGATCTAGGCGAGCCGGTGTGGGATGATTTGGTGCTGACGCCGGACGATCTGCGCAACGGCGCGAGCACCTGGCGCCAGAAGGCCGATCCGGTGGAGCTGCAACGGCGCGAGCGCTTCCTGCGCGGCGGCGGCTATTATGGATTCGACGTCCCGGAAGGCTGGCCTAACCGCCCATATTACGGCGAAGACTGATCAGCACGCTGCCCGGCGCGGTGTGGGCGCGGCGCTCGGTTTCCGAAAGCGGGAAGGCGTCGCGCGGTCCCTCGTAACGCTGGCGCGTATCGACGATCTCGCGTCCGGCCAGATCGTTCACAGCCAGGCGCAGGCGCCAGGCGCCGTTAAAGCGGCGCTCGATGAATGCCGACCATGAGGCGGCTTCCTGCTCCTCCGCGATGCGATCGAAGCGCCATTGCCGCTCGCGCTGAGCCAATTCGTAACTTATGCCCCACGACACGCGAGCGGCGCTGTATGTGAGGCTGATTTCGCCCTCGCGCGTGGGCTCGTCGGAGATGCCGCGCGTTTGCCCCGTGGTCGGATCGGTGACGCTGCTGGCGCGCCACAGGCCGGAGAGCACGATGCGGAAGTTCGCCAGGCCAAGCGGCGCAAGGCCGGCGGCAAGCTCGGCTTCGAGCATGTCGCGATCGCCCGCGCCGATATTGCCGGGCGCGTCGAAGAACTCGCCGCCGGATTCGACAAGAACGCGGTCGGCGGTGTTGTCGATCGCGTCATGCGTGTAGGTCAGCGTCAACGCGCCGTCGCTCCAGAAGCGGCGTTCCCATGATAGGGCAAAGCGCCATGATTCCTCCGGCGCAAGTTCGGAATTGCCGGCGGTGACCGAGCCTGTGACGAAGGAAGCGGCGGCGACAAAATCGGAGAAATCCAATTGGCCGACCTCGCGCGACGCGGATGCGCGGAATTGATTGTGATCATCCGCCTCCCAGCTCAACGCCGCGCGCGGCTTCCAATAGGTGAGATCGCGTTCCAGTGGCGTGTCGCCGGTTTGGGTGATGCGCGAGGTCTCCACGCGCAGATCGCTTTGCAGGCTGAGGCCGCGCGCGAGGCGCCAGCGTGCACCGAAAGCCGCCTCGGCGCGCCTTTCTTCGATGCGCACATCAGAGCCTGGCAGCGCCACTGGCGCGCCATTTTCTTGCAGCGCTGTTTCGCTCTCCAGAAAATTGAACGCGCCTTCGAGGCTCGCGTTCAGGGAAAGATGATCCGATCGCGCGGTGGTGAATTCAAGCCTGGCGATGGTTTCCCCGGTTTGCGTATCTTCCGCGAAGCTTTCGGCGTCGGAGCCCTTTTGGCTGGTTTCTGAGGCTTCTAACCAGCCGAGCTGCTGGCTGGCGAGCGTCTCAAGCGTCGAGGCGGCGCCGATGGCGCGGGTGAAGCGCACGCCGAATTCGGCTTCACGGTATTCCTCACGCTCGCGCACGATTTCATCTTCGGCGCCGGCGATGATTTCACGGCTGGATTCGTTATCCCCGCGCAAAGCGCCGGTCAGCGCCAAGCGTCCCCCGGCTAGCGGGCGACGATAGCTGGCGTTAAACGCGGCGTTGTCGATCGTGCGCAGCGCATCGGTCGCGCTCCATTCCGTAGCGCCGCCGGCGTCAACCACCCGCTGATCGCCGCGCCCGGAATCCTCGTCGGTTTCGCGCGCGGCGGTTAGGGCAAGCTCCAGCGCGTGCGCGCCGTCGCGGCGCCCGTACTCGAGCGCGCCCTGCGGGCCGATTTCACCATCGGTCGCGAACGCGGCGCCCAAGGTGAAGGCGCCTTCCGTGGTTGCGCCGCGCCGACGCACGATGTTCGCCAGCACGGCGTGCCCGCCCATATCGATGCCGGCCGCGCCGCGGATCAGCTCGATCCGCTCCACCGCCGCGGCGGGGATGCGGGCGAGCACGTCGTCAATGTCCTCGCGCTTGCTGGCGGGCCAGGCGCCGTCGATCAGCACATTGCCCTGTGCGCCGGAATAGCCGCGCACGTCCGCGTCGGCGTCGATGATGGCGAAGCCGGGCAGCAGGCGCACCATGTCGAGCGCGTTTTCCGGCGCGGCGTGCGCGAAGGCAGCCGGCTCAAAGATGGTGACGCCCTCGCGCGCCTGTGCGTGCGCCCCGCCGGCCCAAAGCAAAGCGGGCAGGGCGGCGCAAATTAAGAAGCTGGCGCGTCGAAGCATTGGTTAAGCATCCCTCGGCGGCCCCTTTAAGTCAGATGTGCTGACGGGACGGGCGCCGCGCCCGTCAGGGCGGCGTCAGCTTGTTTCTTCTATAAGCGGGCCATGATCCCCATCCGCGCCCTTTTCGCCGCCCTCGCTCTGGCTTTCGCCGCCGGACCCGCCTTCGCCGACGACAGCGATCAGATCGCCGCGCGTGAGGCGCTCGCCCGCGGCGAGATCCTGCCGCTGAACGCGGTGCTGGAGATCGTGCAGCGGCGCGTGCCCGGGGACGTGATCGAGGTCGATCTCGACCGGGAGGACACCGGCTGGGAGTATGAAATCAAGGTTCTGACCTCGACAGGGCGCGTGCGCGAAGTCACTCTGAATGCGCGCAATGGCGCGATTCTGGAGATCGAGGACGATTAATGCGCTGCCTCGTCGTCGAAGACGATCCGGACATCCAGGCGGATTTGCGCCGTGGCCTGGAGGCTGCGGGGTTTGTCGTTGATGTGGCGTCCGATGGTGAAACCGCCTGGTTTCAGGGCGACGTGGAAGAATACGCCGCCGCCGTGCTCGATCTCGGCTTGCCGCAATTGGATGGGCTCACCATCCTCAAACGCTGGCGCGCCGCTGGGCGGGCGTTCCCTGTGATCATCGTGTCCGCGCGCGGCGATTGGACGGAGAAGGTGGCCGGCATTGAAGCCGGCGCCGATGATTACATGGCAAAGCCGTTCCAGATGGGCGAGCTGATCGCGCGCGTGCGCGCGCTGGTGCGCCGCCGCGCCGGGCGCTTGAGCGATGTGGTGACGATCGGGCGTTTGCGCCTCAACACCACGCACATGACCGCCACGTTCGACGGCGCGCCCGCGCATCTTTCGCCGCTTGAATTTCGCTTGCTTGACTATCTCGCGCATCAACCGGGGCGCGCGGTGGCGGCGGCCGAGCTGGCCGAGCACCTTTACGGCGTAGCTGATAGTGCGGACGCGAACGCGATCGAAGCAATCGTTGCGCGGCTGCGGCGCAAATTCGGCCCCGAGATCATCACCACGCGCCGACGTTTCGGCTACATGCTGGACCCTAAGACGTGATTGTGCGCTCGCTGCGCTGGCGGCTGCTGCTGGGCGCGGCCGCAGCGATCCTCGTGGCGCTCGCGGTGGCGTGGGCGTTCATGGTGCTGGTGTTTGAGCGGCATTTGGAGCGGCGGCTTAGCGATGAACTGGAGCGCGATGGGTTGCGTCTTGCCGCCGCATTGTCGCTGACGCCGGAGGGCGCGCCGCTGCTCGCCGCCACGCCGGGCGATCCACGACTGGCGACGCCGGCGGGCGGCTATTATTGGCAAATCTCCAACGCGCATGGGGCGCTGCGCTCGCGCTCGTTATGGGATGCGGATTTGCCGGCGCCGGTGCAAACCACGGGCGCCGAATGGCGTTTGCGCCGCGCGCGCGGGCCGTTCGACCAAAGCTTGGCGCTGCTGGAGCGAGAAATCGCGCCCGATCCAAACGGGCCGGCGGTGATCGTGCAATTGGCGCAGGACATGGCCCCGCTCGCGAGCGCGCGCGATGAGTTTGGCCGCGAGATGGCGGCGTTTTTGTTCGTGCTGTGGTTGGTGCTCTCTGCGGCGTCCTGGCTGCAGGTGCATCTGGGCTTGCGGCCATTGTCGCGCATTCGCGGCGATGTGGCGGCGCTGCGTGAAAGCCCGAGCGCGCGTCTCAGCGCGGCTGATCTCACGGAGATCGCGCCGCTCACCGAGGCGATTAATGCGCTCGCTGAAACGCGCGAGCGCGATCTTGAGCAAGCGCGCCGGCGCGCGGCCGATTTGGCGCATGGGCTGAAAACGCCGCTCGCGGCGCTGACTGCGCAAGTGCGGCGCGTGCGCGAAACCGGCGCGGCGCCGGCCGATGATGGCTTCGAACGCGCCATCGCCGCCATCGGCCGCGCGATCGACGCTGAACTCGCGCGCGTGCGCGCGGCGGTGATCCGTCGCGGCCCGAGCGGCCATGTGGAGGTGCGCGACGTGGTTGAGCGCCTTGTCACCGTACTTGAACACACCGATCGCGGCGAACAGCTCGTGTTCAGCGTCGATGTGCCGGCGGGCTTGAAGCTGAATGTGAGCGGCGAGGATCTTTCGGAAATTCTGGGCGCGGTGCTCGACAATGCAATGCGCTTCGCCAAGCGCCAGGTGCGCATCCGCGGCGAGGCTGGCCCGCAATGGACGCGCCTGGCGGTGGAGGATGACGGCCCCGGCATCGCCGCCGCCGATCGCGGCGCGGCGCTAAAGCGCGGAGCGCGCCTGGATGAAAGCGGCGCCGGCACGGGGCTCGGCCTCGCCATCGCCCAGGAACTCGCGGAAGCGGCGGGTGGGGGCATTGAATTGGCCGAATCAGCGCTGGGCGGGCTCGAAGTGCGCTTCGCCTGGGCGGGGCGCTGAACACCCGAGGCGCGAATTTCTCGCCCATATGTTCCGTTGCGTTCCAAAGTCAGAAATATTATTCTGTGGCGTGGCCGTGATCGAGCCTCGGAGCCCTCATGTCTCTCGCCGCACGCCCGCCACAAACCAGCGAAGAATTGCGCGCGGTGATCCTCGAGCGCTACGAGGATTTGAGCAAACGCCTGCAGCAAATCGCGCGCTACGTGTTGGACGAGCCGAACGCGGTTGGCCTTGAAACGCTTGCGGTGATCGGCGAGCGCGCGGGTGTGCAGCCTTCGGCCATTGTGCGCTTCGCCAAAGCGATCGGCTTTGAAAGCGCCAGCCAGATGCAGAAGGTGGTGCGCGACGGCCTGATCGCGGGCAGCAACGTGCTGGGCTACAGCGAACGCGTGCGCCAATTCGCTGAAACCGTCCGCGATGGCGGGCGCCCCGCAGACGTGCTGGACGAATTCGTGGAAGGCGCGGTGCTTTCGCTGAACAATATGCGTGAGCTGGTGCAGGCAGATGATCTGCGCGGCGCCGTGGATCTGATCGCGGAAGCGGAAACGATTTACGTGATCGGCTTTCGCCGCTCGCTGCCGGTATCGTCCTATCTTGCTTACTCGCTGCAGCAATTGAACAAGAAGACGATCTTCGTCGATGGCGTTGGCGGTCTGACGCGCCAGCAGGTGCAATTGATCGGCAAGGGCGATCTGCTGATCGATATCAGCTTCCATCCCTATGCGGATGAGACGATTCAGGCGGTGCAGACGGCCGTGTCGCATCAGGCCAAAGTGCTGTCGATCAGCGATTCTCTGGTGAGCCCCACCGCGAAGCCCGCAACTTTGGCGTTGCAAGTGCGCGAGGCGGAAATTCGCAAATTCCGCTCACTCGCCGCCACCATGTGTTTGGCGCAAACTTTGGTGGTTTCCTACGCATTCCGCACGACGCGTCAGGGCGCGCGTGCTCATCGCAAAGAAGCGAAACGTCGCAAGGCGGGCTGAGGTCACGCGCCGGGTGCGGTATGGCATGCGCTCGCAAGATCGAAAACTGGGAACCCAAGCGCCGCTCGCGCGTTGATCGTGGAATTCTGCGGTTTTCGCGAAGCTTGCGGTGGATCATTGTCAGGGTTGTTGAGAATTACGCCGCCTGGAATCGAGCTGGCGCACGACGCGTTGTTTTTTGATTTGGATGGCACGCTGGCGGATATCGCGGAAACGCCTGACGCCGTGCGGCTTGATGCGCGCATGCGCGCGCTGCTTGTTGATGTCGCCCGGCGCGGCGCGTTGGCCGTGCTGACGGGGCGGGCGTTGGCGGATGCGGATCGCATCCTGGAGGGCGCGGTAGACGCGATCGCGGGCTTGCACGGGCTCGAAAGCCGATTGACGCCGCACGAGTGGCGACGCCATGAGCGCGCGTCTCAGCCATTGCGCGCGCTTGCGGCGCGCTTCAACGCATCGATCGCGGCGGGCGCGCTTGAGGCGCGTCTGGAGGACAAGGGCGCCAGCATCGCGCTGCATTATCGTCATGCGCCGCACGCGGAAACGGATGTGCGCGCCGCCGCCGAGGCTGCTGCGGGCAACGCTGGCCTGCGCACACTGAGCGGCAAACAGGTGATCGAGATTTTGCCGCAAGGCGCAACCAAGGGCGATGCGCTGCGCGATTTTATGCAAACGCCGCGTTTCACTGGCCGCCGTCCCGTCGCTGTCGGTGATGACGTGACGGACGAAAGCGCATTTGAGGCCGCTAACGCCTTAGGCGGCTATTCCGTTCTGGTCGGCCCCGCGCGCGTCACGGCGGCGCAATATCATCTCTCAAGCGTGGACGATGTTCGCGCCTGGCTGGCGCAAGCGTTGGGGGAGGCGCGGTGAGCACGCTTGATCTTTCGCCGATCGGCAATTGCGCGGTGAGCGCGCTGGTGGATGACAAGGGGCGTTATGCGTGGGCGTGCGTGCCGCGCGTGGACGGCGATCCTGTGTTCAGCGCGCTGCTGGGCGCGGATGCGCCGGCGCTTGGATTTTGGGAGATCGAACTCGATTCGTGTGCCAGCGCCGAGCAATATTATGAACGCAACACCCCAATCCTGGTGACGCGCCTGACCGACAAGGCCGGCGGCGCCATTGAGATTTTGGATTTCTGCCCGCGCTATCACCATTTGGGGCGCACTTATCGGCCGATGGCGTTCGCACGCATCGTGCGGCCCCTGGCGGGCGCGCCGCGCATTCGCGTGCGCCTGCGCGCGGGACGCGATTGGGGCGCGCGTTTGGCGGAGCGCACGCGCGGCTCCAACCATATTCGCTATCTGCTGGCCGATGCGCCGATGCGCCTCAGCACCAATGCGCCCATTTCCTACGTCTGGGACGAGCAGCTTTACCGTTTGGAGCAAGAGCAAGGCTTTTTCTTCGGGCCGGACGAGCCGTTTTCACAGCAAATCAGCCCCGCGCTGCGCGCCATGCATGAAAATACGCGCGCCTATTGGCGCTATTGGGTGCGCACGCTGTCGACGCCGCTTGAATGGCAGGCCGAAGTGATCCGCGCGGCGATCACGCTGAAGCTCTGCGTGCATGAGGAAACCGGCGCCATCGTCGCGGCGATGACGACGTCCGTGCCGGAAGCGGCGAGCAGCGGGCGCAATTGGGATTATCGCTATTGCTGGCTGCGCGACGCCTATTACACGATCCAGGCGCTCAACCGGCTCGGCGCCGTCGATGTGCTCGAAGGCTATCTGAGCTATTTACGCAATATCGTCGACGCAACGCCGAGCGGGCGCATTCAGCCGGTGTATGGCGTGGGGCTCGAGCCTGTGCTGCAGGAGCGCATGGCCGAAAGCCTGCCAGGCTATCGCGGCATGGGGCCGGTGCGCGTGGGCAATCAGGCGCACGAGCATCATCAGCATGATGTCTACGGCCAGATCATTCTCGCCAACACGCAAGCGTTCTTCGATCAGCGCTTATTGCGCCCTGCTAACGCCGAGGATTTTCGCGCGTTGGAATCGGTGGGCGAACGCGCCTATCAAGTTTACCTCCAGCCCGACGCCAGCCTTTGGGAATTCCGCACGCGCGCGGCGTCGCATACCTATTCGGCGATGATGTGCTGGGCGGCGTGCGACAGGCTGGAGAACGCCGCGCGCGCGCTTGGCCTCGATGAACGCGAGAAGCTTTGGGGGGCGCGCGCCCGCGAGATGCGCGCAGAGATCGAAAACCGCGCCTGGAACGCCAAACTCGGCCGCTTCGCCGCCACACTCGACGGCGCCGATATGGATGCAAGCCTGCTCCAACTCGTGGACTCGCGCTTTCTGGCTGACGACGATCCGCGCTTTCTGGCCACACTTGAGGCGATGGAGCGCATGTTGCGGCGCGGCTCACACGTACTGCGCTACGCCACAGAGGACGATTTCGGCTTGCCGGAAACGGCGTTCAATTTCTGCACTTTCTGGTTCATCGAGGCGCTCTACCGCGTCGGCCGCGAGAAGGAGGCGCGCGCGCTGTTCAACGAGATGCTGGATCGGCGCACGCCCGCGGGGCTTTTGTCCGAAGATTGCGATCCCGTCAGCGGCGAGCCGTGGGGGAACTATCCGCAAACTTATTCATTGGCCGGCATGATCAATTGCGCCGTGCTGCTGAGCAAACCTTGGAGCACTGTCCGATGACCCGCCTTGTTGTGGTATCCAACCGCGTCGCGCTGCCCGAGCCGGGCGGGGCGAGCCAAGGCGGGCTTGCGGTCGCGATCAATGCGGCGCTGCGCCAATATAGCGGGCTCTGGTTTGGCTGGAGCGGGCAATCGACACCGCACTTCACCGGCCAGATCGCGATGCGAAAGGTGGATGGGGTGACAGCGGCCACTGTCGATCTCGAAGAACAGGACGTGCAGGAATACTACAACGGCTACGCCAACCGCACGCTCTGGCCGCTTTTCCACTACCGTATCGATCTCACCGCGTTCGAGCGCTCATACGGTTCTGGCTATGCGCGCGTGAATGCGCGCTTCGCGCAAACGCTGCGCCCGCTGATCGAGCCGAAGGATCTCGTGTGGGTGCAGGACTATCATTTGATCCCGCTGGCGCGCGAACTGCGCGAGCGGGGCGTGAAAAACGCAATCGGCTTCTTCCTACACATTCCCTGGCCCGCACGCGAACTTGTGGTGACGCTGCCGCGGCATCGGCAATTGGTGGAGGCGCTGTTCCACTATGACGTAATCGGGTTTCACACCGAAGAATGGCTGAACGCTTTTCGCGCCTATGTGCTCTATGAGGTCGGCGGGGAAGAATTGCCAGATGGACGTCTCAGCGCGTTCGGGCGCACGGTGCGCCCGGTCGCGCTGCCGATCGGTCTCGACGCCGTCGAGTTCACCGAGATGCTCAATTCCGAGGCCGCACAGCAAAGCTATCAGCGCATGGAAGAGAGCAAACTCGGCCGCCGCATGCTGTTGGGCGTGGATCGCCTGGATTATTCCAAGGGCCTGGAAGAGCGCTTGCTGGCTTATGAGCGCTTTCTCATCGATCACCCCGAGCGCCAGCGCGAAGTGTTCATGCTGCAAATCTCCACGCACACGCGCAGCGAGGTGGAGGAATACCAGGACATCAGCGACCGACTCGATGCGCTGACCGGGCGTATCAATGGCGCGTTCGCGGAAATGGATTGGATCCCAGTGCGCAACGTGCACCGCCCGCACACGCGCGACGAATTAGCCGGGATTTACCGCGCCGGCGACGTTTGCCTAGTCACGCCGTTGCGTGACGGGATGAATCTGGTGGCCAAGGAATTCGTCGCCTCGCAACGCGAGGAGGACCCTGGCGTACTGATCCTTTCACGCTTCGCGGGCGCGGCCAGTCAGATGAAAGAGGCGCTGATCGTCAATCCGTTCAGCCAGGAAGACGTGGCCGATGCGATCAGCCGCGCATTCAAGATGGATATTGCCGAACGCCGCGCGCGCTGGCGCGCGCTGTATGAAGGCGTGATGACCAACGATGTGGTCGCCTGGCGCGACGCATTCGTGGCCGCACTGAAGAAAACCGATAAGCCGCGCGCATTGGGCGACGCGGCGGCCTAAAGCGTCGGGACTTAAATGCGACCCACACTATGGATCAACCGCCGTGTCGCATTTAAGTCCCATAAGACGCTTAGATTCAAAATCTTCTAAAGCAACTGATGGACTTTAAATTCGCTCGGAGCCGCCTATCAAACTGAGGCGAATTTAAAGTCCGTTGCTTTAATCCACGCGCATCACGTCGGCCCATTCGGGATGGCGCTCGAACTGCGCGCGCAGGAACGGGCAGAGCGGCACGATGCGAAACCCCTTCGCGCGCGCATCGGCCACGACGTGCTCCGCCAAAGCCCTGCCCACGCCCTTGCCGCCGAGGCTGTCGGGCACGCCGGTATGGTCGACGATGATGAGTTTGTCGTTGATGCGCGAGAATGTCATTTCGCCGACTTCGGCTGAGCCGGCGACATGGGCGACGTACCGGCCTTTGTGGCCCTGCTCCTCAAGCGTGATTGTGATGTCGGCCATTCGTGCTCCTCAGGATCGTGCAAGCGCCGCTAGGCGCATGGTCATGGACGAGTGTGCATCCGCCAGGGGCGCGATGACAGTGAAATGATTGGCGCCAGCGATGGCTTCATAACGCGTGGATGCGCCTTCGGCGCCCCATGCCGCCGCGATCGCTTGGCTTTGGCGCAGAAACTCGCCGCTTTCAGCGCCGCCGACCACGGCGTCAAGCGTCTTGCCCTCTGGCGCGGGCCAGAAGAGCGGGCTGAGCGCCTCGGCCTCGGGTTCATCCAGGCCCAACGCGGCGTTGAGGCTGGTGGGGATGAGGGGGCCGAGATCGAACAGACCAGATATCGCGTAGGCCGCCGGCACGTGTGCTTCCATCGCCAACATGCAGGCGGCCAAATGCCCGCCCGCCGAATGGCCGCTGACGATCACCGGCGCGCCGGTTTCCCGGTGCAGCGTCGCACAGGCTGCGCGGATTTGCTCCACGATGTCGCCGATGCGCACGGCGGGGCAAAGATCATAGCTGGGCACAGCCGCGCTGATTCCGTGCGTATTAAGCCCACGCGCCATGTGGCTGAAGAAACTTTTGTCCAGCGCCTGCCAATAGCCGCCATGGATAAACATCACGCTGGCGCCCGCGCCGGCGTCGAACCAATCCATCTGCTGGCGCTCGCCTGCGCCGTAAGTGATCAAGCGCGGTGGCTTGGCGATGCGATACGCGGCGGAGTCGCTGGCCCAGCCGGCGATCAGCGCGGGATGCTCGGGCACGCGCGCGCGATTGTTATATTCCGCTTCGAGGTCGAGGGCGCTCATTCGCTATCGGGATAATCGAAGCCCGGCCATTTCGAGCCGTAGAGCTGATAACCCAGAATAGTGTAGGTCTGCGCCACGTTGGGGTTTGCGCGGATGGATTCGGTGACGACCTTCTGGATCGTGTTGAGATCGGGGTGCTCGATTCGCACCAGCAAATCCCATTCGCCCATCGTGGAGTAGATGTCCATGATCTCGCCGATCGTGTCGCGCAGCGCGTTGCCGACGGCCTCCGGAGTCGCGCCCTGAACGCGAACGAATACGAACAAACTATGGTCGGCCATGGGCATCTCCTTGGCGCGCACTGTATCAACCCGCGCCCCGCAAGGGGAGAGGGGGCTAACGTGGAATCACCGCCGTCGTCTCGATCTCGATCAGGGCGGCGTCCTCGATCAGCGCTTTCACCTCCACCACCGCCATCGCCGGATAATTTTTACCCATCAGCGCGCGCCAAATCGCGCCGATTTCGGCGCGCGCCGCGAGATAGGCGCGTTTATCGGTGATGTACCACGTCATACGCGCGACGTGCTCAGGCCCCGCGCCCGCTTCGGCCAGCACGGCCAGCGTATTAGCGAGCGTTTGGCGGAATTGGCCGGCGAGAGTCGTTTCGGCGAATACGCCCTCAGGCGTCCACCCGATCTGGCCGGCGACGAACACAAGCCGGCCCTCGGCGTCGACGCCGTTGGAATAGCCGTGCGGGCGCGGCCAGCCGGGAGGAAGAAGCGTTCTCATGTTGGCTCCAGATAGCGGCTCATGGCGGCACGCAGGTCAAGCGGCCATGCTTCGGCGCGCATGACGGCGAGATCGGTGAAGACGATCACATGCTCGAAGCGCGCCACCGCGCGGTCTTCGATGCGCGCCTCATGGATCAGCCGACACGAAGAGCCACCAAGATGCGCCACGCGTAAGCTTTGCGTCAGCCGCTCGCCCATGCGCGCCGGCGCGAGGAATGCAGCTTCGAGCTGCACCGTGGGCACGCCCTTGCGCTCGCGCACATGCAGCGCCGCAAACGGGCGGCCAAGCGCGGCGAACCAATCCTCGACCATTTCGTTCACCAGCGCGAAGAAGCGCGGATAGAACATGAGGCCAGCGGCGTCGCAATGTTCAAAGCGGATGATGATCTTGCGTGTGAACAGGCTCATGGCGGCGGCTCGCGCAATTTAAAGCGTTGCAGCTTGCCTGTGTGGGTTTTGGGCAATTCAGACACAAAAGCGATGGCGCGGGGGTATTTGTACGGTGCGATCGCCGCCTTGACGTGATCTTGCAGGGCTTTCTCGCTTGCCGTCGCACCCGGTTTCAGCACGACGAACGCTTTGACGATCTGCCCGCGCGCTTCATCTGGCGCGCCGATCACGGCGGCCTCGGCCACGGCGTCGTGCGTCAGCAGCGCGTTTTCAACCTCCGGCGCGCCGATATTATAACCGGACGAGATGATCATGTCGTCGGCGCGGGCGATATACCAGAAATAGCCTTCCTCGTCGCGCCGGTAGAGATCGCCGGTGACGTTCCAGCCGTTGATCACGTAATTCTTCTGCCGCTCATCAGCCAGATAGCGGCACCCCGTCGGCCCGCGTATCGCGAGCCGGCCGGCGCCTTCGCCCTCGAACGGCGCATCGTTGTCGTCCAGCAGCGTCGCTTCATAGCCCGGCACGGCCTTGCCTGTCGCGCCGGGGCGGATGTCGTCGCCGTGGGCGGAGACGAAGATGTGGATCATCTCGGTCGAACCGATGCCGTCAATGATACGGATGCCGGTGCGCTCAAACCATTGATCGCTCGTCGCTTGCGGTAGATGCTCGCCGGCGGAGACGCACGTGTGCAGGCTGGCTAGGCGCGCATCGTAAATCTTCAGCAGCGCGCGATAGCCGGTGGGCGAGGTGAACAACGTGGTGGCTTTGTGCCGCGCGATCGTATCGGCCAACACGTCGAAGCCCGGCTGGTCGCAGATCACGCTCGCCGCGCCCACGCTCGCTGGAAACACCGCGCCGGCGCCCAAGCCGAACGTGAACGCCAGCGGCGGCGTGCCAATGAAGATGTCGGTGGGCTTGGGTTGTAGCACGCGGCGCGAAAATGTTTCGGCCATCGCCGCGATGTCGCGATGAAAGTGAACGCAGCCTTTGGGCGTGCCGGTGGTGCCGGAGGTGAACGCGATCAAGGCGGGATCGTCGGCGGCGGTGGGGATGGCGTCGCAATGATCCGGTGCGCCGGCCATGCGCCGTTCAAGTTGATCCATCGGCAAGATGTGCCGAAGCGTCGGCGCATCGCGTTGCGCTTGCGCAAGCTCCGCCGCGCGATGCGAATCGACAATGGCGTGCGACACTTGTGCTTTGTTCAAGATCACGGCGAGTTCGTGCGCGCGCAACATCGGCATCGTGCCGACGGCAACGCCGCCCGCGCGAAACACCGCCCACCAAATCGCGATCGACCACAACGTGTTGGACGCATGAATCAGCACACGATTACCGGGTGCAAGGCCGAAATCGCGCCGTAGCACGTGCGCGATGCGGCACGTTTCGCGCAGCAACGCCTCATAGGTGAGGGCGGAAGAGGCGCACAGCACGGCGTTGCGCGCGCCGAACCCGTCTTCGATGGTGCGATCCAGGATCGAGCTGGCGTTGTAGATTCTCGGAAACAGCAGCTCAGGCAGCGTAAAGCGCAGTTGCGGCCATTGTTCGCGCGGCGGCAGGTTGTCGCGAACGAAGCTGTCGACGTGCGCGCTCATGTCAGTCTCCTTCAAAGACCGGTGTTTGCTTGGCGGCGAAGGCGCGGTAGGCGCGCTCAAAATCTTTCGTCTGCATGCAGATGGCCTGCGCCTGCGCCTCGGCTTCGAGCGCTTGGTCGATGCTCAAATTCCATTCCATGTTGAGCTGGCTCTTGGTCATGGCGTGCGCGAAGGCCGGGCCGTTGGCCAGATCGCGCGCGAACGCTTGCGCGTCGGCAAGCGGCGCGGCCGTGAGCTTGTTGTAGAATCCCCAGGCGACGCCTTCCTCCGCGCTCATGGCGCGGCCGGTATAAAGCAGCTCGCTGGCGCGGCCGTGGCCGATGATGCGCGGCAGGATCGCGCACGCGCCCATGTCGCATCCGGCGAGGCCGACGCGGGTGAAGAGAAACGCGGTTTTCGCGTTGGCGGAGGCGTAGCGAATATCGCTCGCCATGGCGACGATGGCGCCGGCGCCGGCGCACACGC
>CAZWQS010000012.1:26580-36282 GCA_964635925.1 uncultured Terricaulis sp. | reverse complement strand
CGACGGTGAAGGGCGACGTGCACGATATCGGCAAGAATCTGGTGGGCGTCGTGCTGCAATGTAACGGCTACGAGATCGACGATCTCGGCGTCATGGTCGGCTGCGACAAAATCTTGGATCGCGCCGTTGAGATCGGCGCCGACGCCATCGGCCTTTCCGGGCTCATCACGCCCAGTCTTGACGAGATGGTGTTTGTCGCCAGCGAAATGCAGCGGCGCGGCATGAGCTTGCCCTTGCTGATCGGCGGCGCCACCACCTCGCGCACGCACACGGCCGTTAAAATCGCGCCCGCCTATACGGGCCCCACCATTTACGTTACCGACGCGTCGCGCGCGGTGCCTGTGGTGCAGAAGCTGCTGGGCGCCGAACGCGATGCGCTGGTGGCGGAAACCAAGGCCGACCAATCCTCCGCGCGCGAAAGCTATCTGGCGGGGCAGGATAAACGCCCGCGTCTGCCCATCGCGCTGGCGCGCAAGCGCGCGCCGAAGCTGGAATACCATCCGGTGAAGCCGAGCTTCCTTGGTGTCCGTGCATTCGCTGAATATCCGCTCGAAGAGCTTGTGCCATTTATCGATTGGACGCCGTTCTTCGCCTCGTGGGAGCTGATCGGCCGCTTCCCGGCGATCCTGGAAGACGACATCGTCGGTGAAGCCGCGCGCAATTTGTATAAAGACGCGCGCGCGATGCTGGACCAATTGGTCGCCGAGAAATGGGTGAAAGCCTCCGGCGTGATCGGCTTCTGGCCCGCCAACCGCGACGGCGACGATATCGTGCTCTGGAAAACCGAAAAACGCAGCGGCGAACGCGCGCGCCTGCATACGCTGCGCCAGCAGATGGATAAGGGCGAAGCCAAAGGCAATTTCGCGCTGGCTGATTTCGTCGCGCCCAAAGGCGTGGAGGATTATGTCGGCGCCTTCGCCGTCACCGCCGGCATCGGCGAGGAAGAGGTCGCGATCCGCTTCAAGCGTGCGAACGACGATTATTCCGCCATCATGGCGCAAGCCTTGTGCGATCGCCTGGCTGAAGCCTTCGCCGAAGCCATGCACGCCAAGGTGCGGCGCGAACTTTGGGGTTACGCAGCGGAAGAGACGCTCGGCTACGAGGATTTCATCGCGGAGAAATATCGCGGCATCCGCCCCGCGCCCGGTTACCCGGCCCAGCCCGACCACACCGAAAAGCGCACCATCTTCGATCTGCTCGACGCGCACGCCAAAACCAGCATCGATCTCACCGAAAGCATGGCGATGACGCCGCCATCCTCCGTCTCCGGCCTCTATTTCGCGCACCCGCGCGCGGAATATTTTGGCGTCGGCAAGATCGATCGCGATCAGGTGGAGGATTACGCCCGCCGCAAAGGCTGGGACGTGGCCCTGGCCGAACGCTGGCTCGCGCCGATTCTGGCCTATGACCCGCTGATTGCGAAGGCGGGTTGACTTGGACCGCTGGCGTCCTCGCCGGCATGTTCGCCCGGGGAACCCCGTTCGTCCGCCGCCCAAGCGCCCCAGTCGCAATTTTCTGGCCCGTTCGCGCGCGCGGGGCTAAGACCGCCCCAAATCGAGCGGGGACCCTCTCCATGAAGCGTTTTGTGATGTTCTTCGCCGCCGCGTTCGCGCTGGCGGCCTGCGCCACCTCTTCCGCACCGCAAGGCGAGGGCGCGCTGCAAGTCGCGCCTCTGCAATATACGCTGCGTACGCTGCCGAATGGCTTGCGCGTCTATGCGATGCCGGATGCGAACACCGCGAACGTCTCGGTGCAGGTCTGGTACGATGTCGGCTCGAAGGACGATCCCGAGGGGCGTTCGGGCTTTGCGCACCTGTTTGAACACATCATGTTCAAAGCCACGCGCAACATGCCGAGCGAAACCTTCGATCGGCTGACCGAGGACGTCGGCGGCTACAACAACGCCTCCACCTGGGACGATTTCACCAATTATTTCGAGGTCGTGCCCGCCAACCACTTGGAGCGCATCCTGTGGGCGGAGGCCGATCGCATGGGCTCGCTCGTGGTCGATGAATCGACCTTCGATTCCGAACGCGACGTGGTGAAGGAAGAGCTGCGCCAGCGCGTGCTGGCTTCGCCGTACGGGCCGCTTTTCTATCTCTATTTGCCGCAAGCCAATTATTCGGTGCACCCGTACGGGCGCCCCGGCATCGGCTCGATCGAGGATTTGGACGCCGCCACGGTTGAAGACGTGCGCGCCTTCCACGCCACCTATTATCGCCCCGACAACGCCGTGCTTGTCGTTTCCGGCAATTTCGATCCCGCCCAGCTCGACGCCATGGTGGATCGTTATTTCGCCCCGATCGCCAGCCCCAATCGCCCGATCCCGCGCGTGGAGGCTGTTGAGCCCGCACGCACGGGCCCGCGTGAATACACGGTGTATCAGGCCAACGTGCCGCTGCCGGCCGTGATGATCTCTTACCCGCAGCCTGAATCCACCAGCCCCGATCTGCCGGCGCTGATGGTGCTCGATGCGATCATGGCGCGCGGGGATTCCTCGCGCCTTTATCAATCGTTGGTCTATCAGCAGCAGATCGCCGCGCAGGTGTTCACTAACCTGGAGGCCACGCAGGATCCGGGCGCTTATTCGCTGTTTGCGATCCTCTCGGAGGGCCAATCCGCGCAAGCGGGCGCTGCGAGCCTCACCGCCGAGGTCGCGCGCTTCCGCGACGCGCCTGTTTCGCAGGCGGAGCTGGACGAAGCCAAGAACGAGATCGTCACCGCCACCATCGAGGGCCGCGAAACCGCCGATGGCCGCGCCAGCGAACTGGCCGACGCGGTGATCCGCTATGGCGACGCCGCCTACGCGGACCGTCTGCTCGCCGCGATCCAGAACACGACCGCCGCGGACGTGCAGCGCGTCGCGCGCGCGATCCTCGATGATAACCGCCGCGTCGTCGTGAATTATCTGCCCGCGCAAGAGGGCGTCACCGGCGATACGATCACCACATCGTCCACCATCGCCGCCCGCCCGCTGACGATCGCGCAAGCGGACATTCCGGTGTTCACGCTCGCGCCCGAAGGCCAGCGCGCGCAGCCGCCCGCGCCCGCCGCGCCGGTCAGCGCGCGCATTCCCGCCACCAGTGAGCGCACGCTTGAGAACGGCCTGCGCGTGATCGTGGCCTCCAACCGCGCGCTGCCGCTGATCAGCGCAGATCTGCGCGTGGCTTCCGGTTCGGCTTCCGATCCGGCCGGGCGCGCGGGTGTGGCCGGCCTCACGGCCGATCTGCTGCCGCGCGGCACGCAAACGCGCAGCGCCACCGAGATCGCGCGTCAGATTGAATCGCTTGGCGCCGGCCTCGGCGCGGGCGCTGGCGTGGATTCCTCGGCGGTGTCGATGCAAACGCGCTCGGATCGCGCCGAGGAAGCGTTCGCCGTGTTCGCCGACGTGGCGCGCAATCCCGCCTTCGCCGGCGAGGAATTAGATCGCGCCCGCCAGCAAGCGCTGGATGGCCTGATGGTGGCGTTGTCCGAGCCCGGCTCGATCGCGGGCTTTGTGATGACGCGCGCGCTTTACGGCGAAGCGCCCTACGGCGCGGTGGCCTCGCCTGCGACGCTGCAAGCGATCACCACCGACGATGCGCGCGCTTATCACGCCGCGTACTGGCGCCCCGACAACGCGGTGCTCGTCATCACGGGCGACGTCACCGCCGAAGAAGGCTTCGCCATCGCCGAGCGCCATTTCGGCTCTTGGGCGCGTCCCGAAACGGCGCGCCCCGCCAATCCCGACGCCAGCGCCCACGCCGCCGCGCCGCGCACGATCGTTGTCGATCTGCCGGGCACGGGGCAGGCGGCTGTGTCGATGGGCATGCGCGGCGTGGCGCGTCAGGATGGGGATTATTTCCCGCTCCTGGTGGCCAACAACGTGTTGGGCGGGGGTTATTCGGCCCGCCTCAACGCGGAAATCCGCATTCGCCGCGGCCTTTCGTACGGCGCCGGCTCTTCGCTCTCGGCGCGGATGGCGCCGGGCCCGATCGTGGCGTCCGCGCAAACGCGCAACGACGCGGCGGTACAGGTGTATGAGCTGATGCGCGCTGAGATCGCCCGCATCGGCGCCGAGCCTGCGCCAGCCGCCGAACTCAACGCCCGCAAGGCGGTGCTGATCGGCTCGTTCGGCCGCAGCGTGGAAACCACGGCGGGCCTTGCCGGCCAGATTTCGACGCTGGCGCTGTTCGGTCTGCCGCCGGAACGGCTCAACACCTATGTGAGCGACATCACCGCCGTCACGCCCGAGCAGGCGCGCGCCGCGGCCGCTCGCTATTTCGTGTTGGACCAGGCCGATGTGGTCGTGGTGGGCGACGCCCAGCATTTCTACAACGGGCTGCGCCGCCTGCGCCCCAACGCCGAACGCATCCCCGCCGACCAGCTCAACCTCGATCGGGAAGCGCTGCGCTAAGGGCCATTCCGGGGCGCATATGAATCGCCCGTCACGCCGCTCGGCGTGACGGGTGGGTGCGACTCGGTTAAAGCTGCTCGGCTCAGGTGGGACGATTCGATGCGCGTACTGATTGCCGCCGTTGCGCTGAGCGCTTTGTCTTTCGTCGCCGGCGTGGCCGGCGATTTGTCGAGGCCGGCCAATTCCGGCGCGGCCGTGACGCTGCGCATCCCCCCGCCGATTCCCGCTGACGCCCCGCGCGCCGCGCCGCTGCCGCCTTTGCGCACAGCGGCGGCGTCGGCCGCCACGGTCACGCCTGTGGATAACGAGGTGCGCGCGCTGCTGGCTGAAGCCGAGGCCGCGCCCGCAAAACAGCGCCGCGACCGGGTGTTGCGCCTGACGGACGCCAAGCTCGACGCTCGGCGCGCCGCCAAGGCACCCCCTAAAAAGGGCGGCTGAGTGCGGCTTTGCCGCAACACCGCCGTCACTCTTCAACACCGCGCCAAAAAAGCGCCCAGGTCCGGGTGCTTCTGTCGCCGCCCATGAGCCAGTCCCGCGGGATGAGTCTGACAGCGCGCGGCGCGGCGGCGGTAGCCGCAGCGGTCGCGTTGGCGCTTCCCGGCGGGGCGGAGGCCCATCCCCTGCGCGAGCAAACGGGCGCCGATCCGGGCCACGCCCGCTACTTGATCCAGCCGACGCTGCGCATTCAGATTCAACAGCAGCCCCGCCAGGAGTTGCAGCCGGCGCAGCCGCACATGCCGGGCCTTGTCACGGTCACCATGGGCTCGCGCCGCTACGCCACGCCCGACGGGGCGGTGCGCTTCGTGTTCGACCGCACCGGCGCGCGCGCCGCATTGCTGCGTTTTGAAGGCGACGACGAGGTGCACGTGCTGCTGCCCGAAATGGGCGCGCGCGGCGATGAGATTTATCGCAACGAAGACGGCTCCATCATGCTGCGCGTGACCTCGCAAGGCGGGGTCACGGTTTACACCCGCCAGATCCGCACCGGCGCGCCGGTGTCGGATATGGCCAGCGCCCCGCCGATCACGCCCCAGGCGATCGCCCAAGCGCAATTGCAGGAGCGCGTGCGCCTGCTGCAAATCCGCGCCGCGCGCGCGGTGGGCGAGCCGGTGCAATTCGTGGTGCCCGCGCAAATGTCAGCGCCCGTTGCTGGCTTGGTGGTGGACGCGGCCGAGCGCGTGGCCGAAGGGCTTTCGGCGGCGCCGATCACCAATGTGCGCCGCGTGCTCATCACGCTGGGGCGTCAGCCCGCCGCGGTGCTGCGCGGGGATACGCTGGTGGTGCAGGTGGCGCCCGAGATGGGCTATGCGGGGCGGCCATCCTCGAACGCGATCCGCAATGTCGTCACCGGCGCCGTGCAGGGTCCGGAGAACTAAAGCAACGGACTTTAAATTCGACTCAGTTCGATGGCGGGCGCCAAGCGAATTTAAAGTCCATAAGTTGTATTAGAAAATTTGAATCTAAAGCGTCTCGTGGACCTTAAATGCGACACGGCGGGTGATCCAACATCTTGGGTCGCATTTAAGGTCCGACGCTTTGGCGCGCTATTTGAACGCGTCCTTCTGCTTTCTGATTTCCGCGAACGCCTCCCAATCCGCCAATTCCGGCTTCAGTAGCGGCGCGCGCAGGAATGGGTTGGTGGCTTTTTCTTCCGAGAGCCGCATCGGCACGGTGGGCGCGCCCGCCGCGCGCAGGCGTTCAATCTCGCTGATGCGCGCCTTCAGCGCCGCGTTCGCGCCATCCACGCTGGCGGCGAAGCGCGCGTTGGAGAGCGTGTATTCGTGCGCGCAATAGAGCGTTGAGTCATCTGGCAGCGCCGCGAGCTTTTGCAGGCTGGCCCACATCTGCTGGGGCGTGCCTTCAAACAAGCGCCCACAGCCCAGCGCGAACATCGCATCGCCCACGAACGCGACCTTCGCATCGTCGAACACGAACGCGATATGCCCCAGCGTATGTCCGCCCACATCCAGCACGCGCGCCGAGAGATCGCCCAGCTTCACCACATCGCCCTCGCCGATGATGTGATCGGGCGCCTGGCCGATGCGCTCCACTTCCGCGGGGCCTGTCACGCGCGCGCCGGTCGCCGCCTTGATCGCGGAATTGCCGCCGGCATGGTCGGGGTGCCAATGCGTGTTCCACACATCGGTGATGCGCCAGCCCTTGGCGTCCGCTTGGCGCAGGATTTCCTCGGCGTCTGGCGTGTCAATCGCCGCCGTCGCGCCGCTGCCGGGATCATGGATAAGAAAACCGTAATTGTCGGTCAGGCAGGGGAATTGATGGATTTGCAGCATAACCTAGCTTAGCCCTCTTCACCTATGCGCGTCGATGTTCTGGCCTTGCAGCGTTTCTACGCTTCGCCCCTGGGCGATGCGGCGCGGCGTGCGGCGGCGCGCCGGCTCGGCGCGCTTTGGCCGAATGTCGATGGATTGGACATTTTGGGTCTGGGCTACGCCGGGCCGTACCTCGATGGATTTCGCGCGCGCGCGCGCCGCGTGGCCGCTTTGATGCCGGCCGAGCAGGGCGTGGAGCCCTGGCCGGGCGATCAGCTTGTGTCGTCGGTGCTCTCCGATGAGGCGCGCCTGCCCTTTATCGACGCGGTGTTCGATCGCGTGCTGATCGTGCATGCGCTGGAAGAAACCAACGCGCTGCGCCCGCTTTTGCGCGAAGTGTGGCGCGTGATGGCGCCGGAGGGGCGCCTTGTGGTTGTCGCCGCCAATCGCTGGAGCTTCTGGGCGCTGTCGGACGCCACACCTTTCGGGCACGGGCGCCCGTATTCGCGCCGCCAGCTCTCGGCGCTCTTGAGCGATGCGATGTTCGAGCCGGTGGCCTCCGCACGCGCGCTTTATGCGCCGCCTTCAAGCTGGACGCCCTTCGTGCGCGGGGCGGATGCGTTCGAGCGTGTGGGCGAAATGGTATGGCCGGCGATGGGCGGGCTCTTGCTGATGGAGGCGGTCAAGCGCCTCTATGCCTCCACCGCGCGCTCTGAGGGCCGTGTCCTTTTGGCCAAAGCGCCAGACCGATCGCGCCAGCGCGCGCCGCGGAGCTTGCCCAAGGGCGACGCATAATTGTTATACTGCGCCTGCGAAGGGGCGCTGCCATGAAACTGATTACCGCCATCATCAAGCCGAGCCGGCTCGATCCCGTGCTCGACGCCTTGAAAGAGGCGGGCATTTCCGGGCTGACGGTCTCTGAGGTGCGCGGCTTCGGGCGCCAGAAGGGCAAGACGGAAGTCTATCGCGGCGCCGAATACGAGGTGAAGCTCCTGCCCAAGGTGAAGATCGAGATCGCCACGCCCACGGCCCTGGTTGAAAAAGCGGTCGACGCCATCGCCGCGGCCGCGAAAACCGGAAAAATCGGCGACGGCAAGATCTGGGTCTATGACCTCGACAGCGTGCTGCGCATTCGCACTGGCGAAACAGATTCAGCAGCCATCGAAGGCTAAAGGCGCTTCGTCGGAAAGACTTGAGCCGGCGCCCGCGTTTGCGGCTAGGTTGCGCCGATCAAATCATTCCAAGGGGAAGTCTCATGCACATGACGCGGCGCCTGATGCTGGGCGCGACAAGTGCGGGCCTAGCGCTCGCGGCGGCCGGCTGCAGCCGCGCCACTGGCGGCGGGCCTGAGCTGCACGCGCTGCTTGATCAGCTCTCCATCGATATTCTGCGTGAAAGCCCCGAGGGGGCGACCAGCCTGGGCGTCAGCGAAGAACAAGCGGGCGGGCGCTATATCGATCGCCTGGGCGACGCCTCGCGCGAGGGCTTCCGCCGCAACCGCGCCATCGCCGAACGCGCGATCGAAACGCTGGGAACGATCGACCGCAATCGTCTCGAAGGACAGGATATTGTCACTTACGACGTCGTGCTTGCCTCCATGCAAAGCGCCGTGGACGCCGCGCGATTTGAATTTGGCGCCGGCGCGCAATCGCCGTACGTCGTCACGCAATTGGGCGGCGCCTACACCGCGCAGCCGGATTTCCTGGCCAGCCGCCACCCGCTCACCACGCGCGACCAGACCGACGCGTATCTGACGCGTCTTTCGGCTTATGCGCGCGTGCTGGATCAGGAAACGGCGATGATCGGCGAGGACGCAGGCGCCGGCATGATCCCGCCGGATTTCGCCATCGACGGCGCGGTGGCGCAATTGCGCGGCTTCGCGCAAACCGCGCCGGCGCAGACCGTGCTGGTTACGTCCTTCGCGCGCCGGCTGCCGGAAGTTGCGGAGATTCCAGAAAGCGAGCGCGCCGCGCTGCTGACGCGCGCGGAAACCATCGTGCGCGATGAGGTGCTGCCGGCCTATCAGCGCCAGATCGAAGCGCTCGGCGCCATCCGCCCGCGCGCGACGCATGACGCGGGCATCATGCATCGCCCGCAAGGCGCTGAAATGTACGCCGCCGCGCTGCGCGCCTACACAACCACCACCATGACGCCGGATGAAATCCACGACATGGGTGTGGAGCTGGTCAATTCGCTGCAAGCGCAGATGGATGCGATCCTGCGCGGCCAGGGCATGACGCAAGGCAGCGTCTCCGCGCGCGTGCAATCGCTCAACACCCGCCCCGATCAGCTTTATCCGAACACCGACCCAGGCCGCGCGCGCCTGCTGGCCGATCTCAACGGCCAGGTGCAGGCGATGCGCGCGCGCATGCCGGAAATGTTTGGTCGCATGGCCAACGCCCCACTCGAGATCATGCGCGTGCCGCCCTACATCGAAGCCGGCGCGCCCGGGGGCTATTATGAGCCGCCGGCGCTCGATGGGTCGCGCCCCGGCGCGTACTACATCAATCTGCGCGATACGGCCGAAACACCGCGCTATTCGCTGCCGACTTTGACCTATCACGAAGGCATCCCCGGCCATCATTGGCAAATCGCGATCCAGCAGGAGAGCGAGGGGCTGCCCTTCTTCCGCAGCGCGCTCAGCTTCTTCGGCGCGTTCATCGAAGGCTGGGGGCTCTATGCCGAACAACTCGCCGATGAGATGGGCGTTTATGAAAACGATCCGCTTGGGCGCATCGGCTATCTGCAATCGGCCGCGTTCCGCGCCTCGCGTCTCGTCGTCGACACCGGCATCCACGCGAAGGGCTGGAGTCGCGAGCAGGCGATCCAATCCATGACGGAAGCCACCGGCAATCCCGAAGGCGCCACAATCACGGAGATCGAACGCTATTGCGTCATCCCCGGCCAGGCGTGCAGCTACATGGTGGGTCGCGAAGCCATCAACCGCATGCGCACGAGCGCGCAAAGCGCACTCGGCGCGGCGTTCGATTTCCGCGGCTTCCACGACACGTTGCTCGCCAACGGCTCCACGCCGCT
>CAZWQS010000012.1:0-26480 GCA_964635925.1 uncultured Terricaulis sp. | reverse complement strand
CGCCGGCTTGATTCCGTCGCATGGGCGATGCAATGGCGCTTGCATCCGCTAGGGTGCGCCGGGCAGGCATATCCTGGCAAAATCGAGGGGAACTCAGAATGTATATGACGCGGCGCGCCCTTCTGGGGGCAAGTGCGGCTGGCGCGGTGTTGGTCGCTGCGGGCTGTCAGGCGCAGAACGGCGATCTGCACGCGATCTTGGATCAGGCCGTCACCGATTTCCTGCGCGAAAGCCCGGAATACGCAACCTCGCTCGCAGTGTCGGAAGAGCAGGCGGGCGGGCGCTACATTGATCGCTTGAGCGACGCCTCGCGTGAGTCGGTCGCGCGCCAGCGCGCGCAGGCGGAAGATGTGATCCGCCAACTCGGCACGGTGAACCGCGCGAACCTTAACGCTCAGGATCAAGTGACACTCGATGTCGTCACCACCGCGCTGCAGAACAATGTGAACGCCGGTGCGTTTGTCACCGGCGGCGGCGCGCAGGCGCCGTACACGGTCACCCAGCTCACCGGCTCCTATAACGGCATCCCCGATTTCCTCGTGCAGCAGCATCCCGTGCGCACGCGCGATGAAGCCGATGCGTATCTCACGCGTCTCTCGGCGTTCGCGCGCGTGCTGGATCAGGAAACCACGCGCGTGGGACAGGATGAGTCCGACGGCGTCGTCCCGCCCGGATTCGTGATCGATCGCACGTTGGAGCAGATGGCCGCTTTCACCGCGATCGCGCCTGCGCAGAACCGTCTCGTCACCGCGTTCCAGCAAAAGCTCGCGACTGTTTCCGAAGTGCCGGATGCGGATAAAACCGCAATGACGCAGCGCGCCGAAGCGATTCTGCGCGATGAGGTGCTGCCCGCGTTCGCCCGTCAGGCCGAGCGGATGCAGCAATTGCGCGCCAATGCGCCGGCTACCTCGGGCGTCGGTTCGCTGCCGCGCGGGGCCGAGCTTTACGCCGCCGCGCTGCAATCATGGACCACGACCACGATGGCCCCGCAGGAAATCCACGACATGGGCGTGGAGCTGCTGCGCGACCTCAATGCGCAGATGGATTCCATCTTCCGCGCTAACGGCATGACGACAGGCACGCTGGCTGAGCGCTTCGACGCGCTGGGAAAGCGCCCTGGCCAATTCTATCCCAGCACCGACGCCGGCCGCACGCAGCTTCTGGCCGCGCTTAACGAACAGATGCGCGTGATCACCGCGCGCATGCCCGAAGTGTGTGGGCGGCTGACGCAGCAGCCGCTCGAAATCCGCGGCGTGCCGGTTGAAATCCAGGCGGGCGCGCCGGGCGGCTATTACCAATCGGCCGCGCTCGATGGCTCGCGCGCGGCGGCCTACTACATCAACCTGCGCGATCCGCGCACCGAATGGCCGAAATACAAGCTGCCGACGCTGACTTATCACGAAGGCACGCCGGGCCATCACTGGCAGATCGCGATCCAGCAGGAAGCGGGCGACATGCCGTTCATCCGGCGCACGATGATGTTCTTCTCCGCCTTCACCGAAGGCTGGGGCCTCTACGCCGAACAGCTCGCCGACGAAATGGGCATGTACCAAACCGATTGGGCCGGCCGCCTGGGCTATCTGCAATCGGCCGCGTTCCGCGCTTCGCGTCTGGTGTGCGACACGGGGTTGCATGCGCTGGGCTGGAGCCGCGATCAGGCGATCCAATCCATGGTGGAAGCGACCGGCAATCCCGTCACCTCGACCACCACGGAGATCGAGCGTTATTGCGTGTGGCCGGGCCAGGCGTGCAGCTACATGGTGGGCCGTCAGGCGATCAACCGCATGCGCGATAGCGCGCGCGAGACGCTGGGCGCCAATTTCGATCAACGCGGCTTCCACGACACGCTGCTCACCAACGGCGCGGTGCCGCTGACGGTGGCCGAGCAACTCGTGCAGAGCTGGGCGGCGGGCGTCTCCGGCCCCGCGCAAGCGGGCTAAGCGCCAACCCACAAGCAGCAGGCGGCGGTGCGAGTCATCGCGCCGCCGCTCGCGTTAAGCCGCCGCGCGATCGTCGCGCAACGTTTGTGAGATGCGAGCCGCATAGCGCGCCAACGGGCCGGGGCGATAGCGCGTGTTGCCGGCCCAGCGCAGCAGCGCGGTTTCGTGCAAATCCTCGAAGCGCGCCAGCCCGCGCCGCCAGCGCGCGCCGCTGAGCGACAGCAGCGAAAATCCCGGCGCCTCCAGCGGCGCGCCGATCGGATCAACATTGGCGAGGCAGGAAGACAGCACAGACCCAGGCTCGCGCGAGAGCGCCAGCCCCGCGGCCTCCGCGCCCTCCAGAACCCAAAGCAGCGCGCAATTGGAAAGCCCGCGCGACACATCGCTGCCGCCGACGCCGCCATGATCGCCCGGAAACCAAGCTTGCGCCACGCGCGGGGCCGCGCCCGGCGTGTTGAAGGCTTCCAGATTGCTCCACAGCGTCGGCGCGAACGCTTTGCGCTTTTCATCGATCGCCACCGCGTGGCGCGCGCGCTCAACCGCGCGGGAGAGGGCGGTGTCGTGAAACTGGTATTGCTTGTTCAGCCCCAGCGAAATCGGCAGGAGGCGCGGAATGCCCAGCGCGCCGACCGTATCCCAAACGCCCAGATAGCTGATGCGCAGATCAAAAGGCGGCGTCGTGAACGGCGCGGTGATGCGCGGCCAGGCCGCCGCATGCGCGATGCGGAAGCGTTCGGCCGCGACGCTGTCGGCGGCGATGGCGCGGCCGCGATAGAGACGCAGCGCCTCGTGCGTCTTATCGACATGGGCGCGCCGCAGCACGCCGCATTTGCGCAAGAGGCCCGCGAGGCTGCGCACCGTGTAGGCGCCGCGCGAGAAGCCGAACAGATAAAGTTCGTCGCCCGCCTCGTAGTTCAGGTTGATGAAGGTGTAGGCTTCGATCAGGTTTTCATCGAGATCGTCGCCCGTCATGCCTTCCCAAAGCGAAAGCCCTTTCAGCGAGGCGCCGACGCCGGCCGAATAATACACGATCTGCGACACGCCGTTGGCGTCGCGCGCCGCTACAGCGCGGGCCGTCAGTGCGACATTGGTGAGCGCCCCGCCATAGAGGCGCTGCCAGGTCCCGTCGCAGCAGACGATCAGGCGCTTCATGGCGCGAGCAGGAATACGGCCTCTTCGGCAAACCAGTTCGCTCGCCACAGCACTTTGGCGAACGGCGCGCCGGGGCGGGCCTTGCTGAGCGGCACGGCGGTCTCGATCGAGAGCCGGCACGCGCGCGCCAGCTCGGCCATGTCGCGCACGCTGGCGGCGCGGTGCAGGTGATCCCAGTTCGCCGCGCGTCCGCCGAACGCCAGCTTGAAGCGCGCGCGCCAGTGCGCGGCGTTTTTGATGGTCACGATCACGCGCGCGCCGATGCGCGCGGCTTGCTTCAGCGTCTCACGTGGATCGTGCACATGCTGGAGCGTGTGCGAAAGGATGACGACGTCAAACGCCCCGCTCGGGAATTGCGCGAGATCCTTGTTGGCGTCGCCCTGCGCGGCGGAGAGCCCGCGGCTGACGCACGCGCGCACCAGCGCGGGATTGATCTCCAGCCCGCTGCCGCGTGTCTTGCATTCGCGCGCCAGCAGCGCCAGCAGCGCGCCGTCGCCGCAGCCCACATCCAGCACGCGCGCGCCCTCATCGACCAGATGCGGCATCAAAGCGTGATCGGGGCGCGGCTCCGAGAGACGCGCGGGCGCGGCGGGATGGATAAGTTCAAGCTGGGCCATCATGCGCCTCCGCCATGCAGCGCCAGGCCGCGCGCGGCGGCGGCGGAATCGATGAAGCCGGTCAGCGCTGCTTCAAACGCGGGCTCTTCGGCGGAAAGCGCGTCATGCCCGCGCGCGGTGTCGATCTCCACGCTCGTCACCGGCGCGCCCGCGGCCAGCAGCGCGCGCGCGATCTCGCGGCTTTCCTCCGGCGGGTGGCGCACATCGCCGGTGAACGAGATCACGCAATGGCGCGTCTCCGAGCCGCGGAACGCGTTGGCCAGCGCGCCGCCGAAATCGGCGGAGAGATCAAACCCGTCCACCGCGCGGGTGAGATAGAGAAACGCATTCGCGTCGAACCGATCCACGAAGCTCGCGCCCGAACGGTCGGCGTCGGCGGAAAAGCTGAAGCGCTCCTTCGCGCGCGCTTCGTGGAAGCGGGCGCGCACGTCGCTCTCGGGCGTGTTGGCGATCAAGGCGGCCATGCGCGCCACGCCCAGCCCGCGCACCGGGCGCGAGCCGATTGCGGCGTAAGCGCCGTTGCGCCAATCGGGATCGGCCATGATGGCCTGGCGGCCCAGTTCATGGATCGCGAGGTTGGCGAGCGATTGGCGCGCCGCGGTGGCGATCGCCGCGCACGCGAACACGCGCTTGGGATATTCGCTCGCCCATTGCAGCGCCTGCATGCCGCCCATGCCGGGGCCGATGACGAGGAAGAGGCTGGGCAGGCCCAGCGCCTCAACCAGCATCGCTTGCGCGCGCACGGTGTCGGCCAGCGTGATCGGCGCGAAGCGCACCCCGTAGGGCTGACCATCCGGCGCGATCGAGGCGGGCCCCGTCGTGCCCATCGAGCCGCCGAGCACATTGGCGCAGACGACGTAAAAGCGATTGGTGTCGATTGGCCGGCCAGGCCCCACGACGCGCGGCCACCACGCGGGGCGGCCTGTAATCGGGTTCGGGCTCGCCACGAATTGATCGCCGGTGAGGCTATGGCACACCAGCACCGCATTGGTGCGGTCGGCGTTCAGCGCGCCGTAGGTTTCAAACGCTATGGTTAGCGGCGCGAGATTTTCCCCGCCTGAGAGCTGCAACGGCGCGCTCGCATCGAATGCGAGCGTGCGCACGCCCCCTGCCGCCTGCATTTTTGCCGCCGCGTGAATCATCGCCGCTGTATAGCGCGCGCGGCGATTCACGTATCCCCCGTGAGGCGTGTGCGGCTGTGAGTGCTTTACAGCCGGTGTGATGCGTAGCGGCTGGCGGTAAAGCCCGCTATGGTCGCGCGTTATGAATGACGCGCCCACGCCGCCCGGCGATTCCCTGGATTCAATTCGCCGCGAGATCGATCGTCTCGATGACGCAATTCTCGGCCTCGTCGCCGAACGCCTCCGCCTGGGCGATTCCATCGCCGCGGCCAAACCCGCTGGTTTGCCGCTCCGTCCCGGTCGCGAAATAACCATGTTGCGCCGTCTGATTGCCGAGGCGCCCGCGCATATGGAGCGCGATTTGGTGTTGGAACTCTGGCGCGCGCTGATCGCGGCCAATGTGCGCCGCCAGCGCGCGATCGATGTGGTGATCGGGGGCGGTAGGGGCGACGCGACGCGGCTCTTCGACGTCGCGCGCCGCCATTTTGGCGCCCGTGCCCGCATCGTGAACGTGGGCGAGCCGCAGGCCGCGCTGCAGAAAGCCGCGGAAAAGCCGGAAGATTGCGTGGCGGTCACGCCTTGGCCCACCGCGCCGGGCGTGGGTTCGTGGTGGCCGGCGCTGTCGGAATCGCGTTTCGCCAAGCTGCACCTGATCGCCGGCCTGCCGGTGGGCGCCCCCGCTAGTGACGATCCCGAAGCCTGTGTGTTCGCCGCCGCCGAGGCTGAAGAGGCGGGCGGAGACGTCACGCTGATCCTGGCGTTTGACGCCCATCACCGCGCCCAGCGCGCGCTCAAGGAAGCGGGGCTGGAAGGCAAGGAGGTTGCGCGTTCGGAGCCGCGCATCATTCTGCGCATCGAAGGTTACGTCGCCGCCCACGATCCGCGCGCGGCGGCGTTGACCGGCCATGGGCTCGACGGCGTGCGCGTCATCGGCTCCTACGCGCGGGTGTGAGGCGTGTTTAACCGCATCGCCATTCTGGGCGCCGGGCTGATCGGCGCATCGATCGCGCGGGCCGCGCGTGAAAGCGGCGCGGCGAAGGCCGTCGCGCTTTATGATCGTGACGCCAATGTGCGTGAGCGCGCGCGCGCCATTGCGCTGGGCGAAATCGCCGACACGGTTGAAGCCGCCGTGGCCGGCGCGGAGCTTGTCGTGCTCGCCATGCCTGTGGGGGCGATGGCCGAAACCATGGCCGCAATCGCGCCCGCGCTGGAGCCTGGCGTGATCGTGACGGATGTGGGCTCGGTGAAACGCTCGGTGGCAGAAGCGCTCGCCCCGCTTGCGCCGGCGCATGTGTTTCTCGTGCCCGGCCACCCGATCGCGGGGACGGAGCATTCCGGTCCCGAAGCCGGCTTCGCCTCTTTGTTCAAAGGCCGCTGGCACATCCTCACCCCGCTCGCGGATGCGCGCCCTGAATATGGCGCCGCCGTCGATAAGCTCGCCGCGTTCTGGCGCGCCCTGGGCGCGGATGTGGAGCTAATGGCGCCGGGGCGTCATGACGTCGTGCTCGCCGTCACCAGCCACTTGCCGCACTTGATCGCGTTCAACATCGTGGCGATGGCCGAGGATTTGGAAACCGTCACCGAAAGCGAAGTGGTGAAATATTCCGCCTCGGGCTTCCGCGATTTCACCCGCATCGCCGCTTCCGACCCCACCATGTGGCGCGACGTGTTCTTGAACAATCGCGACGCGGTGCTCGAAGTGCTGGGCCGCTTCTCGGAAGACCTCGCCGCGTTGCAGCGGGCCATCCGCTGGGGCGAGGGCGATACGCTCTACGATCTGTTCGACCGCGCCCGCCGCATGCGCCGCGAGGTGATCGAAGCCGGCCAGGATACAGCCGCGCCGAACTGGGGACGCGACGAAAAGGAAAGTTAGTGAATCATTCCAAATCGCGCTCCGCGCGTCTGGAGCTAGTAAACCGGCGGCAGCGTTCGCGCAGTGAGGCCCTCGATGCGCAGCACGCCGTCGCGTCCTTCGAGATCGAGCGTCAGCCCCTCGCTGCTGCGCGCGAAGGCGCGCGAGAGCAGCGACAGCGCCAAGCGCGCGTCGTCATCGATCTCGGGCGAGGCGTTCAGCGCCGCAAAGAACGCGGCGGGATCAGCGATCGGCAGATGCAGTTCGCCCGCCAGCCTGCGTTGATCATCCAGCGCGATATGGCCTTCGCCGCTCCCGTCCAGCGCGCCCCAATTGATGGCGAGCGCTTCCATGCGCACGCGCCCGCCTGCTGCGCGCCAGGGTGCGAGCGGATCGCCATCCGCGCTTTGCAGCAATGCGGCGCTTTGCTCGATGACGATGGCGGCGCGCAATTGCGCAACGTCCTGGCCCAGCCCCTCGAAGCTGCGGACCGGCTGCGCGAGCGAAAGCCCCTGCATTTCGAGCGAAACTTGCGTATCCGCATCCGCGCGCGGGTCGGGGCGCAGGTTCAGCACCAGCTTGCGCGCGCTCAGCACGCCGGGTTGGGCCGGATCGTCCAGCGCGAGATTATCCGCCTCCACGCCCGCCTGCGCCAACGCGCCGCCGGCGTTGCGCACGCTGACGATCAGCGCGTCGGCGCTGATATTGGTGACGTCGCCATTATCGCGCGCGAACGCGAGCGGGGCCTGCGCCTCGAAGATCACATGCTCGGGATTGAACATCTGCACGTGCAGCGCGCCCGCCGCGCTGGTCAGCCGCCAGCCGCCTTCGGCCGGCGCATAGGCGATGCCGCTCAAATCGAGGCGCATCAAAACGGGAAAGCCCTTGGCCTCGATGCGCCCGATCGAGGCTTCCGCGCCGCGCGCTTGTTCGCTTGCGAGCCACGCTTGCACGCGCTCACGCGCGCCGTCCGCCAGCACGTTCCAATACGCAACCCAGCCGAGCGCCAGGGCGATGAAAATCACCCATGGGATGACGAGCCAAAGCCAGCGCGTTTTCATGCCGCGACGGTGCGCCGCCGTTGCGGCGGCAGCAAGGCTTGGCTTTCGCCTTCGACCACCGCTTCAAGCTGCGTCATGAAATCCTCGCGCGAAAGCCCGGCGGGGATGGGTGGCAGCACTTTGATCGTCACCACGCCCGGCTTGCGGATGATCCCGCTCGGCGCCCAGCAGAGGCCCGTGTTGAGCGCGATCGGCGTCACCGGCAGGCCAAGGTCGCGATACATCGCGGCCACGCCGGATTTGTAATCGGGCGCGGCGTCCAATTCCTGGCGCGTGCCTTCGGGATAGATCACGATCTGGCGGCCCTTGGCGATCGCGGCGCGCGCGGCGCGCAGCATATCCTTCAGCGCCTTCGCGTGCGCTTCGCGGTCCACCGGGATCATGCCGCGCTTCATGTAGAAGCCGAACACCGGCGCATCCTGCAATTCGCGCTTCACCACGAACACTGGCTCTTTCACGAAATGCACCGGCAGCAGCGTGTCCAGTGTGGCTTGGTGCTTAGATGCAATCAGCGCTGACCCCTTCGGCACATTCTCCAAGCCCTCGAACTTCACGCGCAGCCCGCAGAACCAGCGCAGCCCCCAGAGCAGCGCATTGCTCCACGCGCGCATGCCCACCCACACATAGCGGTCGTTCATCAGCACGAACGGCATGAAGAAGAGGCCGTACACGAGCATGGTCGCGTAGAACCAGACCGCGAAGATCAGCGAACGGATGAAGGTCATGCGTCGTCCGGTTTCGGCTGGCCCATGCCGATCAGCGCTTCGCGCCCGCGGATCACCAGATATTTCACGTATTCCGCCCCTAGCCGCGACGCCGCCGTCAGATCGCTACGCCAGAGCACGGGGTCGGTCCAGCGCGTGCGCACGGGGTAGGGATGGATTTCCGCCTCCGGCATCGCCAGCGAAAGCTCGGTGAGTGAACGGGGCATGTGATAATCGTCGGTGACGAGGATGATTTCGCGAAAGCGGTGCTCGCGCGCCCAGGCGGCGGTTTCGGCCGCGTTGCCCAGCGTATCCTCCGCCGCGCGCCCCAGATCGATGCAGCAGCGCGCCAGCTCTTCATTCACGTTGAGCGCTTCGCCGAGCAATTCCTGATCCGTCACCACGCGGTTGACGCCGGAGATCAACAGCCGCGCGCCCTTCTTCTCTTCCAGCAGGCGCACGCCGGTGGAGAGGCGCTCCAGCGAGCCCCCGGTCAGCGCCACGATGGCTTGCGCTTGCGGAGGCTCCACGGCTTCGGCGCGCACGCGCTCGGCGAATTGCCAAAAGCCGATCACGAACACGGCGACCGCAAGCAGCGCGCCCCACACCAGTATTGTGCGCACCATCAACCGAGCCTCGCCGCCTGGCCGTGGAAGAAGCCCGCCGCCGCGCGCGCGCCGGCGCCGGCGGCGATGGCCGCGCCCAGCGGGGCCGCGGCGATGGGGGCGAGATCAATCGGCAGAATCATATCGCGCAGAGCATCCAGCCCCGCGCCGGGAATTGCCACCATCAGCACGATCAAACCCGCCGCGCCCGCGAGCAAGCCGCCCGCCAAACCGGCAAACAATCCCAGAACCGCCGCCTCGTCGGCGATGCGCCCGGCGGCCTGGCCTTGGGTCGCGCCGCAATCGGCCATCACCGTCACCAATTCGCGCCGCCGCGCCGCGAGCCCGCGCGCCGCCAGCGAGATGATCAGCGCCATCACCAGCGCAAACAGCCCCGCGCCCCACAGCGCCGCGTTGCGGACGCGCCCGGCCACGCCGCCCCCGCTCGCGCTCTCGGGCGCGCGCACCACTTCCACCGTCACGCCGCCCGTCGCCAGCGCCGCCTCCAGTTCGCCGCCGACATCGTCGCCCGCGTTCGGCGCCAGTTCGATTTCGATCAATTGCAGCGCCGGCATGTCCGCAGGCGATACCGAGCGGCCGCCCCATTGCGCCAGCAGCGCGGCCGCGCGCTCGGCCGTCATAGGCGCGGCGCGCGTCACCTGCGGGGCTTGCGCGAGCGCGGCCTGCGCGGTCGCCATGGCTTCGGGACCCTCAGGCGCCTCCACGCGCACGATCGCGTAGCTGGCGCGCGTCTGTTCGTAATGCACGGCCATCCGGTCCACCGCGCGCGCGGCCAAGCCCGCCGCCGTCGCCGCGAACGCCGCGAACGCCAACGTCCAGAACAAGGCCCGCTCCACGCCCGCCAGCGCGTTTTTCATTCAAACGCCTCCGCTTCGGCGCGGGTGGGGTGATCCACCGGCGTGACGCGCCCGCGCTCGATACGCCAACGCAGGATCGGTGCGCATTCGGCCAGGCTTTCGTCCTGGCTGGCGATCACCACCGCCGCGCCGACGCGGCGCATTTCCGCCAGCAGCCGCACGATGCGCCGCCCCTCGGCGGGCGACATGCCGGCGGTGGGGTCATCGGCCAGGATCAGCGCCGGCTTGATGGCCAGCGCGCGCGCGATCGCCACGCGCCGGCGCTCGGCCCCGGAGAGCTTCTCCACGGCTAAATCCGTCGCGCCCTCGGCCAGGCCGACGAAATCCACAAGTTCATGTACGTCAGGCGTGTAGTCGCGCACCCGCACGCCGGCCATTTTGAGCGGCAGGGCGATGTTGTCGAACGCGGTCCATTGCTCAACGAAGACTGGATTTTCAGCCACATAGCCGATGCGCCGCTTCACCTTGGCCCGCGTGCGCGGCCCCGCCCGGCCCACATCCGCGCCTAGGATCACGGCCCGGCCCGCTCTTGGCGCCAGCGTCAGCCGTAGTAAGTGCATAAGGGTGGTTTTGCCGGCGGCTTCGGGGCCTGTCACCAACGCGACTTCGCCTTTGCGGGCTTCGAAATCGATCCCGCGCAGGACGGTGCTCGCCCCGTAACCGGCGTCAACGCCCGTTAACCGAACGAAGACGCCCCGGTCGTATAACTCGATGTCAAAACTATTCGATCGGGTCATGTGGTGGACAAGTTCAGTAGAATCAATGCACCCAGATAAGTTACTGGGGTTACAGGGCTTATCGTTACCATGATCTTGACCTGCACGTCTTGCTCTACGCGATACTATGCAGACGACGCCGCGATTGGCGCAGCGGGGCGCACCGTGCGCTGCGCGGCCTGCGGCTTCTCGTGGTTCGCCGAGCCGCAATTGGAGCTGCGCGAGGCCGCCGATGCGCCCGTCGCCGCGAATGGCGCGGGTCATTCCAAGACCGAACCATTAACTCGCGAACGTGTCGAAAGATTGCGCCGCGCCGCGGAGCAGCCCGGCCCTGCGCCCTCGGCCGCCGCGAAATTCCGCGCCCAGCAGGCCGAACGCATGCGCCGTGAGCGCGCCCGCGCCGTCGTCGCCGTGTGGGGCGCAACGGGCGCAGCACTCGCCGCGTCGGCCACGGGCATGGTCGCGTTCCGCCAGGACGTGGCGGAGATTTGGCCGCGTTCGGCCAGCGCGTTCGCCGCGCTTGGCCTCGAAGTGAACGTTTACGGCCTTGAATTCTACGATCTGGCCGTCGAGCGCGCGTTCGATGGGCCCACGCCGATCCTTCTGGTCTCGGGCGAGGTCCGCAACATCGGCCGCGACAACAAGATGGTGCCGCCGGTGCGCGTGTCGCTGCGCGACAGCCAGAGCCAGGAAATCTTCGATCTGGTGAACGTCATCACCGAAGAGCCGCTGGCCGCTGGCGGTTCGACGCCGTTCCAAATCCGCGTGGAAAACCCGCCGGTGGACGCGGTCGATCTCGAAGCCACGTTCGCCAGCTTCGCTGAATCCTCCTATGCGGGCGGCCCGCCGCGCGTGTCGCCCACGGCGCCGGCCGAAGAGCCGCTGCTGCTGGAAGAGGTCATCGACGAAGGCGAGGGCGGCGTTGAGCCGGCCGCGGCCGCGCCGGGCCTGTCGCTGCGTCTCAGGAATGGCTGACGCGCATCTGCGCATTCTGCTGAGCGCTGATGAAATCGCTGCGCGCGTTGACGCGCTGGCGGATACGCTCGCCCCGCGCATGGATGAAAGCTGGACGCTGGTGGCGCTGTTGCAAGGCGCCATTCCGTTTGCGTCCGACCTGCTGCGCGCCTTGGCGGCGCGCGGCGTGCACCCGATCCTGGATTCGCTCTGGCTCGAAAGCTATCGCGACGCGCGCGAAAGCTCGGGCAAGGTCGTGGTCCGCGCCGACATCTCGCGCCCGATCGAGGGCCGCCACGTGCTGATCGTGGATGACGTGTTCGATAGCGGGCGCACCATCGCTTACGCGCGCACGCATTTGATGGCCAAAGGCGCCGCCAGCACGCTCGCCTGCGCCTTCGTGCGCAAACCGCAAGCTTTGAACGAACCGATCGACGCCATCGGCTGGGACGCGCCCGACAGCTTCCTCGTCGGCTACGGCATGGACGACAAAGGCCGCTATCGCGGCCTGCCGTATATCGCGGCGATCGACGAGGCGTGAAGGTCGAGGGGCCGGTTTTCGCCGGGAGCGGACGTTCCCGCCAATCGAACTGAGACAACGCCAACGATCTCATCTAGGTTACCGCTGTGCGCCTTACCGACCGTGTTCTCTCGCTTCACCCCGCGATCGTCACGATCCTATTCGTGGCGCTGCTCGTTGGCGGCGGCGTCTCGATGAATATTTACCCGTTCGGAAGCGCCACCTCGTCGCTGATTTTTTCATTCGCGATGCTGGCGATACTCGGTCCCGTGATGGTGTGGCACTACAGCCTGTACCGCGTCGCGTCAGATCGAAATGCCCAAAGCGTCGGGCACAGCGGTCGTCGTGGTTTTTTGTTTTTGCTTGCGATTGTCGGCCTGTGCGCCTTCCTCATCCTATTCCCGATTCAAATGTCTACTGCGCCAACCGATCCTACCTATCGAGTGATCGCAGCCGTAGTCCCGATTTCGATGCTGGTTGGCAACCTCTCGTATTTCGCTGCCATTTGGGCGGCGGCGAACGCGCTCACACGGTTCGATGATCGCAAGAAATCTGCCGAATTTTATAAGACGCTCGGGACCTTCATCCTGGAGGTCTACCTGCCCATCGGCATTTGGGCGATCTATCCGCGCATCAAGCGCCTATTGGCCGCTACTCTACAGCCTCAATCCTAGAGTTCGCTCCGGGCCAAAAAGAGAAACTCGTCATTCCGGTCGCGCCGCAGGCGCGGGCCGAAATCCAGGGACAAACGCGCAGACACTAACTCGCTTCCCCGCCGAGAGCCCCGCGAGAGCGGGGCCGAGAGCGGGGACCTAGAGCAACAAGCTCAGTCCTTGGCTCTGGGTCCCTGATCGCACCCCGGCGTGCGCCGGGGCTGCGTCAGGGAAGCGCGCCGCTTCGGGGCAACAGCGCAAGCGCATCAATCCGCCTCAAACCTTAGCTCCGCGGCGTCAGCACCAAATCGAGCGAACCGGCGCCGCCATCCGGCAGGCGCAAGTGCAACTGCCCCGCGCTCACCTCGAACGCGGCGTCCACCGCGCCGATGCGGCCGCACGTATAGGTGAGGCGCGGCGCGGGCGTGTCGGTGAAGCTCGCGGTCCAGCGATCGGCGGTCCCGCCGGCGGGGGCGCTGGCCCAATTGAACGTCACCGCGCCATCGGCGCTTTCGCTGACGACAAGCGCGGCCGCGCGCGGATCGCTCCAGCCCGTGGCCTCACCGATGCGCGTGGCGCTGGCGAGATCATACGTGCCGGGCGCGATCGGCCCGCCGCGCAAGCCTGCTTCGGCCGCGGCCGCGACGGGATCTTGCACGCTGACGAGGCGCGCCATGTCCGGCGCGACGTCGTTGCACGCCACCACGCCGGGCGGCAGCTCGTCGGCGGGCGCGGGCGCGTTTTGTTGGGCTGGCGGCGAGCACGCGGCAAGCGCCAGCGCGGCGGCGGCGAGCATGAGGCGAGTGCGCATGATGTCCTCCCTGGCGGGGTAGTTTAGCTGTCGCCGAAGCGGTCAAGCAACCGGCGCAGATAATCGCGTTCGGCTTCGGGCCGGTTCGCATCCTGAGCGCGGCGGCGAATTTCGTCGAAAATCTCGCGCGCGCGCACCGGGTCTGAGGTGGAAGGCACTGCGTCGCCTTCGCCCTCATTGCCCCCGATCGAGCGCCCGAGCGGGTCGCGCTCGCCGCCGCCGCGTTCGCCGCCTTGTCCCTGGCCTTCGCGCCCGCGCTCGCGCATTTCCGCGGCGAGCGTTTCCGCGCCTTCGCGCATGCGGTCGAGCGCGGTGTTCTGCGCGGCGCGCGCGCCCTCCATGTCGCCGCGGCGCAGCGCGTCTTCGGCCTGACGCATGGCTTGGCTTGCGTCGTTCAGCGCTTCGCTGGGGGCCGCGCCCGCGCCGTCGGCCGTCGATTGCGCCTGCGCCAAATCTTCGCGGATTTCGGCCTGGCGCTCAGCCAGTTCATCGCCGCCCATGCCGCCTTGCTGATCGCCGCCGCTGCCGCCTTGGCTTTGCTGCTGTTGCTGCTGCTGCTGCTGCTGCTGCTGGGTTTCGTTGTTGAGCGCGCGCTGTTCGCCCATGGATTGCGAAAGCTGATCCATGCTCTGCTGCATCTGCTCGTCTTGGCCGCCTTCGCCGCCTTCCTGGTTTTGGTTCTCGGCGAGGCGCACGTCCATGTTGGCCAGGATTTGCGTGAGTTGATCGAGCATCTGCTGCGCCTCGGCGTGGCGGCCCTGCTCGGAGAGGCGCTGCACCTCATCCATCATGGCTTCGATGTCGCGCTCGGAAAGCTCGGTCTGCTCCTCGGTGTCTTCCACCGTTTCCTGCGCGCCCGTGCGTTCGGCTTCCTGCACCAAAGCCTGCATGTAATTGCGTGTGGCTTCGCGCAGCGCTTGCATCAATTGGCGGATTTTTTCCTGCGGGGCGCCCTCCGCCAAAGCTTGCGCGAGTTGGCGCTGGATTTCCTCCAGCGCCTCGCGCGCGTCGGCCGCGCCGCCATATTCCGCGCGCAGCGCGGTGCGCCAGAGCGTATCGGCGGCTTTCTCCGTCTCGCTGATATTCTGCGCCAACTCCAGTTCGGAGCGCGCATAGGTGAGGCCGAGAAACACCGCCATATCGCGGAAATAGCCATCCTCGGGCGCCATCGTCAGCGCATCGAGCAGGCGCGCGGCGCGGCGCACGCCTTCGGGCGCGCGCTGCAAGGCGGGGCGGCGATCATAATCGCGCACTTCAATGCGTGCGTCGGCGCGCTGGCCGTAAGGATCGCGCATCGTGCGCACGCGTTCGCGCGGGGCGGGGCGATAGGCGCGGCGATCAGTGAGGATATGGCGGCGGATTTCGATCGCCGCGCGCGCCAAGGGCTGGAGAAACACTTTTTCCGGAATTTTGAAACGCAGCGGCTCGCTGACGCCCTGTTGGCCCAGCGCATCTTCCGCCACCACGCGCGCCTCCACCTCCATGCCCGCATAAGGGTGCGCGGCCAGATCGATCGTGACTTGCGCCTCCGCCTCACGCGGGTCGCCCGCGGGCGCCTCAAGCTCGGTGTCGATTGCATCCGCGCGCGTCAGCCCTTCTGGCGGATTGACGGGGCGCACGCGCAGATACATGCGGCGCAAGCCGTAATCATCGCTGGCGCGCCACGACACCGTAACGCGCTCCTGTGCTTCGTTGGCGATCGGCGCGGCGAAGCCCGCGCTCGGCTGCGCATCGCGCGCGGGCGCCAAGCGCCATGAGGCGCGCGTATGAAAGCGCACGATCTTCAAAGCGCCGGCGCCTGGAATGTCCATCTGCGCTTCCCAGGCGCCGTCGGCCGCGCGCGTGAAGCGCGCTTGGCGCCGTTCGCCCTGGCCCTGGAACACAAGCTTCGGCGCGCCCGCCGGCCCGCTCACGCGCACGGTGGCGCGGATCGAGGGCGGCGTCTCCACGCGCTCGCCCAAGCGGTCGCTGAGCGAAAGCGGGGCGGCGTGCGTGTATTCGGCGGGCGAGACCCATGCCTCAACCGCGATCGGCTGGTCGCCCAGAAGCGGCCCCGGATCAGGCAAGAACGCGCGCGCCAGGCGATCGGGCCCCGCCGCGCCCGCAACGAGCGCGCCGGCGATCACCAAAGCGGCCAAGCCGAAGCGCAGATAATAGCGATCGAGATCGCCCAGCCGAATGCGCGGCGCGCGCGCGCGCGCTTTGGCGATGCGATCGATCGCGTGATCCTGTTCGCGCCTCCACAGCGCCATCGCGAACGCGTCATAGCGCGAAGGTTGATCGCCCAGCGCTTCAAACGCCGCCGCCTCCAGCGCAGAATCTTCCGCCAACCGCGCGCGCGCTTCCGCCTGCGTGGGCGCACGCCAAGCGCGGCGCGCACGCAAGGCGAGCCATACGATGCCGGCAAGCGCGGCGAGGCTCGCCAGCGGCTGCGCCAGGAACGGCAGCGCCGCATGCGCCCCCCAGAGCGCAAACGCAGCCCATGCCGCAATCGCGGCGACAAGCCAGAACCCCGCCCGCGCCGCGCGCTCGAGCGCAAGGCTCCTGCGGGCGCGCGCGGTTTCGCGGGCGAGCTGGGCGAGGGCGTCGGCGTGCTTCATGCGGGCGGGCCCAAGCTACCAGCCCATTTCCAGCCAAACCATGACCAAGCGGCGCTTGGCGCAGGTGAAAAAAGCTTACTTTGCCTTAATTTGCGGTGGTTTCCGCGCCCCAGGGCGGGGGCGGGGCGTCAACCGGCTCGCGCAGATTGAACTCCACTCGGAAATGGCGTTCCGGCCGCGTCAGCTCATAGGCGAAATAAGCGCCCGGCGTCACTTCAACGGCCCAGACATTGTCCGCCGATACGGGGATGTCCTGGGCGATGAACAAATCCTTAGAGTGCTGGTCCGCCGGGAATTCCTGGCGAACGGCCGTCCCTTCGCCCGCGGTGTCGCCGCCATATTGCGTCAGCACGTCCTCGCTGCCGTCCTCATGACGGTGATCGTGCTTCAAGCGCAGGCCCGTTTCGGTGCGCGTGATCACCCAGGTGCGCGAATGATCGTCGCCGACATGGAAGGGAATGCGGATTTCGCTATCGCTGCACTCACGCACCTCCATCACTAGCGTTTGATTGGCGAACGAGGCGTCGCGCTCAGGATCGCCCGACACCACCGCGCCGGCGAAGCTCTTGCCGCAGAGCGCCGAGAGGTGCGCGAAGAACTGCGCTTGCGGGGTCTGCGGCTGCTGCGCGCAAGCGGCGAGCGCGACGAGCGCAAGGCTCGCTAAAGCTGGTTTCATCATCATCATCATCCCCTCCCATAAATAGCGATCTGAAGCGTAGGCGTCGTTTAGCGCGAAAATGGACCTCAAGCCCAATCGGGTACGCTCTCCAGCGTCAATTGCTCTTCCACGCTCCAGCGCCGGCGCACCAGCGCGAAGCGTTCGCTCTTCACCAGCACTTCCGCGATCAGCGGGCGCGCATTGTAGGTGGAGGCCATCGAAGCGCCATAGGCGCCCGCCGTCATGAACGCCACCAGATCGCCATCCTGCTGCGGCGCCAGCATGCGGTTGCGCGCGAACGTGTCGCCGGTTTCGCAGATCGGGCCGACGATATCGTACGCCTGCGCCGGCATGTTCGGCTCGCGCACGGGCTTCAGATCGTGGAACGCCTCGTACATTGCGGGGCGCAGCAGATCGTTCATGCCTGCATCCAGCACTAGGATGGGCCGCGCGCGATCCTGCGTGCGGATCACGCGCGCGAGCAGCGCGCCGGCATTGCCCGCGATCATGCGCCCCGGCTCGAACGCAAGCTTGATGTCAAGCTCGTCCATCACGCGGCTTACCATCGCGGCGTAGTCGGCCGGCGCGGGCGGATCGGGCTCGTTGAAATACGGCACGCCCAAGCCGCCGCCGAGATCAAGCCGCTCAATCGCCAAGCCATCCGCGCGCAGCTTTTCGGCCAAACCACGCATCACGCGAAACGCCGCTTCCAGCGGCGCGAGATCGCGGATTTGGCTGCCGATATGCACGGCCAGCCCCTTGGGCGCGAGGTTCGGATCGGCGTGCGCGCGCGCATAGAGCGCTAGCGCGGACTCAGCCGAGACGCCGAATTTCGCATCGCTCTTGCCGGTGGAAATTTTGTCATGCCCGCCCGCGCCGACATCCGGGTTCACGCGAATGGCCAGCGGCGCGGACTTGCCGATCTGCGCCGCGACGCGCGAAAGCATCTCCATTTCGGCGATGCTTTCGAGATTGATCTGATGCACGCCCGCTTGCAGCGCGAACGCCAGCTCAGCTTCCGTCTTGCCGACGCCGGAGAAAATGATCCGCTCCGCTGGCACGCCCGCTTTCAGCGCGCGCTTGATCTCGCCTTCGCTCACCGTATCGGCGCCCGCGCCCTTGGCGGCGAGCGTGGCGAGCACGGCGATGTTCGGATTGGCCTTCACCGCGAACGCGGCCAGCACCTCGCGCGGGGCGAACGCGGCCTTGAACACGTCATAGTGCCGCTCCAGCGTGGCGCTGGAATAGATGTAAGCTGGCGTGCCGACAGCGTCGGCGATCGCCTGCAGCGACACACCCTCGCAATGGAGCACGCCGCCGCGATACTCAAAATGGTTCATTGCGGCTCGGCGGGCGCTTGCTGGCGCTCGGCGCAGCGCGGATCGCGCGCCTCGCCGCGGCGCAGCTCGCGCGTGCATTCATGCGCGATGGCTTCTTCGGCGCCCCATATCGGGTCGGGCCTCTCAAGTCCGCCGGGAATGCCGCAGCCGGCCAGAAGGGCGAGCGCGGAAAGGCTCAAGATGAAGCGTGTCATTTGAAGCTCTCCTTCCAGCGCGCGATCTGCTCGCGCACGCGCTCGGGCGCGGTTCCGCCGTAGCAATCCCTGCTTTCCACCGATTTTTCAACCGTCAGCAGCGCCTGGATGCGCTCATCCAGACGCGGCTCGATAGCCTGGAATTCGCTGAGCGGCAGGTCGGCCAGTTCGGCCACGCCCAAGCGCTCGGCGCGCGCCACGATCTTGCCGGTGATTTCATGCGCCTGGCGGAACGGCGTTTGCAGCTCGCGCACAAGCCAGTCCGCCAGGTCGGTCGCGGTCGAGTAGCCGCGCGCGGCCGCTTCGCGCATCGAGGCGCGCTTGAAGCGCATCGTCTCGATCATGCCGATCATCGCGGTGAGGCAGAGCGCGAAATTGTCGAACGCCTGGAAGGTGAGGGTCTTATCCTCCTGCAAGTCCTTCGCGTACGCGAGCGGCAGTTTCTGCACGATGCCGTTCAGCGCCGCGAAATCGGCGCCGATGCGCGCCGCCTTGGCGCGGATCAGCTCGGCCGCATCCGGGTTGCGCTTCTGCGGCATGATCGACGAGCCGGTGGACCAGGCGTCCGAAAGCGCCGCGAAATCGAATTGCGGGCTGGTCCACAGCACGATCTCTTCGGCCAGACGCGAAAGGTGCGTTGCCGCGATTGATAAATTCGCCAGCGCGGCCAGTGCGAAATCGCGGCTGCCCACGGCGTCAAGCGAATTGCCGGCCGGTGCGTGGAAGCCCAAGAGGCTCGCCGTCATTTCGCGATCGATCGGGTAGGTTGTTCCCGCCAGCGCCGCCGCGCCCAGCGGGCATTCCCACGCCGCTTCCAGCGCCGCGCCGATCACGCGCACGCGGTCGCGCTCCAGCATGGCGACATAGGCCAGCAAATGATGGCCCAGCGTAATCGGTTGCGCCGTTTGCAGGTGCGTGAAGCCCGGCATGATCCAATCGGCGTGGTCTTCGGCGCGCTTCAGTAGCGCCTTTTGCAGCACGCGCAGGCCGTCGCCCGCCTCGCGGCTGGCGCGCATGGTCCAAAGCTTGAAATCCGTGGCCACCTGATCGTTGCGCGAGCGGCCTGTGTGCAGGCGCTTGCCCGCTTCGCCGATCCGCTCCGTCAGGCGCGCCTCGATATTGAGGTGGATGTCTTCCAGCTCTTTCGAGAAGGGAAACCGCCCCTCCACGATTTCCGCGGCGATTTGGTCTAAGCCCGCTTGTATCGCGGCGTTGTCTTCTGACGTAATGATCCCTTGTTTGGCCAGCATGGCCGCATGCGCCTTCGAGCCTTCGATGTCTTCGCGCCACAAGCGCTGATCCACATCGATCGAGGCGTTGATGGCCTGCATGGCGCCGTCGGGCTGGGCGGCGAAGCGCCCGCCCCACATCATCTGGCCGCCGGAAGAGGGATCGGAATTGGACACTGCAAACTCCTCGTCGCGGCCGCAAAAACCTTGGGCGATATGGGCCGCGCTGGCGATGATCGCTGTGGGATTGTTGGCCTTCCTTTACGTGGTTTTCGCCGCGTCTTCAAAGCCCCAGAATTCAGCGGGCCTCATGCGTTTCGCGCGCGGCGAATTGTCCGCGCTCGCGGTGGTCGATGCGCCCCCGCCGATGCCGCTGCGCCCGCTGCAAGACGGCGCCGGCGCCGAAACGAGCCTCGCGGCCTTTGCGGGCGAGGTGATGGTGCTCAACCTCTGGGCCACCTGGTGCGCGCCCTGCGTGGAGGAGATGCCCACCCTCGGCGCGTTGCAGCGCCGCTACGAGGGCCGCGTCAACGTCATCCCGATCAGCGTCGACGGCGAAGGCCAGCGCGCGAAGGCGCAGGCGCAACTGGCCGAGCTCTCCGGCGGTTCGCTACCCTTCCTGATCGACATCACGCGCGGTGTTCTGTTCGATGTCGGCGCCCCCGGCATGCCGGTGACGATCATCTATGACCGGCAGGGTCGCGAGGTCGCGCGTCTCGCCGGCGGCGCCGATTGGGATGGGGAGGACGCCGTGGCGCTGATCGACGCGGTGCTGGCGGAGACGCCATGAGCGCGCCTGTTCTGGAAACAGAGCGGCTCATCCTGCGCGGCCATGCGCGCGCGGACTTTGAGCCGCTCTACTCCATGTGGGCTGATCCCGACGTCGTGCGCTTCATCACCGGCAAGCCCTCCACGCGCGAGGAAAGCTGGGGACGCCTGCTGCGCTATCCCGGCATGTGGGCGCTGATCGGCTACAGCTTCTGGGTGATCGAGGAGAAGGGAAGCGGCCAGGTGATCGGCGAAGGCGGCTTCGCCGACTTCCAGCGCGAAATCGATCCGCCGATCGAGACGCCGGAAATGGGCTGGGCGCTGAAGCCCAGCGTGCAGGGCAAGGGTTACGCCTTCGAGGCGCTGAGCGCGATGATCGCCTGGGGCGAGGCGCATTTCGCCCGGCGCGATTTCGCCTGCATCATCGCGCCCGAAAACGCGCCCTCGATCCGCTTGGCGGAACGGCTGGGCTTCCTTGAGATCGCTCGCGGCGCCTACAAGGAAAAGCCCACAATCTCCTTCCGCCGTCCCGCTTAGAGGAAAGGCGAAAGCGCGAGCCGCAGGCGCGAGGTCGCGGCCAGCACGTCACGATACGCCGCCGGCGTTTCGCTCGGCGTCGTGTTGGGCCAAAGCGCTACGAGCCGATCGGCTTCCGCCAGCGCATTCGCATACGCCGCGGCGTTCTTCGCGCGCAGGCTGGCCTCGCCCGCCGCCAGCGCATCGCGCGCCGCAAGCGCGGCGCCGAAACTGTGCTGATATTCGATCGGATCGACGAAATCAGGCTGCACCACGTGCTGATAGAGCCCGGCCGCGATGTCGCTCATGCGCGCGGCGATCGAGGCATAGTCAGCGTCCAGCGGCGCGCGCGCCGTATCGATCGCAGCCAGCGCCGGCGCGATTTGCGACGCATCGCCCGACGCGGCGCGCACGGGCGCCACATTCAGCGCGCCAAACTCCGCCACGGGCGCGGCGTCATACACTTCCAGCACGCCCTGGCCGATCAACGCCGCCGCCTCATCGCCGGCGCCGGCGCGCGCCACGCGCTCGGCCACCAGCAGGAAGCCTTTGAGATGTTGCAGGCGCAGCGCGGTGCGCTGATCGCCGCTCAAGCCCGCATAAGCGGACGCCGCGCCGGCTTCGCCCTGTTCGCCCCCGGCGGAGGCCGCGGCGCTTTCCGTGCTTGGGGCGGGGGCGGGCGTTTCCGCAGAGTCGTTGGTCGGGGGCGGGGTCTCGCCCGTCGGCCCGCACGCCGCGGCCGTCAGCAACGCCGCCGCGCCCACGCCCTGCCAAAGCTTCAAAGACCGAACTTTCATGCGCCCCTCCAATCAGAAGGGGCGCACCATGGCTTATGTGCGATTCATTCGCAAGAAGGTCTAATCGCCGCGCTCTCCGCGTGTGTGCGCGCCGAGGCCGGCGGCCGCGACGGCGGCGATCCCCAATGTACGCTAAGCCTTGAGCTTCACTGAGATCATGGAATTGTTCCTCCGGGCGATTACATCGCTTTGCGAACATCCCTCAGCGTCCAAGGTTGCGCATGTATCTCATCCTTCAAGGGGTTTTGGCGCCCGAAGACATCGCGCGGCTGCGAAAAGATCTCGCTGAACTGCACTGGGGTGACGGTAAGCGCACCGCCGGGCCCGCCGCGCGCGCGGTGAAGCAGAACCTCCAGGCCGATGGGCGCGATGCGCGCACGGAGGCGCTGGAGCGCTTCGTCGTCGATGCGCTTTACCGCCATCCGCTGTTCGAGATCGCCGCGCGCCCCGCCAAGCTCTCGCGCCTGCTGTTCTCCCGCTACGAGCCGGGCATGACCTACGGGGCGCATACCGACGATGCGCTGATGGGCGATGGCGCAAGCCGCTTGCGGACTGATCTCGCCTTCACGCTCTTTCTGGCCGAGCCCTCGTCCTACGATGGCGGCGCGCTGACCATCGACAGCACGCTGGGCGAGCAGGAGATCAAGCTCGAAGCCGGCAATGCGATCCTCTATTCCGCCGGCTCGATTCATTTCGTGGCGCCGGTGACGCGCGGCGTCCGCGAAGCGGCCGTGGGCTGGATTCAAAGTGTCGTGGCCGAGGCGGGGCGGCGCGAGATTTTGTTCGATCTCGCCGTCGCGCGTGCGCGGTTTGGCGAAGCCGGCGCGGCGCGCGCGGAATTGCTGCGCATGGACAAGGCGATTTCCAATCTGCTGCGCATGTGGGCGCAGATTTAGCGGAACGGCTGCACGTCGTACGCGTCTTGCGCCGGCGCCTGATCGGCCGCGGGCCGGCGCAGCGCGATGAGCGCGAACACCAGCCCAGACAGCAGCGCCACAGGCAGGCCCAGCACCACCGCCAGCGGCGTCACCCCCATCGCCATCGACATGGAAAACACGCCCGCGCCGTGGTCGACGGTTGCGCCCAGCAGGCGCGTCAGCACGTAAGGCGCGCTAAGCGCAGCGATCAGCCCCGCGCCGATCACATGCAGCACCACTTCGCGGCGCGAACGCGGCGCGCGCCCGAACGCCCAGGCTGCGCCCAGGCTCGTCAGCGCCAGCGCATACACGAACGCGCCCGCGATCAGCGCCATGTTGGCCAGCGCGCCATCTTCGCGGAACGCTAGGTATGGCCAGCCGATCGCCGCCGCGAGCGCTAGCGGCGTCCACACATAGGCGGGCCGGCGCCACGCCAGGGGCGCGATGCGTTGCGGGATAGGCGTTTGCTCCATGGGCGGGAATGTAGCGCCTGGGCGGGCGGCGTCACCGGGGCGCGCGTAGGGTGGGGCCTGTTCGCGCCCTTTTCCCCCAGGGCGGCGCATGCTCAAACGCGAGCGATGGACGCCCGCCAGCAAAGCCCCTCCACCGCACGCAACCGCGACCCGATCTTGGCCGAACTGCGGCGTCTGCTGGCGCCCGCCGCCAAGGTGCTGGAACTCGCCTCCGGCACGGGCGAGCACGCGGCGTTCTTCGCCGCCGCCATGCCCTGCCTCGATTGGCGCCCCAGCGATCCCAGCGAAGAGGCGCGCGAGAGCATCGCGGCGTGGATCGAAGCCGAAGCGCTCACAAATGTCGCGGCTCCGCGCGACATCGATGTCAGCGCCGCGCTTTGGGGTGTTGAGGATGAGGCGCCGTTCGATGCGCTGATCGCCATCAACATGATCCACATCTCGCCCTGGGAAGCCACGCTCGGCCTGATGGCGGGCGCGAGGCGTTTGCTGCGCAAGGATGGCGTGCTGTTCACCTACGGCGCCTACAAACGCGACGGGCGCCACACCGCGCCATCGAATGAAAGCTTCGATCAATGGCTGAAAGCGCGCGACGAACGCTTCGGCGTACGCGATTTGGAAGCGGTCGAAGCCGTTGCCAATGCGCAAGGGCTTGTGCTGCGCGAGATTGTGGAGATGCCGGCCAACAATTTCGCGCTGGCGTTTACGTGTAACGCGCGCGACTGAATTCGCGTCCATGTCCTGCGAAATCCGGTTTGGCGCCATGGCGCCGCCGCGGGCGCTTCCTACGTGGTGCGCGCGAACACGATATCGTTCGCGCAACGGGGAATGAGATGATGCGTAAAGCCATCACCGCGCTTGAAGTGACCATTTGTGCGGCCATCGTGGTCGGCGTGGTCGCGTACGGTTGGAGCGGGCTCGCGCAATTGATCGCCTGATGAAGGCGATGGGGCGGCGCAGAACGCGCCGCCTCCTTTACCCGCGCAGCGCCGCCACGAGCGCTTCAGTGTGCGTTTCCGTCTCGGCGCGCTCAACACCGAAGCCTTGGCGCAATTTCTCTTCGATCATGGTGCTGATCTGATCTTCAACCGCGCGCCGCTCGTCAGGCGTCATCTGCGCGAGGTCGTCCTCGGTCACGCCGAGTTCTTCCATGATCTGCTCGCGCATCCGCTCGATCGGGTCTTTCTGGATTTCCTCAAGGAAGAGATCGGTCGCGCTGGGGCCTTCGGCCTTTGGCGCTTCCGCTTCCGTTTGCAGGAAGAGCATCGAATCCATGGAGATATTTGCAGCGCTGGCCGGCAAAATCGGCGCGGGCCGGGCAAAATCTGCCGCCCGCTCAGGCGCGGCGAAGTCTCCCTGAGCGGCCTTTTCCCGCTCTTTCGCGCCAAAAAGCATCTGAAGCGCGGCGTTGGCCGCAAGTGCGCTCAATTCCATACGCCTTGCTTTGCAAGGCGCGCGCCGCTCTTAGCGCGTCGGCATCGGCGGGTCGGAGCGATAATCGTAGAAGCCGCGCTTGGTCTTGCGGCCAAGCCAGCCGGCTTCGACGTATTTCACCAGCAGCGGGCAGGGGCGGTATTTCGTATCCGCCAAACCCTCGTTCAGCACCTGCATGATCGAGAGGCAGGTATCGAGGCCGATAAAATCGGCAAGCTCAAGCGGCCCCATCGGGTGATTGGCGCCCAGCTTCATCGCCTTGTCGATGGCTTCCACCGAACCGACGCCTTCATACAGCGTATAAACCGCCTCATTGATCATCGGCACCAGCACGCGGTTGACGATGAAAGCGGGGAAGTCCTCGGCGTTGGCGATGGTCTTGCCGAGGCTGTCCACGAACTTGACGGTTTCGTCGTAGGTTTCCTGGCTCGTGGCCAGGCCCCGGATCAGCTCCACCAGCTTCATCACCGGCGCGGGGTTCATGAAATGGATGCCGATGAATTTGTCAGGACGATCCGTCGTCGCGGCCAAGCGCGTGATCGAGATCGAAGAGGTGTTGGACGCCAGGATCGCCGTCGGCTTCAACACCGGCTGCAGATCGGCGAACACTTTGCGCTTGGCCTCGTCCAGCTCGACGATGGATTCGATGATGAGATCGCTCGGCCCCAGCGCCTTGATCTCGCCCGCGCCCTTGATGCGCTTCAACGCCGTGTCGGCGTCGGCTTGCGTGATGACTTCGCGATGCACTTGCCGGCCCAGATTGGCGCGGACCTGCTCCAGCGCGGCGTCGATGCGGGCGGGCTCGGCGTCGTGCAGCAACACGTCATAGCCGGCGAGCGCACAGACGTGCGCGATGCCGTTGCCCATTTGGCCGGCGCCGATGACGCCGACAGTGTGGATGTTGGTCATTGTGCTCCCGGCCTCGGCCGACGGTTTCGCGGTGTCATATCACACAAATGCTGCAATGCAGCATCCTTTTCCGCAGCGCGCTTTGGGGCGCGCTGCGGATTTTCGATGAACGTAACCGGGGAATTTCCGAACGCCTAGAGCCCAGCCTTGGTCAGCTCGTCCATCAGTTCCGGCACGGCGGTTTTATAATCCGCCACGAGGCCGACGTCGGCGATCTGGAAGATCGGGGCTTCTTCGTCCTTGTTGATGGCGACGATGACCTTGCTGTCCTTCATGCCCGCGAGGTGCTGGATCGCGCCCGAAATGCCGATGGCGACATAAAGCTCGGGCGCGACCACCTTGCCGGTCTGGCCGACTTGGTAATCGTTCGGCGCATAGCCCGCGTCGACCGCCGCGCGCGAAGCGCCGACCGCCGCGCCCAGCTTATCGGCCAGCGGATCGAGCACTTTGTGGAACTCTTCGCTTGAGCCCAGCGCGCGCCCGCCCGAGACCACGCGCTTGGCGGCGGTGAGCTCCGGGCGATCGGATTTCGCCAGCTCTTCGGAGACGAACGCCGATTTGAACGGCCCGCTTGGCGCGGCCACGGTTTCCACCGCGGCGCTTCCGCCCGCGCCCGCCGCCTTGAACGCTGTCGGCTGCACGGTGAGCACTTTCTTCGCTTGCTCGTCCTTCACGGTGATGATGGCGTTGCCGGCATAGATCGGGCGCACGAACGTATCGGCGCTTTCCACGCCAATGACGCCTGAAAGCTGCATCACGTCGAGCTTGGCGGCCACGCGCGGGGCTGCATTCTTACCTGTCGTCGTGGCGGGGAAGAGGATCGCGTCGTAATTGGCCGCGAGCGGGGTGATGAGCGCTTCCAGCGGCTCGGCCATTTGCTTGGCGAGGCTCGCGCCGTCGGCGTGCAGCACTTTGCGCACGCCCTCGATCTTGGCCGCTTCCGCCGCCGCGGCGCCGGCGTTCTGGCCCGCGACCAGCACGTCCACATCGCCGCTGATCGCTTTCGCGGCGGTGACGACCTTGTTGGTGGAATCCTTGACCGAGCTGTTGTCGTGCTCGGCGAT
>CAZWQS010000011.1:0-36318 GCA_964635925.1 uncultured Terricaulis sp. | reverse complement strand
GCCGCTACAACAAGGGCGATGTGGTGAACGCGAAGGTGCTGGACGTGGACGTCGAGAAAGAGCGCATCTCGCTTGGCATCAAGCAGGTCGCCTCCGATCCGATGGCCGACGCCGAGTTCCGCAAAGGCCAAATCCTCACGGTGGAAGTCGTGGACGTGGCCTCGGGCGGCATCGAAGTGGCGTTCGGCGAAGGCAATGCGCTGCGCAGCTTCATCCGCAAGAGCGACCTCTCGCGCGATCGTTCGGAGCAACGCCCCGACCGCTTCGCGGTGGGCGATCGCATCGATGCGATGGTGACCGCGTTTGAAAAGGCCAGCCGCCGCGTCTCGCTCTCCATCAAGGCGATGGAACTGAAGGACGAGAAGGAAGCGATCGCGCAATTCGGCTCGTCCGACTCGGGCGCTTCGCTGGGCGACATCCTGGGCGCGGCCTTGAACAAGCCGAAGTCGTAAGCATCGCTACAAACCAGATGGGAAAGCCCGGCGCCACAAAGCGCCGGGCTTTTTCTTTGCCGCCGCCAAAGCCGCCCAAACCGCCGCCGCCGGCGTAGCGGGGCTTTTCTTTTGCCATTTCAAGCAAATGCACAGTTGACGCGCGGCCCCTGCCGCGCCTCTATCAGCGCCTTGAAGAATGGGGAGCCCGGCCGATGCTGCGATCGGAACTGGTGGCGAAGCTGCAGGAAGAATTTCAGCCCATGCGCGCCTCCGAGGTGGAGCATGCGGTGGACGTCGTGCTGGACGAGGTCGCCCAGGCGCTCGCCACCGGCGGGCGCGTGGAGCTGCGCGGCTTCGGCGCGTTCTCGGTGCGCAAGCGCGACGCGCGCACCGGGCGCAACCCGCGCACGGGCGCGACGGTGAAGGTCTCGGCCAAGCGCGTGCCGTTCTTCAAGCCGGGTAAGGAACTTCGCCTCAAGGTCAATGGCGGCGAGGAGCCTTAAAGGGAACTACCGCGCTTGCACGCGCCGGGCTGAGGGTGGCGCGGGCCGCGCGCAATGCTAGCATTGCACGCGATTCAGCAGCGGAGGCGCACCCTTATGTCCATGCTCACAGAATTCCGCGAGTTCGCGCTCAAGGGCAATGTCGTCGATCTCGCGGTCGGCGTGGTTATCGGCGCGGCGTTCGGCACGATCGTGTCCTCGCTGGTGGACGACCTCATCATGCCGCTGGTCGGCGCGGCGACGGGCGGGCTCGATTTCTCCAACTATTTCCTGCCGCTCTCCGACGCGGTGACGGCGACAACGCTTGACGCGGCCAAAGAGCAAGGCGCGGTGTTCGCCTACGGCAAGTTCATCACCGCGGTGCTGAAGTTCGCGATCGTGGCGTGGGTGTTGTTCCTGGTGATCAAGGGCATGAACGCCATGAAGCGCAAGGAAGAAGCCAAGCCCGCGCCCGTCGCGGAAACGCCGGCCGATGTGAAGCTGCTGACGGAAATCCGCGATCTGCTGAAGAAATAAGGCAATAGGCGAGTAAACAGTCAGGCATTGGGCCGCCCCTCTTGCCTTACTGCCCCGCTGCCTTACTGCCCTCCCCATGCCTGACGCGAAAATCTGCGGGATCACCAGTATCGAAGCGCTCGACGCCGCCATAGAGGGCGGGGCGCGCTTTGTGGGGTTTGTGACCTATCCCAAGAGCCCGCGCTTCTTGCCGACGCAAAAGCTGGCCGCGCTGGCCGCGCGGGCGCGCGGGCGCGTGGAGACGGTGCTGGTGACCGTGAACGCCGATGACGCCCACCTGGCGGCGGCGTTCACCGCGATCCAGCCCGATTGGGTGCAGCTCCACGGCACGGAGACGCCGGCCAGGGCCGCCCAGATGCGGATGTTCGCCCGGCGGGGGCTGATCAAGGCCGTGGGCATCGCCAGGACCGAGAATTTCGCCACCCTGCCCCAGTACCGCGACGTGGTGGACATGTTCCTGTTCGACGCCCAGGCTCCCAAGGGCGGCTTGCCCGGGGGCAATGCGCTGGCCTTCGATTGGGGGCTGATGAAGGGGGCGGATATCCCCAGACCGTGGTTTTTGGCCGGCGGGCTCAATCCGGGGAACGTCAAAGAGGCGCTTACGGCATCGGGCGCCGACCTGCTGGACGTCTCCTCTGGCGTGGAGAGCGCCCCCGGCTTAAAGGACCCGGCTCTGATCGCCCAATTCTTGGCCGCCGCCGAGGTTTAAGTTCCCGACATGGACGCGCGACGCAACTGGCAGGACTTGCCCGATTCCGAAGGCCGCTTCGGCCAATACGGCGGGCGCTTCGTGGCCGAGACGCTGATGCCGCTCGTGCTCGACCTGGAGCGCGCGTACCGCGAAGCCCAGGCCGACCCCGCGTTCGCGGCGACGATGGAGGATTTCTGGACCCATTATGTGGGCCGGCCCTCCCCGCTCTATTTCGCCGAGCGCCTGACCGCGCATTTCGGCGGGGCGAAAATCTATTTCAAACGCGACGAGCTCAATCACACCGGCGCACACAAGATCAACAATTGCCTCGGCCAAGTGCTGCTGGCGCAGCGCATGGGCAAGACGCGCATCATCGCCGAAACCGGCGCCGGCCAACATGGCGTGGCGACCGCGACGGTGTGCGCGCGCTTTGGCCTGCCGTGTGTGGTGTTCATGGGCGCGACGGACGTGGAGCGTCAAAAGCCCAACGTGTTCCGCATGAAGCTCTTGGGCGCTGAAGTGCGCCCTGTGACGAACGGCGCGGCCACGCTGAAGGACGCGATGAACGAAGCGCTGCGCGGTTGGGTGACCAATGTGGCGGATACGTTCTACTGCATCGGCACGGCGGCGGGCCCGCACCCCTATCCGGAATTGGTCCGCGATTTTCAAAGCGTGATCGGGCGCGAAGCGCGCGCGCAGATTTTGGAGCGCGAAGGGCGGCTGCCGGATGCGGTGGTGGCGTGCATTGGCGGCGGCTCTAACGCGATCGGCCTCTTTCATCCGTTCATCGCGGATGAGGATGTGAAGCTGATCGGCGTTGAGGCAGCGGGCCATGGCATCGATGAACGGTTCGAGCATAGCGCGGCGATCAATGGCGGGCGCCCGGGCGTGCTGCATGGCAACCGCACATATCTGTTGCAGAATGAGGATGGGCAAATCCTCGAAGGGCATTCGATCAGCGCGGGCTTGGATTATCCAGGCGTGGGGCCGGAGCATTCGTATCTCGCCGACATCGGCCGCGCCGAATATCGCGCCGCCACCGATGAAGAAGCGCTCGAAGCCTTCAAGCTCTGCGCGCGCCTCGAGGGCATCCTGCCCGCGCTGGAGCCTTCGCACGCGCTGGCGCGCGTGGGCGATGTGGCGCGCGAGGTGGGACGCGGCGGGCTCATCATCATGAACCTCTGCGGGCGCGGCGATAAAGACGTGTTCACCGTGGCCGATGCGCTTGGGGTGAAGATATGAGGGGCGCAACGCGCATCTCTCCCTCGCGGAGAGGGGGGTGGGGGGTGAGGGGCGTGCAAACACGCAGGCGCCTGAGCGGCGGAACGCCCCTCCTCCCCTACCCCTCCTCCGCAAGGGAGGAGGGGGCGTTATGACTTCCCGCCTCCATGCACGCTTCAAAGATTTGAAAACCGCCAATCGTGCGGCGCTGGTGACGTACGTGATGGCGTCCGATCCGGATCACGGGGCGTGCCTCGAAATCCTGCGCGGCCTGCCCGCCGCGGGCGCGGATGTGATTGAGCTCGGCTTTCCGTTTTCCGATCCGATGGCGGATGGGGTTTCGATTCAGCTCGCGGCACAGCGCGCTTTAAAAGCGGGCGGCTCGCTGAAGAAGACGCTGGAGTTGGCGAGGCAGTTTCGTGAAACGGATCGCGACACGCCGCTCATTCTCATGGGTTACGCCAATCCGATCGAGAGCATGGGCTATGACGCGTTCGCCGCCGCCATGCATGAGGCCGGCGCCGATGGCGCGATCGTTGTTGATCTGCCGCCAGAGGAAGATGCCCCGCTCCGCGCAGCGTTTGCGGCGCATGATCTCTCCATCATCCGCCTCGCCACGCCGACGACGGATGAAAAGCGCTTAACCAAGGTGCTCGAAGGCGCGAGCGGTTTCCTCTATTATGTCTCCGTCGCGGGCGTGACGGGTACGCAGGCGGCGACAGCCGACGCCGTGCGCGGCGCGGTGGCGCGCCTGAAAGGCGCAACGGATTTGCCGATCGCGGTGGGCTTTGGCGTGCGCACGCCCGAAGCCGCACGCGCGATCGGGGAAACTGCCGACGCAGTGGTCGTCGGTTCGGCGTTTGTGGATGAAATTGCGACAGGCGGCCAAGACGCCGCCGATCGCGTCTTGCGGAAGGTGCGGCTTTTGAGTGAAGCTGTCCGCGCGGCCCGGTCAAAAGAAGAAGGGCGACCCGCATGAATTGGCTGTCGAATTTCGCGCGGCCTGGGCTTTCCAAGAAGAAGCCCGAAGAAACGCGCGATACGCCGGACAATCTCTGGATCAAGGATCCGCTTTCGGGCGAGCTTGTCTATCGCACCGATCTGGAAGCCTCGCATTGGGTGACGCCTTCGGGCTTCCACATGCGTATCGGGCCCGAGCCGCGTTTCAAACTGCTGTTTGATGATGCGACTTGGCAGAAAATCGCGCTGCCGAAAGTGGCGACCGATCCGCTCAAGTTCAAAGACGAAAAGAAATACGTCGATCGCATCAAGGCCACGCGCGCCAAGGTGGGCCGCGAGGATTGCATGGCCGCGGGCTATGGCAAGATCGGCGGCGCCGGCGCTGTCGTGCTGGTGCAGGATTTTGAATTCATGGGCGGTTCGCTCGGCATGGCCGCGGGCGAGGCGTTCATCGCGGCGGCGGAAGCGGCGGTGCGGCGGAAGGCTGCGATGATCATCGTCACCGCGTCGGGCGGGGCGCGCATGCAGGAAGGGATTTTGTCCCTCATGCAGATGCCGCGCACGACGCTGGCGATCCAGATGCTGCACGAGGCGGGCCTGCCCTATCTCGTGGTGCTGGCGGACCCGACCACGGGCGGCGTCACCGCGAGCTATGCGATGCTGGGCGATGTGCACATTGCGGAGCCAGGCGCGCTGATTGGCTTCGCCGGCCCGCGCGTGATCGAAAACACGATCCGCCAGAAGCTGCCCGAAGGCTTCCAGCGTTCGGAATATCTGCTCGATAAAGGCATGGTTGATGTCGTGGTTGATCGCCGCAATCTGAAGGCGACGCTATCTACGCTGTTGAGCGTGCTGATGCATCGCAATGTCGCCGCCAAGGGCGATGGCGATGAAGCGTTCGAGCTGACCATGATCGACGGCGACGCCGCGGAAGAAGCCGCGCCCGCGCGCGGCGCGAAGAAAAAGCCCGCGCAAAAGCAAGCGCGCGCGAAGGCGGCGGAATAATTTGGGGGGTGGGGTTTAGGAATTGGGGGCCTCGCCCCGTTTCGTAGAGTCACGCCAATCCCCAATCCCCAATCCCCAACCCCCATTGCAGACCAAGCGCTTGCAGCGTTTGAACGCCGCTTCGGCCCGGAGTTCGGCCACGGAAAGCCGTTCGATCTCGCGCCTCTGCGCGCGGCGCTCGCGGCGCTGGGCGAGCCGCAGGCGAAACTCGCGCCTGTCATCCACGTCGCCGGCACGAACGGCAAAGGCTCGACCATCGCCTTCATGCGCGCGATCGCGGAAGCGGCGAACCTTCGCGTACATGCGTTCACCAAGCCGCATCTGTTCAAGCTGAACGAGCGTTTCCTAGTGGCGGGCGAAATTGTTTCAGACGATGCGCTGATCGCCGCCACGGAGCGCGTGCATGCTGTGGCGCCGGAGCTGACGCAATTCGATGCGCAGGTCGCGGCGGCGTTCCTGCTGTTCAGCGAAACGCCGGCGGATGTCGTGCTGCTGGAAACCGGCATGGGCGGGCGCGAGGATTCCACCAATATGATCAATCCGGCGGTCTCCGTGATCACGCCGATTGGGCTCGATCATCAGGATGCGCTGGGCGCAACGCTGGCGGAGATCGCCACGCACAAGGCGGGGATCATCAAGCCCGGCATTCCAGTGGTGATGGCGCGACAGGCGGACGCGGCGCGCGAGGTGCTAGAGGCGCAAGCGGCGCGCGTGGGTGCGCCCCTCCTTCGTCAAGGCGTTGAATGGGACGCCTATCTCAGCGCCGGCAATCTTGTGGTGCAAACCGAAACGCGCGCGCTCGATCTGCCGAGCCCGACGCTGCATGGCGCCCATCAGGTGGATAACGCGGGGCTCGCGTGTGTGGCGCTGATGACTTGGCGGGCGCTGAGCGATAGCGCGTTCGGCGTGGGCGTGGCGTGGGCCGATTGGCCGGCGCGCTTGCAGCCGCTGACGCGCGGGCCGCTCTCCGCGCCGATCCGCGCGCTGGGCGGCGAGGTTTGGGTCGATGGCGGGCACAATGAAGACGCCGCCAAGGCGCTGGTGCGCGCAATGCGCGAAATGCACCGCGTGCGCGGCGGCACGGTGATCGCCATCGTGGGCCTGCGTGCGCGCAAGGATGCGGCGGCGTTCGTTGCAGCGCTATCGCACGGCGCGCATAAGATCATCGCCGTGCCGTTGAGCGAGCCGCATGCGCCGCTTGATCTCATCTCGCCGCTGCAAGCGCCTTCACTCGCCGCCGCCATGCAAAGCGCGGCGCAGTTTCCCGCGCCGCGCGTGCTGATCTGCGGATCGTTTTTGCTGGCGGCTGAAGCACTCGCCGCCGAGAGCGCCTAGACGCTCTCGTTCAGCCACTCGACGATCTTGGATTTCGGCATGGCGCCGACTTTCGTCGCGGCGACCTTGCCGTCCTTGAACACCATGAGCGTGGGGATGCCGCGCACGCCGTAGCGGCCAGGCGCCATCGGGTTTTCATCAATGTTCAGCTTCGCGACGGTGACGCGCCCGCCCATTTCGGCGGCGATCTCTTCCAAAGCGGGGCCGATTTGTTTGCAGGGGCCGCACCACTCGGCCCAAAAATCCACCAGAACGGGCGTGCTGGATTTCAGCACATCGGTTTCAAAACTATCGTCCGTGATCTTGGTGGTGTTGGCCACGTGGATATCTCCTGAACAAGTGGCGGAATCGTCCCCGCTAGGTAAGCCCGGGGCGGGCCGGATTCAACCGGCGGCGAAGGTCGCCAGCGCAGCGTCAAGCCGCCCCTGCGGGACTTCCATGAGCGCGGGCGCTTCCGTCCACAACAAGGCGCAAGACACAGGCCGGCCGGGGAAAATCCGCTGCAACACGGCGCGATACAGCGCCATCTGCAGCACATACGCCTCGGCGATGCGGGCCGGATCGGCAGGGGCGGGGCGATCGGTTTTGAAATCGAGCACCATCACATGAGCGTCATCAACCACGAGGCGATCAACCACGCCGCGCACGGCCTTGCCCGCTGCTTCGCCGATGATCGGCGCCTCGGCGCGGCTGCCGGGGCCAAACACGGGCGCAAAGCGCGCATCGCCCAGCACCGCGAGCGCTTCGCGCGCAAGCGCCTCGGCCTCGCCCGCCTCCGAGCCGCGGCGCGTCAGCCAACGCAGCGCGGCGGCTTCGCGATAGGCGGGCGCGATCTCCGGCAGGCGTTGCAGCAAGCCGTGAATGAAACGCCCACGCCGGAAACGCTTTTGCCCATCGCCGCGCGGCGACAGAAGCGGCGCATGCGCGGCGCGCGAAGGCGCGGCGGACGCAGCGCGCGTTGCGCCGGGCGCTGGCGTTTTCGCCCAGGCCGGCAATGCATGCGCGCCTGCGTTTGCGGCTTCAAGCGCGGGCGCGCTTTGCGCGGCGCCAAGGCGCCAGCCTTGGCCGGCGGGTGTTTCGATCGCTTCAGCGCCGAGCGCCACGACCGCCTCTTCCGCCGCCTTGCGCCAACTATCTTCGGTTTCGCCTGCACCAGCATTGCCATGCTGCACGCCGCAAACGATGAGGCGATCGCGCGCGCGCGTCATCGCCACATAGAGCAGGCGCCAATGCTCGCTCAATTCGCGCGCGGCGTGCGCGGCGCGGGCGGCGGCAGTGAGCGCATCGTCGTCGCTCTTGCGCATGGAGATGAAGGGGCCGCCTTCATCGTCAAACATGAGGCCGTTATCGGGCCCGTCGCCGGCTTTGCCGGTGGTGTCGGGCAGGATAACCACGGGCGCTTCCAGGCCCTTGGCGCCGTGCACGGTCATCACGCGCACGGCGCCGGATTCCGCTTCGAGTTCGCGTTTCACCTGGATGGCGTCGAGTTCCATGTCATAAAGGAAACGCTGCAACGTGGGCGCGGCGAAGGCGCCGGGCTTCAAGGCGCGTTGCAGCAGCTCCTCCAGCGGATCGCGCGCTTCGGCGCCGATGCGGGCGAACACGTTTTCCCAACCCGTGGCGCCGCCGGCGCCGGGCGTTTCGAGCGCCCAGCTCAAAAACGCGAACGCATCCGCGCCGGCGCGGGATGTGAGGTCGCCCACAAACGCTTGCGCCGGCGCATAGCGCGGATCGGCGCTGGCCATGAGGCGCGCGTGCAACGTCTCGCCGCGTTCGCGGTTGCCGGCGAGCGGATAAATATCCCGATCGTCGTCATCGAGATTGCACCAGGGGCCCTTCAGCACGCAGGCGAGCGAGAGATCGTCGGCGGGATCGAGCGCCACGCGCATGAGCGCCAGCGCATCCTCCACCGCGAGTTCGTCATGCAGCACCATGCGGTCCGCGCCCGCGACCGGCATGCCTTCGCGCTTGAACGCCTTGATCAGTTCGTAAAACAGCGCCGAGCGCTTACGCACCAGCGCGAGCACATCGCCCGCGTGCATCGCGCGCGCGCCGCGCGCCGCCTTATCCCACACCGCTTCGCGGGCGGCGATCATGCCCTTGATGCGCAGCGCGACATGCTTGGCGAGATCGGCGTGCACGCTGGCTTCGGTTTGCACGTCCATCGGCGCATCCCAGGCGCGCGCGGGCGGCGCTTCGGGCCGGCGCAGCACGGGCCACACCTCGACCACACCCAGCGCATCGTCGCGCGCCGCGAGGTGGGCGGCGATGTCGTCGCCGCCAGGGCCGGCGATCAGCGGCTTGCCCTTCATCGCCTCATCCACCACGCGCAGGATTTCCGGCGCGGAGCGGAACGAGGTGCGCAATTCCGGCGCGGTGAAAGCCTTGCCCGCCGCATGCGCACGCTGCGACAGCGCCTGCGCTTCGCGCAGGAAGCGCGCGGGATCGGCGCCTTGGAAGCCGTAAATGCTCTGCTTGGGATCGCCGACGGCGAACACAGTGCGCGGGCGCGGACGCACGCCGGCGCCGGCGAAGAATTCATCCTGCAGCGGCTGGATCAGCTCCCATTGCGCGGGGCTGGTGTCCTGGCCTTCATCGATCAGGATGTGATCAAGCCCCCCATCCAGCTTGTAAAGCACCCAGGGCGCGGCGGCGGAGCGTTGCAGCAACGCCTGCGCATGTTCGATCAGATCATCGAAATCGAGCGCGCCGGTGCGGTGCTTGGCGGCTTCGTACGCTTCATCGAGCTTGAGCGCGAGCGCCAAAGCGGCGGCCGCATCCTCGGCGCGCTCGATGGCGTTGAGCTGCGCGCGCGCTTCGAGGCAATCGTCCATGAAACGTTCGAGCAGCGGATTGATCCAGGGATGGGCCGTTTGGATCGCTTTGGTCGCAAGCTTTTTGCGCGGCTTTCCGTCGGTGAGCGCGGCGTCAAGGCAAGCATCCAACACGCCCCCGGCATCGCTTGCGTCACGGCTGACGAACGCGGCGTTCAAGCCGCGCGCCCACGCCTGATCCTGCGCGCTGCCTTTCACGAGATGCGCTGCGGCGCGTTCAAGATCGGCCCAATTCAGCGTAATGGCGAACCTGACGCGCAAGGCGTCCGCGCTTTCGCGCGCGCCGTGGCGGTCGCGGATGGCGGCGTCGGCGAAGATGAAGCCCTGATGGCGGGCGTTGAAGCGATGGAATTCCGCGCGCTTCAGCGCCAGGCGATCGAGCAAAGCTTCTAACTGCTCCCCGCCCAGCTTGCCTGCGAAGCGGCGGAAGGCTTGGCGCGGGGCGTCATCCGCCAACGCGGCGGCGGCGCGCGCTTCACCGAGCAGCGCGGCGGCGCGGCTTTCGTCGGCGATGTCAAACCCCGGCGCCACGCCCGCTTCGAGCGGAAAGCGCGCCAGCAGGCGCTCGCAGAAGGCGTGGATGGTTTGAATCTTGAGCCCGCCCGGCGTTTCCAGCGCCTGCGCGAACAGCGCGCGCGCTTTGGGCAAATCGGCCTTCGCCTCGCCCAAAGCGGCGAGTTCGGCTTTCAGCGTCTCATCGTCGGCGACGCACCATTTGCCCAGCCGCTCAAACAAGCGCCGCTGCATCTCGGCGGCGGCGGCCGTGGTGTAAGTGATGCACAAAAACGCCGAGGGCTTGGAGCCCGCGAGCAGCAGGCGCGCGATGCGGTCGACCAGCACTTTGGTTTTGCCCGAGCCGGCATTGGCGGTGACGAACACCGAGAACGCGGGATCGGCGGCGCGGCGCTGATTCTGATCAGCCTCGCGGCGGGCGGTGTCGCTCATTCCTCGCCCCCGTCGGCGTCGGCCCATTCCTTGCGGCGGGCCAGATGATCGAAATCGGTGTAGATGCGCCCGGTGTGGCTTTTGAGGAATTGCACGCGCGGCTTGGAGTAGAACGCCTGCGTGGGGCGCGCATAGGCCAGCAACATCTCCTCAAGGTTGGCGAGCGCCTTTTCGCCCTCCTCCATCGGATCGAGATCAAGCTCGATCGATTGGGGCTTCGCGCCGCCGAACCACCAATAGGTCAGTTCGTTCGTGCGCGCGGCGGCGATTGGGATCTCTCCGCCGTTCACTTTGCGCACGAAGGCGCCGCGCGCCAGCATGGCTGCTTCGAGCGGCAATTGCGGCGCGAACGTTTTGACTTGCGCGGTGGTGGGCGGCTTGCCGGTTTTGAAATCGAGAATCGCGGCGTGGCGGGGGCCGATCTCGATGCGGTCGGCGATGCCGGAAAGTTCGACGCCGGCGACCTTCAGCACGCCCTTGCATTCGCGAAACACCACTTGCGCCTTCATGCGGCGTTCGGCGAACCAGTCGATCAACACATTGGCGGAGGCCACCAGGCGCTCGCGCTCAGCCGCGCGGCGCTCGGGGGCCACGCCATGGCGTTTCAGTTCTTCGTCCAGCAGGCTCAGCAGCTCGCCGTGATTATCGCCATCCTCGAAGCGTTCGATGGCTTTGTGCACGGCGTTGCCGCGCTCGCGGTGGCTGGCGGGTTTGCCGATCGGATCGAGCACCTGCAGACCGAGGATGCGCGTGGCGTAAACCGCGTAAGGATCGCGGATCAGCGTTTCCACTTGCGTGACGGAAATGCGCGCGAGGCGCCCCGCGCGCGGCGCGGGAATTTTCAGCGGGCGATCTTCCGCCGGCTCATCCAGCGCATGCGCCCAGGCGATCACATCATCCCTGCGCGCGAGCTGCGTTTTGGCGCCTTCAACGAGCGTTTGCAGCCGCCACAGCCAGCGCGAGGCGAGCGTGGGCGCGCCTTCGCGGCGCAGCGCGCGCGTCAGCACCACTTGGGGGCCGGAGATCAATTGCGCGAAATCGTGCGCGGCAAGGCCGATGCGCTGATCGAGCGAGGGCAAGCCCAGCTTGTCGCGCATGGGGCGGGAGAGAAACGGATCCTCAGGCGCGGGCGCGGGCCATTGGCCTTCGTTCAAGCCGCCAAGGATCATGAGATCGCGCCGCTGCAAGCGCGCTTCAAGCGGGCCCCAAATGGCGGCGCGCGCCTCATCGCCCGGCGCGGGCGGGGTTTCGCGCCCTTGCATCAATTGCAGCAGCACGCGCGGCGCCGCATGCGCCGGCATAGGGCCAAGCGATGCGCCGTGCTGGCCGGCTTCCTGCAAGAGCTTGAGCGCGTCATCGCCGTCCGCGCCGATCCAGGCGAGGCCGCCGCTCACCGCGTCGGCGCTGGCGAGCACAGCTTCGGTGAAGCGCGAAAGATCGATCGCGCCGCCCAGCGCCGAAAGCGGGGCGAGCGCTTGGCGCGTGCTTTCCACGATCGCTTGCGCACGCGGGAACTCGGCGAGCAGCGCGGCGAGATCGGCCAGATTATCGTGGCGGCGCGGGCCGCGCAGCGTGCGGTGCTCAATTGTCGTGCGCGCGCCCGTATCGCGCGCGAGCGTGACGCGCGGATGCTTGAAGAGACCCGCGAGCGAAACCGGATCGGCTTCATCGAGCGCGAGATCGCACAAAAGCGCGATCAGCGCGCCGGCTTCGCTTTCGCGCAGCGGGCGCCCGTGCGAGACGGCGGGCGTGACGCCCCAGCGCGCGAGCTTGGATTCCACGCGCCGCGCCAGGCCGACATCCGGCGTGACGAGCGCGGCGGTGCGGCCCGGCGTTTCCAAAGCTTCGCGCATCAAAAGCGCGATGGCGGCGGCTTCTTGATCTTCGGTGGCGGCTTCGATCAGCGAAAGCCCCTCGGCGCCTTCGGCCACGAACGCGGCCCCGCCGGCGGCGGCGAGGCGCGTCAGCCAGTCGGCAGTTTTTTCGGCGGGCGCGAGCGCTTCGCGCATCAGCACGCGCCGGGCGCGGCCCTTGGGCGTTTCCGCGCCGAACGGGGCGATGTCGCGCCGATCGACGCCGAGCGTGGCGAGCGTTTCCTTCAATGCAAATTGCGGATGCTGATCGGTGATCGCATCCCAGGCGCCGTCATCCAGATCAGTGTCGAGGCCCGGCAGGATGACCACGCCTTGCGGCAAGTGCGCGACGACGCGCATGAGCTCGCGCGTGGTGGCGATCGAGCCGGTGGAGCCGGCGATAATCACCGGACGCTGCGGCGGCTCCGCGGCCCAGCGCGCGCCGAGCGCTTTGCGGATGGCCGCGCCATGGGCGGCGAAATCGCTTAAGCCGCGCTCTTGCAGGTGCAGCGGCCAATAGGTGGCGATGATGTCAAGGAACGCGGCCGAGCGCTCCCAGTGGCGCGCCAATTCAAGCTCGGTAACGAGGCCACGCAATTGATCCCACGCCACGTGATCCACGGTCGCCGCGCTATCGAGCAGGCGCGCGAGTTCGTCCGCCAGGGCGAGCGCGCGCACCGGGTCTTCCACGCCGTTCTCGGCTTTGTCGCGCGCGCGGATCAGCGCGGCGAGCTCCATGCGGCGGGCGAGCTTATCGATCGGGGGCGCGATGTCGTCGCCGATCGGATCGGCGCCCCAGACATCGGGATCGTCATCCACATGCGGATCGCCCAGCGGGCGGATGGCGGGCAGAAGCGCAGCGCCGCCGAGCTGACGCGCGAACGCATCCATTAGGCCGCGCGCGGCGCGCCGGTTGGGCAGAAGCACCAATGCATCGGAGAGCGAGAACGGATCGTCGGCGCGATAGAGCGCCTCCACCATGGCGGCGGCGAGCAGATCGAGAAACGGCGCCGAGGCGGGCGCGGCCCGGATGCGCGGCGCGGGGCCCGAAAACAGCGCGCTCATGCCGCGTTGGCCAAGCGCGCTTCAGCCTCCTCTCGTGCTTGAGGATCGCCGACATGCATCCAGAACCCGCCGAGCGGGGCGCCATAGAGGCGCCCTTCATGCGCGAGGCGGCGCCAGATGCGCGTGAAAGAGAACGGCTCCAAAGGCTCGCCATCGACCATTGCGGGATCGATGATCTGCGCGCCCATATAGGCCCAGGGGCTGTGCGGGAGCTTATCGCGGAAGAGCAGCGCGCCCTCGCTGTCCATGAAGAAATCGCCGGCGCCTTCAAAGCCGAGGCATGCATCCATCGCCGCCAGCATGAGCCGCGCGCCCATGCGCGACGGATCAAAGCCTTGCGCCAGGCGCGCAATGGCGGGGCCGGCGGGCTCATCCCAGACGCTATCGATGTTGCAAACGATGATCGGATCATCGCCCAGCAGAGGCCGCGCTTGCTTGACGCCGCCGCCCGTTTCCATGAGGCGGGCGCGCTCGTCGGAGATGACGATCTCGATATCGGTGCGGCGCTTCACATGCGCTTCCAGCAGATCAGCGAACGCGTGCACGTTGACCACCGCACGCTTGACGCCCGCGCCGATCAGGCGATCCAGCACGTGATCGATCAAAGCGCGCCCATGCACAGTGACAAGCGCCTTGGGGCGATCATTGGTGAGCGGGCGCATGCGGGTGCCGAGCCCCGCGGCCAGAACCATGGCGGTGTGCGGGATCATTGGCGCGACCTCACTTGGACCGCCGGCGCCCTCGCCGGCGCCGGCCTCGGCGGCCGCACGCCGGGGCGTGTGGGTTGGCGCGGCGCCATGCCGGCGAGGGCGCCGGCGGTCCAAGGGGGGCCGTCCGCCTGCATCACGCCGCTTGCTCCAAGTACGGACGCGCGACCGTGTTCACAAAATCGCGCGCATCGGCCAGCGAAGGATGCTCAAGCGTGCGCGCGAGATGGCCCCATTCGCGCGGCATGAAGGAGAGATAACGCTGCTTGCCGTCGCGCGCGGCCAAGCGCGCGAAGATGCCGAGAATGCGCATCGCGTTGATCGCGCCCAGCACGCAAAGCTCGCGGCGGAAATCCGCCTCGCTCGCGCCGGTCTCATCGAGATAGGCGCGAATAGCGGCGTCGGCCGCGGCGCGCGACACATCGCGTCGGGCGTCATGCAGCAGCATGGCGAAATCCCAGGCGCGCCAGCCGCGCACGGCGTCCTGGAAATCCAACAGGCCCACACGCTGCAAGCCTTCGCGCTCAGGCATCCAGAGCAGGTTTTCAGCGTGATAATCGCGGATCGTGAACGCGCGCGGGAAGCCCAGCGCTTTGACGATCAGGCCATCGCGGACTTTTTCCCAGCGCGCGCGCGCTGAATCATCAATACGCACGTCCGCCGCTTGCGGCAGCCATTCAACGAACAGATCCGCGTTCACCTCAAGCGCGAGCGCGTCATATTCCAGCAGCGGCCAGGCGCCGCCGGGCGCGTCGAGCTTTTGCGGGATCGGCGCCTTGTGCACGGCGGCGAGCACGCGCGCGGCTTCGGCGTAGAGCGCGTTTTCATCCGCGCCCTGCGGGATCACTTGTGCGTAGAGGCTATCGCCAAGATCTTCGATTACGGCGTAGCCGGCCTCGGCGTCGGCGCCGTAAATCTCCGGCGCGGCAAGGCCGAGCGCGCGCAGATGGTTGGCGACAGCGACAAAGGCTTCCACGCGTGAAGCGGCCAGTCGCGAGGTTGCGTTCCAGCCCAGCAGACGCCGCTCCGCCGGTGTGGCGCCGGGCGGGCACGGGGCGCTTTCGTTGCTGCGCGGCGCGTCCATCAACATGGCGCGGCGGCGCGGCAGGATGAGTCGCTCATACCGGCGCGTGGACGCATCGCCCGGAAGCGGGTCGCGTGCGGCTTCGGCGAAGCCGGTTTGCTCAAGCAGGCGCGCGAGCGCGTCAGATCGCATCGAGGCGGGTTCTCCAGGCGCCGTGCGCTTTTAATGTGGCGCGCCGGCCTTCGGCCTCGGGCGCGAGGTCGATATCGAGCCGATCGCGCGGCAACGCACCGCCGAGGCGCTCAGGCCACTCGATCAAGCTGGCGGCGCTAACGAACGCATCCTCCAGGCCAAGCTCGAACGCGTCCTCCGGGCGCTTCAGCCGGTAGAGGTCGCAATGCCAAAGCTCGCCGCGTTCGCCCTCGTAGGTTTGCACCAGGGTGTAGGTGGGGCTCGGCGCCTCCTCGGCTTCGCCGGTCCAAGCTTCGATGGCGCCGCGGGCGAGCGTTGTCTTGCCCGCGCCCAGCCCCCCGGTCAGGCACACCACATCGCCCGCGCCGAGGCGCGCGCCGACGCGCCGGCCCAACGCCAGCGTGGCGGCGGCGTCGGGCAGCGCGATTTCACGCGAATCGGCAAGGGCTTGTGCGCTCACGGGGGGTAATGCTGGCAGGGGGCCGGCGCGGCATCAAGGCCCGCTTGCGCCCGCGCAGCATTGCCTTCAAAACCTTGCCGCCCATGGAAACGAACGAAATCAAGCGCGTCATCATCCTCGGCGCCGGCCAGGCCGGCGGCGAAACGGCCCAGCGCCTGCGCCAAGGCGGCTTCGCCGGCGAGATCACGCTGATCGGCGACGAGCCGGTCCCGCCCTATCAGCGCCCGCCCCTCTCCAAGAAATACCTGGCCGGCGAGTTCGGGATGGAGCGCCTGCTGCTGCGCCCGGCCAATGTCTATGCCGATGAGAACATCGCCCTGCTGACCGGCATAAGGGCGGTCTGGATCGACCGGGCGGGCAAGCGCGTGCGGCTCGAGGGCGGGCGCGAGCTGGCTTACGACGCGCTGGTGCTGGCCACCGGCGCGCGCCCGCGCAAGCTGAGCCTTGCCGGCGCGGATCTAGAAGGCGTGCACCTTTTTCGTACCGCCGCGGATGTGGACGCGATGAAGCCCGCGTTCGTCGCCGGCGCGAAGCTGGTGGTGATCGGGGCGGGCTATATTGGGCTCGAAGGCGCGGCGGTGGCGCGCCAGATGGGGCTTGAGGTCACGGTGATCGAAACCGCCGTGCGCCCGCTGGCGCGCGTGACGAGCCCCGAGGTCGCCGGCTTCTTCCTGGACGAGCACACCCGCCAGGGCGTGCGCTTCGTGCTGGGCGGGCAGCCCGCCGTCATCAAAGGCCAAGACCGCGTGCGCGCGGTAGGCTTGGCCGACGGGACGGAAATCCCCGCCGACATCGTGTTGACCGGCATCGGCGTGAACCCGGAAACGACGCTGGCGCAGCACTGCAATCTCAAGGTGGACAACGGAATCGTCACCGACGCGCAGTGCCGCACGGACGATCCCGCGATCTTCGCCATCGGCGACTGCGCCAGCCGCCCGATCGCGCATTATGACGGGCGCCAGTGCCGCCTGGAGAGCGTGCACAACGCCATCGAAGGCGCGAAAATCGTGGCGGCGACGATCCTCGGCAAGGAAGCGGCGCTGGAGACGCCTTGGTTCTGGTCGGATCAATACGATCTCAAGCTGCAAATCGCGGGGCTGTTCACTGGATATGACCATGTCGTGTTCCGTGGCGTCATGGCTGACCGCGCGTTCGCGGCCTTCTACTACAAGGGGGCGCAATTGATCGCGGTCGATGCGGTGAACCGCCCGGCGGAGTTTCTGGGGGCGAAGGCCCTCATCCATAAGGGCCTCACCGTGACGCCGGAGGCGATTGCCGACATGAGCCGGCCGATGAAAGAAATCGTCGCCGCCGCAGGCTAATTAAAGGGCGCAGGAAAACGCATGCCGAAGATCACCTACATCGAGCACTCGGGCAAAGAGCACGTCATCGACGCGCCTGAGGGGCAGACGGTCATGGAAGCGGCGGTGAAGCACGCGGTGCCGGGCATCGACGCCGATTGCGGCGGCGCGTGCGCGTGCGCGACCTGCCATGTGTATGTCGATCCCGATTGGCTGGCGAAAACCGGCGACGCCTCGAGCATGGAGCAATCGATGCTGGATTTCGCCAATGACGTGGAAACCAATTCGCGCCTCTCGTGCCAGATCAAGGTGAGCGCGGCGCTCGACGGGCTCGTGGTGCGGCTGCCGAAGAGCCAGCACTAAGTGCGCGCCATCCCGCCGCCGCTTTGGGCGCTGTTGTGCCTGGCGGCGACGTACGGGCTGAGCTTCGCGCCAGGGCTGAGCACTCTACCCGCGCTGGAGACGCGGCCGCTGGGCCTCATCGTGATCATCGCCGCGCTCGCGCTTGTGTTCGCGGCGATGCTGCAATTCCGCCTGGCGAATACGCAATTGCTGCCCAATTCGCCCACGAATGACGCGCTCGTCACCAGCGGGCTGTTCGCGATCTCGCGCAACCCGATGTATCTGGGCATGGTGGTGTTCTGCCTGGGCGGGGCGCTCTGGATGGAGCGCATGACGATGCTGGCGGCTCCATTTTTGATGTTCGCGGTCGCGAACGGGGTTTTCATTCCGTTTGAGGAAGCCAAAATGCGCCGCCAATTCGGGGATGCGTTCGACGCTTATGCGCGGCGCGTGCGGCGCTGGCTGTAAGGCGAAGGGTGGAGGGGATCATGCGAAACGTGTCGAACGCCGCGGCTTGGGCCGCGACTGGGGCGGGCGCGCGCTGATGGTGCACGTTGCGCCGCCCTTTTGGGCGCTTCTCTTCCTTGTGGGCACATTCGCGCTCAGCTTCGCGCCGGGCTTCAACGCGCTTGAGCCGCTGGCGACGCGCCCAGTCGGGCTTGCGATCATCGCCGCTTCGCTGACGCTGCTGTTGGGCGCGATGGGGCAATTCTGGTTCGCCAACACGCAGATTTTGCCGGATTCCACCATCAACAACGCGCTTGTCACCGATGGCCTGTTCGGGCTGACGCGCAACCCGATGTATATCGCCATGGTGGTGATGTGTCTGGGCTTTGCGTTCCTGCTGGGGCGCGCGCCGATGTTCGCCGCGCCGGCGCTGATGTTCGCGGTGCTGAACTGGGCGTTCATTCCGTTTGAGGAAGCCAAAATGCGCCGCCAGTTCGGCGAGGCGTACGACGCATACATGAAGCGCGTGCGGCGCTGGGTTTGAGTTAGCTGCCGCCGAGATCGCCCCAGCGGCGGCCGTCGCTGAGCAAGCCGCGCAGATAGGCCACGTTCGCCGCCGCTTGCGCGGGCGGCAGATCCACGCGCTGCAATTGCTCGGCCTCCGCAAAGCGACCGGTGAGCGCGAGCGCGATGGCGAGGTTCTGGCGCGCTTCGACCGGCGCGTTGGGCAGCGCTACGGCTTGGCGCAAAATCGGCTCGGCCGCCGCCGGTTCGCCGGCCAGAATGTGCGAGACGCCGAGATTGGTGAGAATGCGCGGATTGTTCGGCTCGATCGCCAGCGCTTCCTGATACGCCATGCGCGCTTCCTGGAAGCGGCCGAGCTGATCGAGCGCGGCGCCCAGTGCTGAGCGCACGCGCCAATTGGCGGGCTCGGCCTGGGCGACCATGGCGAGCGGGCGTAGCGCATCCTGCGGGCGCTCAGCCGCCAGCGCGGCGTAGCCGAGCGTGGTGAGCAATTGCGGGTCGTTCTGGAAACGCTGCAGCGATTCAGCGGCGATCTGGGCGGCGCGATCAGCGCGCCCGCCGCGGCGCAAGGCGTCGGCGAAGCGTTGCGCGGCCTCCAAATCGTTCGGGAAGGTCTGATATTCGCCGGCCCAGAAGGCCATTTGCGTCAACACGTCCTCGCGCGTGATCTGCTGGCGCGCGGCGCGGTCCACCGGGCGGGAAGGCTGATACGCGGCGGCTTCCTGCGCAGCCTCCTCCGCGCCGCCCAGGGCGGCGCAGCCCGACAGGGCGGAGGCGGCGAGCAAGGCGGCGAGCGGCAGGCGCGACATCGGCGGCGAATCCTAACAATTCGCCCAGAAGCTGCGCCGACAAGCTCAACAAAGCGCTAACGGCGCGTTAGGAAACGGCCCCATGTCCCTGCCCTATCTGGCCGATCCGGCCGCGCCCGCCACGCCGATCCACATTCTGCGCACGAGCGAATGGGCCCCTTGGATCGAGCGCCACTCCGAAACGCTGCGCCGCATGGCCGCCGCGCATGATTTCCAGGCGCAGAATGGGCGCATCCTGGTCGTGCCCGCCACCGATGGCGCGATCGAGCGTGTCCTGTTCGGCGCGGGCGATAAAGCCAATGCGCAAGTAGTCGGCGCGCTGGCGCAGCACCTGCCGGCCGGCGATTATCGGATCGCGTTTGCGCCGAAAGAGTTTGCGCCCACCGCCATGGCGATCGCCTGGGGCCTCGGCGCTTATGCGTTCGACCGCTACAAAAAGCGCAAGCGCCCGGCCCCGCTGCTGGCGGCGCCGGAAGGCGCGGACATGGCCGAGGCCGCACGCGTGGTGCGCGGTTCTTGGCTGGCGCGCGATCTGGTCAATACGCCGACCAACGATATGGGGCCGGAGGCGCTGCATGAAGCCGCGCAACGCGTGGCCGACGCGCATGGCGCGACGCTGAGCGCTATCGTGGGCGATGATCTCATCGCCGAGAATTATCCGCTGATCCACGCCGTCGGCCGCGCCGCCGCCGAAGCGCCGCGCATTCTGCATCTCTCGTGGGGCGAAGCCGGCGCACCGCGCGTGGCGCTGGCAGGCAAGGGCGTGACATTCGACACTGGCGGACTCGACATCAAACCCGCCGCAGGCATGCGCATGATGAAAAAGGATATGGGCGGGGCCGCGCACGCGCTGGCGCTGGCGCAAATTATCATGGATGCGAAGCTCGCGGTGAAGCTCGATGTGTTTTTGGCGGTGGTGGAGAATTCCATCGCCGGCAATGCATTCCGCCCCGGCGACATCATCAAGAGCCGCAAAGGCCCAACCATCGAGATCGACAATACGGATGCGGAGGGGCGCCTCGTCCTGGCCGATGCGCTGGCGCGCGCGTGCGAGGATAGCCCGGCGCTGCTGCTTGATTTCGCGACGCTGACGGGGGCGGCGCGCACCGCGCTCGGCCCCGACTTGCCGCCCTTCTACACTGGCGATGAAACGCTGGCGGGTGAACTGGCGCAGGCGTCGCTCGATACCAGCGACCCGATTTGGCGCATGCCGTTATGGGACGCCTATGAAGGCGACATGGACTCGCCCATCGCCGACATGAAAAACACCGGCGATGGCGCGTTCGCGGGCTCGATCTACGGCGCGCTGTTTTTGCGCCGGTTCGTGAACGTCAGCACGTGGGCGCATTTCGACATTTTCGCCTGGGCGCCCAAGGAAAAGCCCGCCCGCCCCAGCGGCGGAGAAGCCCAAGCGCTGCGCGCGTGCTGGAGCGTGCTGAAAGCGCGGTTCGGATAGCGCTTGCCGGGGCGGCGCCAGCGCCCCATATCGGGGCGATCGCTAAAGAGCGCTGGCCGGCGCGAGGGGAACCTGATGCCCGATACGCACGCCGCGCCTGCGCAAACGCAGCGTCTCAAAATCGCGCCTCTGCTGCTGGTGGGCGCGACATTCTCCATGTCGATGATGGCGTTCGTCGCGTTGATCGGGCCGATCTCGCGCGAATTGGGCATGGCCGCCTGGCAAGCGGGCGCGGCGGTGACCGTTTCCGGCGTGCTGTGGATGGGGCTGGCGCCCTATTGGGGCCGGCGCAGCGACCGCGTGGGCCGGCGCGCGGTGCTGCTTACGTGCATGGCCGGATGCGCGGCGTCCTACGCGCTTTTGTGCGTTTTCATGGAATGGGCGCTGCACGTCGTGCCGGCCGCGATCATTTCGTTTCTCGGCATGATGATCTGGCGCAGCGCGATGGGCGCGTTCTACGCCGGCGTGCCGCCGACGACGTTCGCGCTGCTGGCCGATCATCTGCCGGCGGAAAAGCGCGCCGGCGCGATGGCGGCGTTCGGCGCGGCGAACGCCAGCGGCATGGCGATCGGCCCCGCCGCCGCGGGATTGCTGGCGCAAATCAGTTTGACGCTGCCGCTGTTTATCACCGCCCTGCTGCCGCTGGCGGCGCTGGTGCTGGCTTGGCGCGTTCTGCCGCGCGACGGCGCGCGCGCCGCGACCGCCCCGCCGCGCGTGCGCTTTAACGACACGCGGCTGCTGCGGCCGATGGCGACGGCGTTCTGTGCGATGTTCGCGGTTTCGGTAGCGCAGATCGTGGTCGGCTTTTTCGCATTGGATCGACTGGGCCTGGAGGCAGGCCCGGCCGCGCAAGCCGCGGGGCTGGCGCTCACGTCCGTCGGCGTTGCGCTGATTGGCGCGCAAATGCTGGTGGGGCGTATCCGCTGGTCGCCGCGCATGTTTATCCGCGCGGGCTGCGTAGTCGGCGCCGTCGGCTTCCTTGGCGTTGCTTTCACAGACAGCGTCGCCACGCTTTGCGCCGCGTATTTCGTGGCCGCGTTCGGCATGGGCTGGGTGTTTCCATCCTTCTCGGCGCTCGCCGCCAATTCGGTGGAGCCGCATGAGCAAGGCGCGGCGGCGGGATCGGTCGCGGCGGCGCAGGGTTTAGGCATGGTGCTGGGGCCGTTCGTCGGCGCGGTGGTCTATGAGGTTGGGCCGAGCGCGCCCTATTTGCTGGCGGGCGCGCTGCTGATCGCATGCGCGGCCTGGCCGCAGCGGCGGCGCTAACCCTGGCGCAGCCGCGCGATCTGAAGCTCAAGGCGCTTCAATTCGCGCAGCACCTGGTTCTTGTGCATCTCCATCCAGAAATAGATTTTCAACATAGCCACGCCCAGCATCGCCAAGCTCGCGCCAAAGCCCCAGAGCATTGTCTCGCGCATCTGCGCCGCGCCGAACGCGCTCCATGCGCAATAGATGAACACGCCAAATAGCGCGAAAGTGATGAGCGCGGCGAACACATTGAGTGCGCCGTAACGGCCCTGAAACGCGCCGAACACATCGTCAATCGGCGTTTCCTTATCGAGCTTGTCGAGGAACGCTTTATCTTCCGCTGAAAGCGCCTGGCGGATGGCTTGATCAAGGTTGGTCATTTTACTGCACCTTCAAGATGACCGCGCAGCGCCTGGCGCGCGGCGAACAAACGGGATTTCACTGTGCCCACGGGCGCGCCCGTGGCCTCGGCGATCTCAGCGACACTCATCTCTTCGCCAAAATAGAGGCTGACGGCCACGCGCTGCTCGGCCGGCAGGCGCGCCATCGCCCGCGCCAGATCAAGGCGCGCATCGGCGCGCCCTTCCTCATCGCCGCTGCTTTCGCTCGCACCCTCGCCGAGCGCGGCTTCAAGCCGGCGGCCGCGATATTTGGCGCGGAGCACGTCCGCGCACTTGCGGTGGGCGATGGCGTAGAGCCAGGCGCGCCAGCGGGCCGGGTCGTCAAGCCCGCCAAGCCCGCGCCAAGCGCTCGCCCATGTTTCCTGAACCACATCGTTCGCGGCCTCCTGTTGCGACAGCACGCGCGCGGCGAACGCTTGGAGCTTGGGCGTCCAACGCCGCGCCAGATGGGCGAAGGCGTCGCGCGACCCGGCCTGGGCGCTCAGGACGAGATATTCGTCCAGAGCTTGGTCCAAACCACGCTGCACAGACACCACCCTTCCGCCTCTGACGTCGCCCGAGCGCGCTGTTTGGTTCGATTCGATTCAAAAAAATTGCAGGGCGGCCCTAGCGCGCCGCCTCGAGCGCGAAGGGCGAGCGCGCTTCCAGGCCGAACGATTGCGCGGGCGTATCGTAATCGCCGAGCAGCACCTCGTAGTGCAGATGGATCGGGATCGTGTAGGCGGCGGTGTTGCCCATGAGGCCGATCTGCTGGCCCGCGACCACGCGCGCGCCCACCAGCGCATCCGGCGCGAAACTGGAAAGATGCGCGTAGCGCGTGAACACGCCCTGGCCATGATCGATCAGCAGCATGTTGCCGTAATCGTCGCGATATTTGCGCTCCACAACCGCGCCTTCGCCGGCGGCGAAGATCGGCCCGCCCGTTGCGGAATAATAATCGACGCCGCGATGCTGGCCGCGCCCGCGCGGGCCGAACGCGGACGATAAACACGCCCCGCGCGTGGGGTTCGCCGCCAAAGTCACGCCATTCACCGAAACGAGCGGCGCATAATTGTTGACGCGGCGCGCACCATCGGCGGCGGGCGCGTTCGACACGCGCATGCCGGGGCACAGCAACAGCACGGATTCAAACACGCTCGGCGTCGGCGCCGCGGGTGCGGCGGGCGCGGTTGAGATCGGCGTCACAACGACGGGCGTGTCTTCCAAGGTCGCAAGCGCGTTTTGCAACGCGGCGTCGTCACGTTCGATCACCACCGCCTCGCCCGCTTGCGCCGCGAGCGCGGAGGCTTCCTGGCGCAGATGCGCGAGTTGTTCGGCGCTCATGTAATCGCGCAGCCGGTCCAGCGTGACCTCATCGATGCCGAGCCGGGCGGCGAGATCGGGCGCGCGTTGCGCGATGGGCGCGGTGATGGCGCTGGGCGCGGGAAAGATTGATCCGCCGAGCCAACCAGCCCCGATCAGCGCCAAGCCCCACACCACGCCGCGAACGAAACCAGCCATGGCCGACCTCCCGCTTTCCTCCCTGGATAGGCCGGATCATTTCGGATGCCAATCGAATGCGCCGCGACCTTGGCGACTCCGCGCTCGTTTGGGGCGCGTAACTGTCCCTTGCGGTCGATCGTTGCGTTTCCCACAAGATGTTGTGGTTTCGATCTTGCAAGAACCACCAAATCAGCGAATCTTAACCTTGTGTTTAGAACAAAGGGGAGCGGCATGGAGCTCGTCCGAGATCAAGTGGAAGCGTTGAATTTGTGGCGTCGGGTCACCGTCAGCACGGTGCGCTCGGACGCGCCGGACCTGACGGCCCGCCAATTGGCCGTGCTGATGACGGTGCGCCTGCAGCCGGCCCCGCACACCGTGCGCGGCCTGGCGGCGGCGTTGAATGTGGGCAAGCCGGCGATCACCCGCGCGCTCGACACACTCTCGCGCCTGGGCTTCGTCCAGCGCCGGCGCGACCCGAAAGACGGGCGCAACGTGTTCGTGGAGCGCACCGATAAGGGCGATCTGTTCCTGGATACGCTGGGGCAGACCATCCTGGCGGATGAAATCCAGGCGCCCGCGCCGCGTTTGGAGCTCGCCTCCTAAGGCGCGCGCGCCAACGCAAAACAAACGGCGTCTCGCGCGAGCGGGACGCCGTTTTTCGTTTCGAATGAAACCCCTGCTTAGCCCGGCGGCGTCGCGGCGGGCGCTTCGGCTGGCGCTCCCTCAGTCGCTTCCGCAGGCGCGGCTTCCGGCAGCGGCGCGGGCAACGGCACGTTGTTGGGCGAAATCGAGCGCAGATACGCGATCATCGCCACGCGATCCTGATCATTGCGCAAGCCCGCGAACGCCATCTTGGTGCCGCGCACCGCTTGCGCGGGCGAGCGCAGGAATTCGTTGAGCGCCAGATAATCCCAATTGCCGCCATGCGCGACCATCGCATCGGAATAAGCAAAGCCGCCATGGCTGGCGACGGCGCGGCCGAACACGTCGTGCATGCCGGGGCCGATGCCGTTGGCGCCGCCCGCTTCAAACGTGTGGCAAGCGCGGCATTGCGCGACCACGCGCTCGCCGCGGCCGACGAGTTCGGCCAGCACGGCGGGGTCGGCGAAGAGGCGGCCGAAATCGGGCGGGCCCGCGGGCGCGCCGCCGGGCGTGGGGCCGTCGATCTGCACCTCCGGCAGGAAGCCCGCCTTCTCGGGATAGTTCGGGTGGATCACCGCGTCCGCGGCCACGCCCACGGCCATGACGCCCAACACCGAGGCCAGCACAACGCCGAAAACCGAGTTCATCCTGAGGTCGCTCATGCGAGTCCGCCTTGCCGCGCTAATCCGCCGGAAAGGCGCCTTATGGCCTGCGTCGCGCGTCGCCTCAAGCGGGCCGGGCGACGCACTGGGGCGTTCGGCGCCCTTGCGCGGCGAACCGCCGCACGGCAAGGGCAGCTTCCATGAACCCGATTGTCGTGATCCCCGCCCGCATGGCCTCCACCCGCCTCCCCGGCAAGCCGCTGGCCGACATCGCCGGCAAGCCCATGATCGGCTGGATGGTCGAGATCGCCCGCGCGGCCAAGGCGGGGCCGGTGCTGGTGGCGGCGGCGGAGGAAGAGGTGGCCGAGGCCGCGCTCAAGGCCGGCGCCAACGTGACGCTGACCGACCCCGACCTGCCCTCCGGCTCCGACCGGGTGCACGCCGCGCTGGAGGCGTTCGACCCAGGCGGGCGCTTCGACGTGGCGGTGAACCTGCAGGGCGACATGCCCACCATGCGCGCCGCCGATGTGGCGCGCGCGGTGGCGGTGCTGGGGCGCGGGGGTGATATCGCCACGCTGGTTTCGCCCTCCGATGATGCGAGCGAGCGCGACAATCCGAACGTCGTGAAAGCGATCCGCGCGGCGGACGGCAAGTGCCTCGCGTTCACGCGCGCACCCGCGCCGTGGGGCGAAGGGCCGATCGAGCGGCACGTCGGCATTTATGTGTATCGCCGCGAGGCGTTGGCGCGCTTTGTGGCCGCGCCGCCATCCCCGCTTGAGCTGCGCGAAAAGCTGGAGCAATTGCGCGCGCTGGAAATGGGCATGAGCATTTACGCCGACGCGGTGGATGTATTTCCAAAAGGTGTCGATAGCCCCGCCGATTTAGCGGCCGCGCGCGAAATTCTTAGCGCGCGTTAGGAAGCATGCGCCGCAGCATGCGAATTTTTTGACTCACGACGCCTTCAAGCAACGTCTGATTATCCCTTCCCGGCGATGAGTGCGCGCAAGGCCCGCGCTTTCAGCGCGGACGGGGGAAAGAATGAAGGCGTTGGCAACCTTTGCATCGCGCACGCGCGAGGCACGCGATCAGGCTTGGCGCTTAGTGCAAAGCGCGACCACCGCCCAGAAGCTGGCGCTGGCGTTCGCCTTATTCCTGCTCCCGCTGGGATTCGTCGCCGGCAAATTGGCCGCTGAGCAGCAGCACGCCGTGGACATCGCGCGCCAGGAGCGCGTGGGCGCCGCTTATCTGCGCATCGTCAACGACGTGCGCGCGCAATTGGATCAGCAGGCGCGCGCCTATCAGCTTGGCCTTGAGCGCAATGACGGCGTGATCGCGGCCATGCGCAATCTGGAGGCGGCGCAAGCGCGCCTGGGCCCCGGGCTGGGCACGCAAAAATGCGTGGCCCGCGCGCTGACCGCGATGCGCACGATGATGAGCAATCCAGCCGCGCGCGGCACGGCCGCGAACGCGGCGCGGGAGGCGTTGTCCGATCTTGCGCGTCGCATCGTCGATAACACGCACCTCCAGCGCGATCCCGAGCGCGCGAGCCATTACCTCATCAGCCTAATTCATGAGCGCACCCCCCTTCTGGCGCGCGAAGCGCGCGATCTCACCGCCGAGGCCGGGCGCGCCTTCGCGCAGCGGCGCTTGAGCGAGAGCGACCGCGCGCTTCTGCTGCAGCGCGCCGCCGTGCTGGAAAGCGCCACGCGCGAACTCAGCCGCACGGCCGAGGAGATTGTCGCCAGCGATGGGCGTTTTGAAGCGAGCATCGAGCCGGCGGCGATCGCCGTGATGTCGAACATCCGCGCTTATCTCGATCGCACGCAGATCGCGCTCACGCGCGGGCGCGCGGATATGAGCGGGCTGATCGCCACCGAGGCGGGCGCGCATGCGGCGATCAACGCGCTGGGCGAACGCGGCGCCCAGGAATTGGATCGCATGCTGCGCGAGCGCGCGGATCATCTCGCGGGCGAGCGCACCGGCACGCTGCTGCTCGCCGGGCTTTTGTTTTTATCCGCGCTGCTGGCTGTGGTGGCGATGCTGCGGGTGGGGCTCGTCGCGCCGATCAAATCGCTCTCGCATTCGATCCGCACCATCGCCGACGGGCGCTATGACGAGGACATCCCGGCCCTGACGCGGCAGGACGAAATCGGCGCCATGGCGCGCGCGCTGGACGTGCTGCGCGAAGCCGCGCAGGCGAAAATCGCCGCCGACGCCGCACGCGCCTCCGCCGAAAGCGCCAACCGCGCGAAGTCGCAATTCGTCGCCAATATGAGCCATGAGCTGCGCACCCCGCTCAATGCGATCATCGGCTACGCCGAGATTCTGACGGAAGATTCCGAGGACCGCGGCGACAGCGCCGCGATCGCCGACCTTGCGCGCATCAACATGTCGGCGCGCCATCTGCTGGCGCTGATCAACGACATTCTCGATCTCTCAAAGATTGAAGCCGGACGCATGGACGTGCTGGCCGCTCCGGTCGATCCCGAAGCGATCGCGCTTGAAGCGCTGCAAACCGCCGAGCCGCTGGCCAAGAAAAACGCCAACAAGCTTCTTGGCGAAATCGCCGCCATCGATGAAGGCTTCATCGATGCGCAGAAGCTGAAACAATGCCTGCTCAATCTGCTCTCGAACGCCTGCAAGTTTACCAAGAACGGCCATGTGAATTTCAGCATGCGCGGCGAAGATCATGAAGGCGGCGCGCGCCTTGTGTTCACGGTGGCCGATACCGGCATCGGCATGAGCGATGAGGAAATGGCGCGCCTGTTCCAGCCGTTCGAGCAAGCCAATTCCGCCGTCTCGCGCCAATTCGGCGGCACCGGGCTGGGCCTCATGATTACGCGCCGCATGGCGCAAATGATGGGCGGTGACGTTTCGGTGACGAGCGCGCCCGGCCAAGGCGCGACCTTCACGCTCTGGATTCCGCAATTCTACAAAGGCTTCGGCGCAGAGACAGGCGCCGCCGGCGTGCGCGTCGGCCCGGCTGATGCGCCTCTGGCGCTGGTGATCGACGATGAAGCCAACGCGCGCGATCTGGCCATCCGCGCGCTGACGCAATTGGGCTTCGCCGTGCAAGGGGCGCGCACCGCGGAAGCGGGCGTGGCGCTGGCGCGCAGCGAAAAGCCGAACCTCATCATCCTCGACATCAACCTGCCTGACCGCACGGGCTGGAGCGTGATCTCCGAATTGTCGCGCGATCCGGAAACGGCGGCGACGCCGATCATCGTGCTTTCGATCGAGGAAGACCGGCGCCGCTCCATCAGCCTGGGCGCGGCCGAGCATCTGGTGAAGCCGGCCACGCGCGAGGCGCTCTGTGCGGCGGCGCTGCGCCTGGCGCGCAGCGAACCGACGTTGTCGGAGGACATCCCAGACGCGGCGCGCCTCAGCGCTTAACGCGCGAAATGCGCCCGGGCCAGTTCGCCCACATCCTGCAACGCGTTGGTGGCGATTTTTGAATAGGCGGTGAAATTCAGCCCGCCATGCATGAGGGCGGGATATTTGCGCTCCATCACCTCCACGCCGGCGCGGCGCAGCGCATCGACGAACGCTTTGACATCCGCCCGCACCGGATCCATCGCGCCCCCGCCGGCCACGATCGTCGCCGGCGCCGTGCTGAGATCAAGCTCAAGCAGAGACGGCAACGCCTCATCGCCCAGGCTGCGCGCGATGTAATGGCAGGCGACGCGGCCGATAAAGCGGAAATTGCGCAGCTCCTCCTCCGCCCAGAGCGTGTCCTGAACATGCACCAGCGGGTAGAGCAAAATTTGCAGCGCGACCGCGCCGGGCGTTTGCGCGTTAAGCTCCAAGCTCATGCGCGCGGCGAGATAAGCGCCGGCGCTATCGCCCGCGAGCGCGATGACGCCGGGTGCAGCGCCGAAGCGCGGCGCGTTCGCCAACGCCCAGGCGCAAGCGACGCGCGCATCCTCGATCTGGCCGGGAAAGCGCGTCTCTGGCGCGAGGCGATACTCGATCGAGAGCACGCGCCCGTGCGAGGCCTTGGCGAGCCACGAGCAGATGGAATCGTGCGTATCGATATCGCCGCAGACGAATCCGCCGCCATGGAAGAACACGATCAGCGGCGCGGCGGAGGCGGCCTCCGCTTCATAATAGCGCGCGCGCAGCGGGGCGGCCGCGCCTGGAACCTCAAGCTCCTCCACGCGCGCCAGCGGGGCCGCGCGCGCGGCGGGCACGGCCAGGAGCGTGCGCAGGCCGCGGCGCGTTTGCGCCAAAATCGCGCTCTCCAGGTTCTGGCTCATACTCATAAGAGAACGCCCCTACCGCTTGGCGGCGGCTTCCTGTAACGACGGCCCCGCTATGACGGATCATGTTGGCACTCAGCGCATCGCCTTCCAGGGCGAACTCGGCGCAAATTCACACATCGCCTGCCGGGAGACCTATCCCGCGTTCGAGCCGCTGCCCTGCGCCAGCTTTGAAGACGCATTCGCGGCGGTGAGCGAAGGCCAGGCGCGCTATGCGATGATCCCGATCGAGAATTCGCTGTTTGGCCGCGTGGCCGACGTGCACCACCTGCTGCCCGAAAGCGGGCTTTATATTGTCGGCGAAAAGTTCGTGCCGATCCGCCACCAATTGCTTGGGCTGCCAGGCGCGAGTTTGGAGCGGCTGAAGGCCGTGCGCTCGCATCCGCAGGCGCTGGGCCAATGCCGCAAGCTGCTGCGCGAGTTGGGCGTGGCGGCGGTGAAGACCGCCGACACCGCCGGCGCCGCGCGCGAGATCGTGGAACTGGGCGATCCCAGCATCGGCGCGCTCGCCTCCAATTTGGCGGGCGAGATCCATGGGCTCAAAGTGTTGAAGGCCGACATTGCGGACGCGCCGCACAACACCACGCGCTTTCTCACCTTCTCGCCGACGGCTGAGTTTGCCGAGGCGAACGCGGGGCCGTGCATGACGAGCTTCCTCTTCCGCGTGCGCAACGTGCCGGCGGCGCTTTACAAAGCGATGGGCGGCTTCGCCACCAATGGCGTGAACATGACCAAGCTGGAAAGCTATATCGAAGGCGGCGCGTTCGCGGCGGCGTTTTTCTTCGCGGAGGTGGAAGGCCACCCGGAAGAGACGGGTTTGCGCAACGCGCTTGAGGAGTTGGAATTCTTCTCCGCGACGCTGAAAATCGTCGGCGTTTATCCCGCCGATCCATTCCGGCGCACTTAGCCGTCAGACGCCGCGTAGGCCACGCACACGCCGCCATTGCCGAACGCGAACAAGCGCAATTCCTTGCGCCGGCGCTCGGCCACGTTGCGGAGCAGCGCGCGGTACGAGCCGCAGCCGAGCCACGGATTGGGGCCAGTGGGCGAAAAGCCGGGCACGCCGGCCAATGCGCGCGTCACGCTTTGGCGGCTGAGCTGGGAGCCCAACGCGCCTTTGGCGGCGTTGACGATGCGATCGGCGGCAATCTCCAACGGATCGGCCGGTTTGGCGGACGGCGCTTTCTTGGGCTGAGGCTTGGCGACGGGCTTAGGCGGCGCAGGCGCCTTGGCGCGCGCCTTTTTGCGTTCGTACTTGAACGCCTCCATCAGCGCGCTGCGCAGCACGACGAAATCGGCGTACTCGCGATAGACGGCCGCCGTGGGGTTCGATTCATTGCCAATCGCGGCGACATCGAGGTTGCGATCCTGCAGGCGATTGACCACGGGCACGAAATCGGTGTCCGAGGTCAGCAGCACAACCTCCTTCAATCCCTTCGCATCCCAAGCGATATCCATCGCATCGAGCGTGATCACGATATCGGCGGAGCTTTTCTTGCCTTGCGCGATGGCGCGGCAGGCGAACGCTTCAAAGCCGGCGGCCTCGAAGGCGGCGCGATAGCGCTCGTAAAGCGGGTTCCAATAGACGCGCTTGACCACGAATTTGCGCCGCTTGCGGCGCGGATCGAAACCGCCATCCTCCAGCCAGGCCAGCCATTGGGGAATGCTCGCGACGAAATCGCCGTTGGTCATCCCCAACACATTGTCGAAATCGATCAGAAGCGCGCTCTTCTTTCGAAAGCCGAACATCTGGCTTTTCTCCCCTCGCGCCAGCGTACAACTTGCGGGTTATACCAAATTTTGGTAGCGCTTGGATATGAGCAAGAATACATCCGTGTCGCTGGGAGATCATTTTACCGGCTTCGTTGATGCGCAAGTCGCATCCGGGCGCTTCGGCTCGGCCAGCGAGGTGATCCGCGCCGGCCTGCGCTTGCTGGAGGCCGAGCATGCCAAGCTTGAGCACCTGCGCGCGCTGATCCGCGAAGGCGACGAGAGCGGCGAGCCCACGCCGTTGGACCGCGAGAAATTTTTTGCTGAAATGAGGGCTGAACTCCGCGCCAAGAACCGTGGCGCCTAAGGCGGAACTCAGCCCGCGCGCGGAAGACGACGCCGCGACATCTGGCGCTACACGGCCGAAACTTGGTCCGAACATCGGGCGCAGACTTATGTCGATGGCTTGTTCGACATGATGGAGGCGCTCGCCGCAGAGCCCCATCACGGCCGCGCAGCCGACGAAATCGCCGAAGGCTTGCTTAGGCGCGCGTGCGCCTCTCACGTAATATTCTATCGCGCGATTGATGGGGGCGTGCTGATTGTGCGCGTGCCGCACGCGCGCATGAATTTTCCCGCCCACCTCGCCAACGACCAAGCGTAACCGCCGCGTGCGCCGCTGCGTATAGCCCCTGGGGAGACATGGCCGACGAAGCCCAACTCCGAGCCTTGCTGCTCAAGGGCCTCGCCGGCGAGGAGGCCGCGCACCGCGCGTTCCTGACGGAGGCGGCCGCCCTGCTGCGCGCCTTTTTCCGCAACCGCCTGCGCGGGCGGCCTGAAGACGCGGAAGACCTTGTGCAAGAAACCCTAGTGGCCCTGCATACCCGGCGCGACAGCTACGACCCCGCCTATCCGCTAACAGCCTGGCTTTATGCGATCGCGCGTTATCGGCTGATCGATTTCCTGCGCCGCGCCAAGCACCGCGCGCACGATACGCTCGACGGAAAAGACCCCGGCGAAGCCGACCCCGCTTATGACGCCAGCGACGCCAAGCGCGATGTGGCCGCGCTGCTGGCGAAACTGCCCGAGAAGCAGCGCCGCGCCATCGAATTGGTGAAGCTGGAAGAAAAAAGCGTCAGCGAAGCGGCCGCGCTCACCGGCTTTTCCGAATCCGACATCAAAGTGTCCATCCATCGCGGCTTGAAGGCGCTGATGCGCCTGATGGCCGAGGCAGGCGTCCCATGAAAACCGATCAGCTTATCGACATGCTGTCCAAGGGCGTGGAGCCTGCTGAGCGCCCGCGCTGGCGGCGGCGCCTGGCGATTACAATGCTGGTTGGGCTTGGCGTTGCTGTTTTGCTGACGGCGATCGGGCTTGGCGTGCGGCCCGATATTGGCGCGGCGCGCATGCCGGTGATGATGAAAGCGCTGTTCGCGGCGGCGGCGGCGGCGGTGGTGCTGCCGCTGGCCATGCGCCTGATGCGGCCGGGGCGGCCGTTGGGCTGGCGGCTGGCGGCGGTGATCGTCTTCTTCGCGCTCGCCGCGCTTGTGGTGGGGGTGGCGCTGATGGGCGCGCCGGAGGAGCGGCGCATGGACATGTGGATGGGCGTTGGCGGCGCGCCCTGGTGCGTGGTGCTGATCCCGATCCTGGCCGCGCCGGCGGCGGCGCTGCTGCTTTGGCTGATGCGCGCCTTCGCGCCGACGCGCCTGGCGCTGGCGGGCGCGGCGATTGGGGCGCTCGCGGGCGGCTTGGGGGCGATGGCGTACGCGATGTATTGCCCCACGGATTCGGTGGCGTTTGTCGTCACCTGGTATTCGGTTGGCATCGGCTTTTGCGCGGCGCTGGGCGCGGCGATCGGATCGAAGGTTTTGCGCTGGTGACGTAACCGCCCCGCCTCATCGCCCGAATGTTCGGGCGAGAGGGCATCATGCTTCACCACATTCGCCGGTACGCGCCGATCGGAATCTCGCTGTTCGCGGCCGCCGTGTTCCTGGACAGCCTGCGCTACAAATTTACCGATCATCCCAGCACGCAGGAAATCTTCGGCCGGCTTGACGCCTGGGCCGCATCGCTCGGCGCGCCGGGGCTGTTCGGGCATACGGGCTTGTTCAGCCAATACGTGATCGGCAGCGCCGAGCTTGCGGCGTCCGCGCTGTTGCTAATTGGCCTTGCGCCGCGCTTTGCGCGCCTGAACGCGCTGGGCGCGCTGATCGGTTTGGCGGTGATGACCGGCGCGGTGAGCTTTCATCTGTTTACGCCGCTCGGCATTGATCCCAACAATGACGGCGGCGGGCTGTTCGCCGCAGCCGTGACGATCTGGGTGAGCACGATCGGCCTGTTGATCATGCGCCGCGCCGAACTGATCGGCCTCGCGCGCGATCTGGCCAGAGCGTTGGTTCCAGCATCCGCCGCACAAGCCGCGCGCGCTAGCGCGCCGGCGCACGCTTAAGGAGTTCGCCTCATGCGTAAGCTTTTCGCCGCTCTCGCGTTCGCGTTGTTCGTCGCGCTCTCGCTTTCGCCCGCGCAGGCGCAGCAGGCGCCGGTGCATACCGGGCTGCTCTCGCGCGTGGCGGTGGGGGGCTACGATCCGGTGGCGTATTTCACCGATGGGCGCCCCGTTCGCGGCTTGGCCGAACATCGCATCACGCATCAGGGCTACGAATATCGCTTCGCCAGCGCCGAACATCTGGCCGCGTTCCGCGCCAATCCTTCGCGCTATCTACCGCAATATGGCGGCTATTGCGCCTGGGCGGTGAGCCAGGGCTACACAGCCGCCGGCAACCCGCGCAATTGGCGCATCGTCGATGGCAAGCTTTACCTCAATTACAATGACGAAATTCAGCAACGCTGGGAACGCGACATTCCCGGCTTCATCCGCGCCGGCGACGCCAATTGGCCGCGCGTGCTTTCGCGCTGAGCTAAATCACCGCCTGCGCCGCGCCGAGCAGCGCCGCGCCGATCGGCACGGAGACATTGGCGATACGCCCGTCATTGGTCGCCGCCGCTGAAACGACGCCGCGCGTGGGATCGATCAACACTTCGGCGTACCAGAGCGTGTTGGATCCATTGTGCCAAAGCGCGCCGTTTTCCCGCGTCATCCAGCCCATCGCATAGCCGCCGCCAAACGGCGGCGCATGCAGCGCCTCCCAGCTTTCGCGGCGCAGAAAGGCCGTGCGGTCGCGATGGGCGGCGAGATATTTGAGCGTATCGGCGAAATCGGCGTGCACGCGCCCGGCCGGGCCAAGCACGACGGGATTGTCGGACATGCCGCCCGGCGGAAATGGCGTGAGCGCGCCATTGTCTTGGCCCGCCGCGACCGCTTCAAGGCCGGGTCCGTGGCCGACAGGCTGATCATAGACGCCAGCGCGGCCAGGCGCGCCGAAGCCCGCGCTTGCCATACCCAGCGGCGCGAACACGTGTTCGCGGATCAAATCCTCCCACGGCGCGCCAAGCTTGGCTTCCAGCATCGCGCCCGCGATCACGTAGCCCGTGTTGGAATATTCGAAATGCGTTTCCTTCGCGCCGGCTGGCGCGCGCGTCAGGCCCAAGCGCGCATAGGCCACGCGATCCTGGCGCGCATCCGTGCTTTCACGCGGGAACGCGAGCAGCTCCGCCCATTCCAGATTGCTGGCGAGGCCTGCACGGTGACAAAGCAAATGGCGGAATGTCACGTCGCGATATGCGGCGTGCATATCTAGGATCACGCCGCCGAGCACGGCGCCAACCGTATCCGTCCAAGCGATGCGCCCGGCCTCCGCCGCGCGCGCGACCAAGGTGGCGGTCATCGATTTGGTGATTGAGCCGAGATGCCATTGATCGTTGCGCGTCACCAGTTCGGAGCGGCCCACGGCGCGCAGGCCCGCCGCGAAGGTCAGCGCGCGCCCATCGCGATTGGCGCCGGCGGCGGCCATGGCCGGGCTGCCGGCTTGCACGCGCAAAGCTTCGAGCCGCGCTTGCGAGAGCACCTCCGCCTGCGCGGCGGCCGCCACGTCCTCGCGCGTAAACGTGAGCGGCATGGCCGCGCGTTGCGTGAACGTGCCGACGATGCGCCCGCTGACAAAACGGCCCTCATAGCGCGCGCCGATATTGGCAAGATCGATCACCAGCGCATCGCCATCGATCGAGGTGGAGACGGCGGGGATCTGCGCGTTGCCTTGATCGATGCTGAACAACGTGGCGCGCGGCCCTTCGGCCAGCACCAGGCGCAGGCGCAGCCGCTGCGACCCCAGATCGAGCGCGCCGTGCCATTCGCCCAATTGGTCGGCGGTTTGGGCGTGGGCGGCGCCGGCGAGCAGGCTTGCCGCAGCGGCGCCCATGAGCAGCGGACGGCGGGTGAGGATCATGGAGCGCTCCGTGTGTTGGCTGACGTCTCAGATGCCGGTTCCGCGCCGCTTGGACGCGGCGGGCGCGGCTTTGTGTCCCTATAGTCTCATTGACGCGGGTTTTCTTACGCCGTTAGTGTCCGCCGGCATTGTGCGCTGCGGCGTAGCCAGATTTGTCTCAAGGATTTCAAGCATGAAAGTCCTCGTCCCGGTCAAGCGGGTGCTCGATTACAATTTGAAGGTGCGCGTGAAGCCGGACGGCTCGGGCGTGGACCTCTCGAATCTTAAAATGTCGATCAATCCCTTCTGCGAGATCGCGGTGGAAGAAGCCGTGCGCATGAAGGAAGGCGGCGGCGGGCACGCGAAGGACAGCGCCACTGAAGTGGTCGCCGTCTCGATCGGGCCTGAGCAGGCGCAAGAGACGCTGCGCAACGCGCTCGCCATCGGCGCCGATCGCGGCATTCTGGTGAAGGCCGAGGGCGAGGTGGAGCCGCTCGCGGTGGCGAAACTGCTGAAGGCGGTGATCGAGGCGGAGAAGCCCGATCTCGTCATCCTCGGCAAGCAAGCCATCGACGATGACTCGAACCAGACCGGCCAGATGCTGGCCGCCCTGCTCGATTGGCCGCAAGCGACGTTCGCCTCCAAGATCGTGCTGCACGCGGGCAAGGCTTCGGTGACGCGCGAAGTGGATGGCGGGCTGCAGACGATCGACGTCGATCTGCCGGCGATCATCACCACCGATTTGCGCCTTAACGAGCCGCGCTACGCCTCGCTGCCGAATATCATGAAGGCGAAGAAAAAGCCGATCGACGTGAAAACGCCCGCTGACCTCGGCGTCGACGTGGCGCCGCGCCTCAAGGTCGTGAAAACCGCCGAGCCGCCGAAGCGCTCGGGCGGGGCGAAAGTGAAAACCGTCGCCGAATTGGTCAGCAAGCTCAAGGAAGCGGGGGTTATCTGATGGCTGTTCTCGTAATCGCCGAGCACGACAACAGCTCGGTCAAGGATTCCACCAACAAGGTCGTCACCG
>CAZWQS010000010.1:17803-36735 GCA_964635925.1 uncultured Terricaulis sp. | reverse complement strand
CGAGCATGTTGCGGTGTTCGAGGAACATCACCGGGTCGTTGCCGCGCAGCGCCGTTCGCAAGAGGCCCACGGCGTCTTCCGCATTGGAAGGGCACGCCACACGCCAGCCGGGGCTATGCACGAATTGCACCTCGTTGGTCTGACTGTGCCATGGGTCGCCGCATTTGAAGAAGCCCACCGGCATGCGCACCACCATGGGCGCAGCGAAACGGTTGGCCGTGCGCCAGCGCATCGTGCCGCAATCATTGATCTGCTCGCAGGCGGGATCGGCGTATTTGCGGAACTGGATTTCCGGCGCCGGCATCAACCCCGCGATCGCCATGCCCACGGCGCGCCCGATAATGCCTTCCTCGGAGAGCGAGGTGTCGAACACGCGCGCCTCGCCGTACTTTTCCTGCAAGCCCAAGGTCACGCCGTGCACGCCGCCCTTGGGGCCGACATCTTCGCCGAACACCAACACGCGCGGATTGACCGCCAACTCGTGATCCAAGGTCCGCCGGATCGCGGTGATCATGTTGATGCGCGCGCCTTCTGGCTTGGCTTCGCTGCTGACGCGCGGCGCCTGATAGCCGGTATTCCAAAGCCCGCCTTCTTCCTGCAACGCGCCGCCTTCGCTGAAGACGAACCGCGTCACGTCGGCGGGGTTGGAAACTGGGCGTTGATCGGCGATCTGCGTGGCGCGGCGCACATTGTCCTGCGCGTTCGCTTCCATCTTGTCCCAATCAGCTTCGCTGATCTCGGATGGCACGAGATGCGCCTTCAGTTTCGGCAGCGGATCGCGCGCCCATTCGGCGGCTTTCACGCCTTCGCTTTTATAAGCCTGCGTATCTTGAAACGAATGCCCTTGCAGGCGGGGCACGGCGAGGCGCAGCAGCGCCGGCCCTTGCCCGCCGCGCACATGCGCCACCGCTTGCGTGATCAGCGCCGCCGCTTGCGCGGGCTCGGTCCCGTCGCCATCCAGCACATGCAAGCCGGAGAAGCTCGCGAGATTCTTGGCGATGTTACTTCCAGGCGTTTGCAGCCAGCCGGGCGTGGAGATGCCATAGCCATTGTCTTCCACGTAAAACAGCATCGGCAATTGCAGCGTGGTCGCCATCGTCAGCGCGGCCCAGAAGCCGTTTGTCGCCACCGAGGCGTCGCCGCCCAGCACGACGGAGATCGCGCCGTCATACGCACGATCGCCCAGCACTTTTTTGCAATATTCGATCGCCTGCGCGTAACCTGCCGTCGGCGTGTATTGCGCGCCCACGCCCCCGCACATCGGCAACGCCGAGGCGCCTTTGTCGTTGGGAAAATTGAACACAACGCCGATGTCGCGCCCATCCGAATAGCCGCCGGCGCGCCCCATGGCCGAGCCCAGCGCGTCCTCCAGCGCAACGCCGAGCGCGAGCAGCAGCGGGCGCGAGCGATAATAACCGCACACCGCGTCCTTCGGATGCGTGAGCTGCAAACCCAGCAGCACTTGCGCCATGTCATGCCCGCGCGCGCTGAACTGGTAGAAAATCTTTTTGCCGGGAACGAGCTCGCGTTCCTCGATCGCGTCCATCGCGCGTGAGCAATGCACCAGCGCGGCCGCGGCGCGCCAATCGATTTGCGGTTCGGGGCGGGTGGCGGCTTTCGGTTTCGCACTCATGGCGCCAGAATAGACGCGAATCCATGCAAAATCCGCTCAATTTAGGGCGCAATAAGCAATGATATTGCCTGAAACATGCAGCTCTTATATATATTACGCATGAAATATGATGAAATCGCCCTGGACGATGCGGATCGGCGGCTTTTGCGCGCCATGCAGCGGGACGCCTCGGCCTCCCAGGCGGCTCTCGCGGAAGAGGCGGGCGTTTCACCCAGCCTTGTCTCGCGCCGGCTGGCGCGGCTGAAGGAAGCTGGCGCGTTGCGTGCGGTGGTCGGCTTGGTGGAGCCGCAGCTTGTGGGGCTTACTTGCGCGGCCATCATCCGCATTCGCCTGCGCGATCATTCGGCCGCGAACGTGCGCGCGTTCCGCGATCTGGTGACGCGCATGGATGAAGCCATGCTCTGCGTCGCGCTCACGGGGGAGGCGGATTATCTGCTGAAAGTCGTCGCGCGCGATCTGCCGCATTTTCAGGAGATCGTGCAGCAAAAGCTCTTGCGCTGCGCCGCTATCGCGCACCTGGAAAGCTCCATCGTGCTGGAGCATTTGAAGGACACCACCGAGCTTCCGCTTTCGGACTAAGTCTGCGCCTCGCGCATCGGCGGGATCGGCGCATCGGCGGCGCCGACGCTGGCCGCGGCCGTTTGCTGGAAGAAATGCAGCCGCTTGGAATCTTTCAAGAGCGCGATTAATTCGTGCAGCGGCGCCGGGCGCGCCACCAGATAGCCTTGCGCCATATCGCATCCGAGGTGCGAGAGCAGCGCGAACGCGGCGGGCGTCTCAACGCCTTCGGCCGTCACCACCAGCCCCAGGCCGTGTGCGAGATCGATAGTGGAGCGCACCAACAGCGCATCGCGCTCGTTTGCCGTGATGTTCTGGATGAACATCTTGTCGATCTTCAACTCATGCGCCGGCATCTGTTTCAAATACGCCAGCGATGAAAGCCCCGAACCGTAATCATCAATCGCCACGCGGATGCCCGCCGCGGCGAAGCGCTCAATGTTCTTCAACGCCTGCTTGGGATTGTCGATCAGCGCCGTTTCGGTGATCTCGAAGCAGAGCTTGCCGCTGGCCGCGCGCGCGGCGTGCAAGGCGGCGGCGGCGAAATCCGCATCGCCCAACAGGCGTCCCGAGATATTGAGCGACACCGCGATCGGCCAACCCGCCCCGGCCAGCGCGCGCTGCTCTTCGATCGCGCGTTCAAGCACCCAATCGGTCATTGCGCGCACGTGGCCGGTTTCTTCGGCCATCGGCACGAACAGGTCAGGCGAGATCATGCCCCGCGTGGGGTGTCGCCAACGAATGAGGCTTTCGACGCTGTCGATGCGCCCGGTGCGGAAATTATACTTGGCCTGATGCGCCAGCGTGATGTCGCCGCTTTGCAGGGCGCGGCGCATTTCGCCCATCAGCGAAAGATTGCGCGCGGGATCGCCGTAGGCGGCCTCATCGAAGAACGCCGCCTTGATGCGCGCGGTGCGCGCCTGATCCAGGCCGATGGACGCGCGTTCGATCATCTGCGCCGGCGTTTCCTCGCGCCCGCGCGGCTGAGCGATGCCGATACTGATGTTCACGTCCACCACTTGGCCTTCCAGCTCCAGCGGTTGTTCGAGGTGTGAGACCAGCGCGTCGGCGCGCTTGCGAGCTTCTTCTTCGCTGTCGGCGATAAAGGCGATGCCCAGCGCATCGCTGGAGAGGCGCGCCATCGGCCCGTTCGGCGCTAGCCGCGCTAGGCGCACGCCCAGCCGGCGGATCAGCCCCCCCGCATGCGCATAGCCGATCGCGCCGCGCACGTCGGCGAAGCGATCGACGCCAATGGCGGCCAGATAGAGCCGCCCCGGCTGCTGCGCGCCCGCCAGGCGCCGCTCAAGCGCCAAGCGGTTGGGCAGGCGCGTTTCGCTGTCGTGATAGGCCAGTTGCGTGATGCGTTTCTCGCGTTCGCGGATCGCATCGATCATGGCGTTGAAGCTCGCCGCCACGCGGGAGAGTTCGTCGCGCGTGCGCACCACGACGGGTTCGTAGATGCCTTCGCGCAGATTACGCGCGGCCGCCTCAAGCGTGGACAAGGGCTGCGTGATGCCGCGCGCCAGCAGCCACGTGGCCAAGATCATCAGCGCAAGCCCCGCCACCCCGATCGCGATCAGCGAATTGAACAGCGTGCGATAGGGCGAAAGCGCGCTCGAAAGCGGGTAGCGCAGCAAAAGCATGGCCGGCGCGCCGTCAATGCTGGCCAGCGGCGTGGCCACGCCGATGGCGCGCCCGCTCGGCGCATCCAATATGGTGTTTTGCGGGCCGGAGCTCTGGCTTTGCGCGATAAAGGCGTTCACCGCCTCGCGCTCGGCGACATCGCGCGTGGCCCAGCCGGTCGCCGCGCGCGTCAGCACCTCCGCTTGCAGTGGAATGGAGGAGAGCGCGGCGATCTGATCCAGCTCCGCGTTGTCGAGCGCATCCGCCACGAACACCCAGCCTTGCCCGTCGGCGAGGGGCGCCGTCACTGCATGATGCAGCGCCCCATCCAGCGTCAGCACGCCGGCGGGCGCGCTCTGGCGCGCCAACGTGGCTTGCAAACCCGGCGGCACGGAGCCGTTGCCCGCGCCGTCTTCCCCGATCAGCAACCCGCCCGCCGTCACCACGAACACGCGGTCGGCGTGCAAGCGCGCGCGCAACGCGATCAGCGTGTTGCGGATGGCCGGTGTTTCATCTTGCGCTAACGCGGTTCGGAAGCGCTCGTTCTCCGCCGCGCGCGCGGCGCCTTCTTGCAATTGCGCGCTGCGCAGGCGCGTGGCGCGTTCGAACATGGCGCTGGCGGCGCCGAGCTGCGCGCGCGCCATGCGCTGGGTCGCGCCGTCGATGACCGCGTACGTCGTCGCGCCGATCAGCATCAGCGCGATGAAGAGGAGCCCGGTGAACAGGACTGTGAGTTTGAGGCGCAAATGGCTGAACATGGGTCAGCTCACGCTAAAGTTGTTTTTCGCGCTGATTTCGCGTGAATGTTGCGCGCGCTGAATCATCGCCGCGACCTTGCCGGTCGCGGCCTAAAGCGAGCGTTAAAAAGCCGCTTAGTGGCCGCTATGACCGCCGTTTTCGCGCGCCCGCACCGGGAGTTGGGCGACAACCTCGCCCGCATTGGCGAAGCGCAAGCGCACCTCGATCGTCTCGCCCGCGGCGAACGGCGTCGCCACATCGAAGAACATGAGGTGAAGCCCGCCAGGCGCGAGCGTGACGGTTTCGCCGGCGGGCAGATCCAGGGCGTCCGTGCGGCGCATGCGCATCACGCCGTTTTCCATCGCCATTTCGTGGATCTCGGCGCGGCCAGCGCGCGGCGCTTCGACGCCGATCAGCGTATCGGCCGCGGCTTGCGTGTTGGTGAGCGTGAGATAGCCCGCGCCGACATTAATGCCGGCTGGCGTCGGCGCGGCCCAAGCGTCGGCGATTGTGATCGCTGGTTGTTCTGCTTGCGCGGGAGGTGGGGCTTCGGGTGCGCCCTGCGGCGCGCCGCACGCAGTCGCCATGAACGCCAGACATGCAACCAGGATACGCATGCCTTTCGCTATGGCGCCCTTGTGCGGCGCGCGTCAGATGGCGGGATGCCGCAGCTTACGGCGTATTCGGATCGCCGTCGCTCAGATCTTCGGCGCGCTCCTCAACGTGCTCGCCGGCTTGCTGCATGTCTTCGCCGGCGCCGCGCACGGTGTTGCATGCGCCAAGGCTCAGCGCGCCCGCAATGGCGGCGAGCGCAAGCAGCGGGGAAATCGTTTTCGACATGAATGCCTCCTCAAAAGCCGCGGCGCGGCTTGTGGGAGAGCAACGCCGAATGCCGGCGCCGGTTCCAACGGGAACTAACCGACAGCGCGGGCGCGTTCCTGCGTTGCGGCGCGCGTCCACACAATGTTTGCGCCACGGGCGACGAAATCGGAAAGCACCGGCGCGATGGCGGCGCGGCCGGAAATTTCATCGCCGCGCTTGCCGATCAGCGTGAATTCCGCGCTTGCGGGCGCGCCCTCGCGCAGCGCGCGCTCAAACGCGCCCATCAGTTCGCGCCGCCCGCTGGCGGTGATTAAATCCGCGAAACGATGCCCTTGCAGCTCGGTCGCCGTAAATCCGCTCCAGGCCGTAAAGGCTGTGTCCACCGATTCAATGCGGCCATGTGCGTTCAACTGGATAACCGCCAAACCTCCATGCGCCCGCACCGCGCTGTCCAACGCCAGGCCCAGCTCACGCTCGCGGCGCAAAGCGAATTGCTCGGTCATGTTGTCCATCAAGGCGCCCGCGCCGTCGGGCAGGGGAAACACGCGGATCGCGGCGTGGCGCCCGTCGAAGGCGCCGCACTCGAACGCCTCCGGCCGGCGTGCGCGCAGCACGCGCGTCAGCCTGTCCGCCAGCATGCCTGCCATCGGATCGGGCAGCGTTTCAAACACCGTGCGCCCCGCCAGCGCGTCGCGCGGGGCGCCGATGAATGCTTCCGCGATCGCATTAGCGCTTTTGATGCGCCCATGCGCGTCGAAACTGAGGAACCCTTCCTCCATGTTTTCCAACACCGCCGCGCTGGCCGCGCGCAGCGCCGCCAATTCCGCCGCGGCGCCGGCGTCGGGCGCGGTCTCGGCTTGGAATTGCTCAGTCGCCGCCAGCACCAGGCGCTCGCGCCCGTGATGGGTGATCGAGATCGGCTGACGCATCGCCTCGTTCTGCCAGTGTCCGATATTGCGGATGAAATCCGCTGAGCTCACGGCAATGCGCTGAACCATGAGACGTGCTCCTCAAATCACATTGTGCGAACTATTGAACATCCCAGAAGCGTAAACACAACTATAACGTGTAGAGCGCCCGTGCCGCAATTGCGCCGCCGCACTTGCTTCGCCGCTGGCCCCGCATCGTTTCAGAACGCGCAAAAAATCGCAGATTTTGTAGAGATCGCATAAGTCGTATCGGTCAGAAAACAAGCTTTGCCGGCGATACTGCGCGCCTCGATATGCGGAGGGCGCACAAGTGGGATTCGCGCTTAGATTGTCGTCGGCTTTTTTGGCGCGCCGCGCGCGGCAGGGCGGCTTCTTGCCTGCGCGCGCCGGCGGCGCGGCGGTTGAGTTCGCCATCATCGGCCCGATGCTGCTGCTCATCCTCTCCGGCATTTTCACCTATGGCGGCTATTTCCTGACCGCGCACACGGTGCAGCAAATCACCAATGACGCCGCGCGCGCCGCGCTCGCCGGCCTTGATGATGCAGAACGCGCCACGCTCGCGCGCGCCGCCGCCGAAGCGGGCATTCGCGGCCAGGCGTTCATGCGCGGCGATCTTTCGCGGCTCCACATCGCGCGCGAGGGCGCGGCGCTGTCCATCGCCGTCACCTATGACGCCAGCGACGATATGTATTGGGCCTTCCAGGCGCTTTTGCCTGTGCCGTCGCCAGAAATTTCGCGCACGGCCACCATCCGCTTGGGGGGCTTTTGATGCGCCTCAAGCGTTTCCTGCGCGCGCGCAAAGGCGGCGCTTCCGTGATCACGGCGCTCTCAAGCGTGGCGATCATCGGCTTCACAGGTCTCGCGACCGACGTGGGCGGCGTTTATCTGGAATCGCGCCGCCTGCAAGGCACGGCTGATCTGGCAGCGCTTGCCGCGATGCAGGATCCGCGCCAGGCGCAAACTTTGGCGGCGGCTACTGTCGCGGCCAATCGCTGGCCTGAAGGCACGCGCGTATCCGTCACGCCTGGCGCCTATGCCGCTGATCGCGCGCTGCCCCCCGCGCAGCGCTTCCGCGCCAATGCGGGCGAACAAAACGCCGTGCGCGTGGATGTCACGACGAGCGCGCCTTTGTTTTTCGGCCGGCTTTTCATTCCCGAAGGGCGAATGACGATCACGCGCCAAGCCACCGCCGCGCAAACGCGTATGGCCTCGTTCCAGATCGGGTCGCGCCTGCTGGCGTTGCGCGGCGGCGTCGCCAATCAATTGCTCAGCGGCTTGACCGGCTCCAGCGTCAATCTCTCGGTGATGGATTACAACGCGCTGCTGCAAGCCGATGTCGATCTGCTCAGCTACATGGAGGCGCTGCGCACGCGGCTTGATCTCGAAGCGGCGAGCTTCGAGCGCACGCTCGACGCGCGCGTTGAAGCGCCGGTCGCGCTGGAGGCTTTGGCCGATACGCTGGCGCCGACCAACGATCGCGCGGCACGGGCCATGCGCCGTATTGCTGAAGCCGCCGATCATTCCGGCGCTCTGCGTGGCTTGAACGATCTGATCGACCTCGGCCCCTACGCCGCGCAGGATCACGTCGGCGATGGGCGCACCGAAATTCGCGTGAACGCGATGGACATGGCCGCGGCGGTTTTGCAAATCGCGGGCGGCGATCGCCAGGTGCGCCTGCAACTTGGCGCGGACGTCCCCGGCCTTGCCTCCACCGACGTGTGGCTCGCGATCGGCGAGCGGCCGAACAATTCGCCCTGGCTGACGATCACCGACGACAGCGACGTGATCATCCGCACCGCGCAAATGCGGCTTTATATAGAGGCGAACGTGCGCCCCGGCGGCGCGCTGGGCTTAGCGCAGGTGCGCGTGCCAGTGTTGACCGAACTCGCCGCGGGGCAGGCGCGCCTGGCCGATATCCGATGCGGCTTCGCCGGCGGCCAGCGCGAGGTGACGCTTTCGGTGGCGCCGTCGATCGGTTCGCTCACGCTCGGCGAGATCAATCCGAACCGGCTCGACGATTTCCGCACGCCCCTGCGCGCCGCGCGCGCCAGCCTGGTGCGCACAGCGGCGCTGCAAGTGGAAGGATACGCCCGTATCGACCTTGGCGGGGAGCAATGGCAGAACGTGCGCTTCTCCGGCGCGGAGATCGATCGCGGCGTCGTGAAAACCGTCGCCACGCGCGACGCCGTACGCGCGACGTTGTCCAGTCTGCTGGGCGAAGCCGACTTGAATGTGCGCGTGCTGGGCCTTGGCCTCGGCGTCGGCCCGATCACGCAAACGCTGCGCGGCGCGCTGACCAATGTGGCCGCGCCGCTCGATGATTTGGTCAATGGGTTGACGGATTTGCTCGGCGTTCGCCTGGGCGAGGCCGATGTCAGAGTGAACGGCGTGCGCTGCGGCGGCGCTGCTTTGGTGGCGTGATATGTCGAGTGTGAAAACAAAAAGAGTGCAGCACGCACGCCGTTCACTTCTGGCGCTGGCCTTTCTATGGACGGGGCCGGCCCACGCGGACGACGACGACGATACGTTTCAAGTCACCGCTCGCGTGCTCGCCACCTGCGAGGTGATCGCGCAGGACCTCGATTTTGGCGATTACGATCCGATCGCCGCCGCCAATCTCGATGCGGCGACGACGCTCAGCCTCACCTGCACCAACGGCACGCCGTACGAACTCTCCATGAGCGTGGGCGGGGGCGAGAGCACCGCCGCGCGCTACATGCTCGACGGCGCCGAGCAGCTCGCCTACGTGCTCTACCAGGACCCCGGCCGCACCACGCTGTGGGGCGTCAATGGCGGCGTCGATACGCTGGATGGCGCGGGCACAGGCGCGCCAGTCACGATCGATGTCTATGGTCGCATCCCGATGCAGCAGCCGGCGCCGGCCGGCGATTACGCCGACACCATCACCGTCACGGTGACGTGGTGAGGGCGCTGTTTCTGTTTCTCGTCGCCGCGCCCGTCATGGCGCTGGACGCCGCGCAGGCGCAGCAAGCCGGCGGCATTCAGGTCGCGCCGGTGATGATCGCGATGTCGGCCGAGCACAACATCGCATCGCTGCGCGTGCGCAATGGGCGCGACCGACCGGCGGCGTTCGAAATCGACGTGTTTGACTGGCGCCAGGAAAACGGGCGCGACGTGCTGACGCCGACGCGCGATCTTCTCGTTGCCCCCGGCGTGTTTGAGGTGCGCGCAGAAAGCGAGCAGGTGGTGCGCCTCGGCGTGCTGGCCGCGAACGCCAACAGCGAACGCGCGTTCCGCGTGATTTTGCGCGAGTTGCCGGCGCAACGCCAAAGCGGCGCTGTCTTGGGCTTTACCCTGGAGCTTTCGCTGCCTGTCTTCATCGCCCCGATCGAAGCGCGCGGCCAATTGGAGGCGCGCGCGGAAGAGCGGCCGTGGGGGCCGATGCTGCGCCTCGCCAATACCGGGCGCACGCATTTGCGCCTCGCCGCGGTCGAAACCGCCGAAACCGGGCCGGTGCAGGCGCCGCGCTATTTGCTGGCGGGCGCCAGCGCGGAAATTCCTCTGCCGCGCAACGCGCGCACCATTCGCCTTGTGAGCGCCGATATTGGCGGCGCCGAGATTGAGCGGATCATTCATGTCGCCCGCCCGTCTCAGCGCGCTGATCGGCATTAGCCTGATGCTGGCCGCGCCGGCGCGGGCGGAGGAGGCGTTCGTCACGCAATTGCGCCTGCCCGCGCGCGGGCAAAGCGTGGATGCGTTCGCCTGGCGCGATGGGCGCGGCGTAATCGTTGAAACCGCCGCGCTGGCGCGGCTCGGCGTCAACGCGCCGGGCGGCGAACGCACGCACTTGGCGGATGTGCCTGGCCTTGCCTATGTCGAGCTTGAGCACGATGGGGCGATCCTGCTGACCTGTTCGGCCGCTTGCTTTCCCGTGCAACGCCTCGGCGCACGCGCGCCAGAGGCGCCGATCAACGCAAGCCCGTGGGGCGGGTATTTGAACTATGACATCGCCGCCGATTGGCGTGATGGTGAAGCCGCCGCGCTGGGCGCTTTGCTGGACGCCAATCTGTTTGGCCCTCTGGGGCGCGGGGAAGCCAGTTGGCTAGCGCACGCCGCACACGGCTTCACACGCTTGGAGACGCGCTGGACCATCGACGCGCCGGCGCATCGTCTGCGCGTTCGCCTTGGCGATTCTGCGTTGCCGTCCCTGGACGGCGGCGTCGTGCGTTTTGGCGGTGTGCAGATCGGGCGTCATTTCGCGCTCGCGCCGCGCGCGGTGACGTATCCAACGCCGCGCCTGGCTGGGGAGGCGGACGCCGCCTCGACAGTGGAGCTTTATATCGACGGCGCCCTGCATGCGCGCGATGCGGTGGCGGCGGGGCCGTTTGAACTCGACGATGCGCCGCTCATCTCCGGCGCCGGGCAAGCGCAGCTTGTCGTCACTGACATGCTGGGGCGCCAGCAGATCGTCACGCGCCCATTTTACGTGAGCACGGATTTGTTGCGGCCAGGGCTGACGGATTGGTCGCTCGCGGCCGGCGTCGTGCGCGAAGCGTTTGGGCAAGACAGCGCCGCCTATGGCGATCGCTTCGCCGCCGCGCGCTACCGGCGGGGGCTGAGCAACGCCTTCACGGCCGAGATCGGCGCGATGTGGCGCGACGATGGCCTCGCCATGCACATTGGCCTCGCCGCGGCGCACCCCTCGATCGGCCTCGTGCATATCCAACATGCGCGCGGCGGCGATGGCGGCGCGACGGCGCTTGCCTGGCTGCGTGAAGCGCGCGGCTGGTCGTTCGGATTGCAGGCGCACACGCGCGACGAGGATTTCAGCGCCTTTGGCGAAATCCGTGGCGCGCGTGCAGACGCCGCGGCCAGCCTCAATCTTCAGCTCGGCGCCTATGGCGATCTATCGGCCACCGCCGCCGCCGCGACGTTCGACCATGGGCCGGACGTGCGCACCTATGCGCTGGCCTATGCGCCTGACCTGGCGCGCGCGGCGCTGAATATCCGGCTTTCCTACATCGAGCACGCGCGCGGCGAACTGGCGTTCGGCGTGGGCTTCAGCGTGCCGCTGGCGGGGGATGTCGCCGCCTCGCTTGCCGGCGCCTGGGATCGTCGCGGCGTTGCGTATCGCGCAGGCGCGCAAAGCGCCGCGCCCAGCGAAGGCGGCGTGGGCTGGCGCGTGCGCGCGCGCGGCGGCGCGCAGGAGCGGCTCGATGCGGCGCTTTCGTATCGCGGCGCCTCAAACGAGGCGCGCATCGCCGGCGCGTGGACGCCGGAAAGCGCGGGGCTTCGCCTGGAGCTGACCGGCGCGATCGGTTGGATCGATGAATATGCCTTCGCCGCGCGGCCGATCGAAGGCGCATTCGCGCTGGTCGATGTCGGCGCTGGCGATGTCGGCGTCTCGCGCGATCGGTTGCGTTTGGGGCGCAGCGATGCGCAGGGGCGCTTCCTCGCGCCGCATTTGCGCGCCTATGATGCCAACGTCATCGCCATCGACGCCGAGGACCTGCCGTTTGACCGCGCGCCCAGCGTGGTGGCGCAACGCGTCAGCCCGGCTGAAGGCGCGGGCGTCATCGTGCGCTTCACTGACGTGCGCCAGGCGATTGTGGAAACGGCCGCGCGCTTCGCCGATGGCGCGCCCGCCCCGCGCGGGGCGGTGCTGATCCGCTCGCGCGACGGCGCGCGGTTTCCAGTGGGCGGCGAAGGGCGCGTCGTCGTGCGGGGCGCTGCGGAAAATGATGTGGTGCGCCTGGAAAGCGATATGCGCTGCGCTGCGCGCGCCGATGCGGACGCGGCGCAGGCCGGGTTGATCCTCACTTGCGCGAGCGCGGCGTGATGCGCGCGCTGTTTGCTTTCGCAGCCTTCTGCGCATGCTGGCTTGCTGCAACACCCCCGGCGCATGCGCTGGTTTGCCTATTAGGCTGCGCTTGCACCGTGACGGCCAGCGACATCGAATTTGATGATTTCAATCCGCTCACCGCCGCCGAAGAAACCGCGATCGGGGAGATCGATCTCCATTGCACTGGTCTGCTCAGCATCGGCGCCGGTGTGACGGTGGAGGTGTTGCAAGGCCAATGGGGCGCATACGCCGCGCGGAAAATGCGCGCCTCGTCCGGCGACATGATTGACTACAACATCTACACATCGAGCGCCCACACGAACGTATGGGGCGCGGGCGCGCAGGCAGTGCAGATCAGTGGCGGCCTGATTGCGCTGGGGGCGTGGTCGGCCCGTCGCGACATGTTCGCGCGTTTGCAAGCCAACCCAGCGATGAAGCCGGGCGATTACGCCGACACGGTGGTGGTGCGCGTCATCTGGTGAGCCGACGCAAAAAAGCCGCCCGCGATGTTCTCGCGAGCGGCTTCGTTTGCAGTTTGAGTAGGTTTATTGCGCCGGCGCGTCGCTCACCAGCGGGCGGGCGATCACCTCTTCGATGTTGGCGCCGACTTCCTGATGGCCGCCGAAGGCCGTGCCGGTTTGGCGCTCACGCACGCGCGCGGCGAACGCTTGGTACGCCGAATCCGGCAGCGGCACGTAACCCACCTGGCGCGCAAGCGTCGCGGCGTTGGAGACGTAGTGCTGTACGAAGCGCTGCACCTGCGGGCGGCGCAGCGCTTCGGCGTTGACATAGATGAACACCGGGCGCGACAGCGGATAGGAGCCGTCAGCGATAGTTTCCGGGCTCGGCGCCACGCCATTGATGGTGAGCGCGGTGAGGCGCTGGCTGTTTTGCTCGTAATAGGCGTAGCCGAAATAGCCCATGGCGCCCGGGTTGTTCAGCACGCCCTGCACGGTGACATTATCGTCTTCCGTCGGCGTGTAGTCCGTGCGCGAGGATTTCGCCGTGCCGACCACCGCTTCAGTGAAGAAATCGAATGTGCCCGAAGCCGTGCCGGCGCCGTAAAGCGGCATCGCCAGATCCGGCCAGCTCGGATTCACCTGGCGCCAATTGTTGATCACGCCTTCAGCGGCGGGCTCCCAGGCGCGGCGCAATTCTTCGATCGTCGCAGCGCGCACCGGGTTGCTGGGATGCACCACGATGGTCAGCCCGTCGAACGCGATCGGAATTTCGACATAATGCACGCCGGCCGCCGCGCAGGCTTGCATTTCTTCGGTGAGGATCGGGCGCGAGGCGCCCTGCATTTGCGTTTCGCCGCGGCAGAATTTGCGGAAGCCCCCGCCCGTGCCGCTTTCGCCCACCGTCACGCGCGCGCCGCCGGTGGCGGAATTGGAGAACGATTCAGCCGCCGCTTCCGAAAGCGGAAACACCGTGGATGAACCATCGACGCTGATGATCTCGCCGCCGGCGCCGCTCTTTTGCGATTCGCCGCCGCACGCGGCCAAAGCCGCCAGCGCCGTCGCCGCCAATGCGGCCAGCGCGAATTGTCCTTTGCGCATCATTGATTCCCTCAACCCGCCGGCTTTCCGGCGCTTCCATCGACGCGGCGCCTTCTGCTCGTGAAATGTGACACGCGTGTTACACATATGTGATGAGCACGCGAAGCTCACAGCGGCGCGATGGCGCCACACACGCTCGCCAGTGAGGCGTTATTCTTAAAACTGTAATCCAACCACCATCAAAACATTAATCAGCGGCTCTACGAGCCCCGCGAGGCGGGGCGATCCCCCGTCCATGATTTTTCGTTGGCACTTGGGGGAATAGATGGCCTCTCGAAGCACTCTGCGCGGGCTTGCGCTTGCGTTGGCTTTGGGCGTCGCGGCATGCGGCGGCTCAAGCATTTCGTCGCCGGGCGCGACCAATCCGGGCACGGGCCCCGGCGGGCCGGGCGGCCCCGGCGGTCCCGGCGGTCCCGGCGCGGGCGTTTGCCCCTCTGGCTTCAACACGCTTCCGGCCGTCAATGGCGTGACCGTTTGCGAGCTCGCCGGCGCCATTCTCGCCAACCGCACGCTGACGAATGTGCCGGGCATCGCCTATCGCCTGAACGGGCGCGTCGATGTCGGCGCCGATATCGGCGGCGACGGCAATCGCCTTGGCGGCCAGCGCGCGACGCTGACGATCGAACCGGGCGTCACCGTGTTCGGCGCCAGCGGGGCGGATTATCTCGTCATCAATCGCGGTTCGCAGATCGTGGCCGAAGGTACGGAAACGAACCCGATCACTTTCACCAGCCAAACGCACATCGCCGGCACGGTGAACGAGGAAAACGATATCGGCCAATGGGGCGGGCTGGTTCTGCTCGGCCGTGCTCCGATCGGCAATTGCAACACCGCCGTCGCCGCCGGCACGGTCACGTGCGAGCAGGAAGTTGAAGGCATTTCTGGCACGCCGGCGCTCTATGGCGGCGCGCTCGCCAACGATCGTTCCGGCTCGCTGCGCTACGTGCGCGTGCTGTTTGCGGGCTTCCCGCTGCCGGGCACGGCCGGCAACGAACTGAACGGCATCACCTTCGGCGGCGTCGGCGACGACACCGACGTGGACTACATCCAGGTTCACAACAACGCCGACGATGGCGTCGAATTCTTCGGCGGCACGGTCAATGTGCGTCACCTCGTGCTCACCGGCAACGACGACGACTCGATCGATTGGGACGCCGGCTGGACGGGCAACATTCAGTTCGCCCTCGTGCGCCAGCGCACGGGCGGCGGCGATCGCATCATCGAAGCCTCGAACGCCACGGGCTCCTCGGTTGCGCCGCAACTGCGCTCGAACCCAAATCTCTCGAACTTCACCTTCATCGGCGCCCGTTCGCTCAACATCATGATGAACTCGGGCACGGCCGGCGACCTGGTCAATGGCGTCGTCGTTGGCTCGGCGACGTGCCTCAACGCCGACGCCGCCGGCGCTGCGCCGAACCAACCGAGCTTCAACTCGGTGCTGTTCGATTGCGCCACGCCTGCAACGGCGCCTTCCGCCGGTCTGATCGCCGCCGGCTCCGACAATTCCACGGCCGTGCCTGACACGCTCGCGGGCGTGTTCCCGGGCCCGACCGAAGTTGGCCGCACCGCCGTCAACCCGACGACGCTCGGCGCCTTCTTCCAAGCCGCCAACTATATCGGCGCCTTTTCGCCGACCGAGACGGAAGCCAACAACTGGGCTGCCGGCTGGACCTTCCGCTTGTTCGACGCCCCGCCGTGCCCCGCCGGCACGACCGAAGGCTCGTTCGGCGGCCAACGTCAGTGCACGCTCTCGGGCGCCTACACGGCCGACCTGCGTCTCTCGCGCGGCAACATCTATCGCCTGAGCGGGCGCGTGAATATCGGCACAGACGTCGGCGCCGCTGGCGCGGGCGGCGATCCCGCCGTGCTCACGATCGACGCGGGCGTCACCGTCTACGGCGCTTCGGGTTCGGACTATCTGGTCGTAAACCGCGGCTCGCAAATCTTCGCGAACGGCACGCGCAGCGCGCCGATCACGATGACCTCGCTCAACGATCTCACCAACTCGCAAGCTGACGCTATCAACGCGATCGGCGAGTGGGGCGGTCTGGTCATTCTCGGCCGCGCGCCGATCGGCAATTGCAACACCGCAGTCGCCGCCGGCACGGTCGATTGCCAACAGGAAATCGAAGGCATCACCGGCACGCCCGCGCTCTACGGCGGCACGGTGGCCAACGACAATAGCGGCCGTCTGAACTACCTGCGCGTCAAGTTCGCCGGCTTCCCGCTTCCGGGCACCGCTGGCAACGAGCTGAACGGCATCACGTTCGGCGGCGTCGGCAGCGCGACGGAAGTCGATTACATCCAAGTCCACAACAATGCGGACGACGGCGTCGAAATGTTCGGCGGCACGGTGAACCTGCGTCACGTCGTGCTCACCGGCAATGACGACGACTCGATCGATTGGGATGCTGGCTGGATTGGCAACATGCAATTCGTGGTCGTCGTGCAGCGCACGGCGGGCGGGGATCGCATCGTTGAAGCCTCCAACGCCACCGGTTCGTCGATTGCGCCGCAACTGCGCTCGCGTCCGACGCTCTCGAACTTCACGTTCGTCGGCGCCCGTTCGCTGAACATGATCCTGAACTCCGGCACCTCGGGTGTTCTGGCCAACGGCGTCGTCGTCGGCTCGACCACCTGCTTGAACGCGGACGCCGCTGGTGCCGCGCCCAACCAGCCGACGTTCAACTCGATCCTGTTCGATTGCCCCACGGCGACCACGGGCCCCTCGGCTCCGCTGCTCACCGCGGGCGCGAACAACTCGACAGCCACAGCTGACACATTGGTCAGCACGTTCATCAACGGCGCGGCCGAAAACGCCGTGCCTGTGTTCAGCCACGCCACGCTCGGCGCCTTCTTCACCCCGGTGACCTATGTCGGCGCGGTGCAGAACGTGTCCGACCGCTGGTGGGCGGATTGGAGCTGCGGCCTCGAAGCGGCCACGCCCTGCTAACCAACCCCGCGACTCGAGAGCCGGGCGGCGGAGAACCCGCCGCCCGGCCACCTTTTATGTTGATGACAGGCCAGACCGATGAAACCGCTTTCCACCTTGCAGAAGCTGCTTCTGCTCTCGTCCATGCTGATCTCGCCCTCGCTGGCGTTCGCGCAAACGCAACCCGCGCCGGCTGACGAAGCTTACGCCGAAGACGAAATCGTCGTCCTTGGCCGCAATATTCCTACGCCGATGCGCGAAACCTCCGAGGTCGCGACCTATCTGGGCGCCGAAGATCTTGCGCGCACCGGCGACTCGAACGCAGCCGACGCGCTGACACGTTTGACCGGCCTCAGCGTCGTCTCGGGCCGCTTCGTGTTCGTGCGCGGCTTGGGCGATCGCTATTCGTCGGCGCTGCTGAACGGCTCGCCGCTGCCGAGCCCCGAGCCGCTACGCCGCACGGTGCCGCTCGATCTGTTCCCCTCGAACATTCTCGAAGGCGCCACCATCCAGAAAACCTATTCGCCGAATTATCCCGGCGAGTTCGGCGGCGGCATCATCGATCTGCGCACCGTCTCGATCCCGCGCGAAGCCTTCTTCGATGTCAAAATCGGCGGCGGCGTGAATACGGAAACCACCGCGCGCCGCGGCCTCATCTACAATGGCGGCGACCGCGATTGGCTGTCCTACGATGACGGCCTACGCGACATTCCAGGCCCGCTGGCCGCGGCCATCGCGCAAAACGCGCTCATTTCCGACGTGAACTTCTCCACCGCCGACCTCGAAGAGATCGGTGAGAGCTTCGTGAACTCGCCGCTCACGGTGATCCAGCAGCAGAACGACGTCTGGGCCGATGGCGAAACCGAAATCAGCGCCGGCGCGTCCTTCGATGTGGGCCGCTTCAATATCGGTCTGATCGGCGTGGGCGGTTATGACAGTTCCTGGCGCACCCAGCATGCCCAACGCGGCATCGGCTCGACGCAAGGCGGCGTGTTCACCGTGGGCGAGGACAAGGAAAGCCTCACTACGGCGTGGGATGTCACGCTGAATGCGCTCGCCAGCGCCACGATCGGCTGGGACGAAAGCGAAGTGAGCCTCACCGGACTCTACATCCACACCAGCACCAAGGAAGCCCAACAGATCATGGGCTACGATTTCAACCTGCCGGGCGGCACGCCCGATGAGCAGGTGGGCTATCGTGAATCCACCGGCTGGTACGAGCGCGAGCTCAGCATGCTGCAACTCGCCGGCGAACATCGCTTCGGCGATTTCGGCGTCGATTGGCGCATCGCGCAGGCGCAATCCACGCGCGACGCGCCGTATGAGCGCTCGGTGAATTGGTTGGTGGACGCCAACGGTCCGTTCTACGGCCGCGCCAACGACAACAGCACGCGCTTCTCGGCGCTGACCGACGACGTGTTCAGCGGCGGCTTCGACCTCTCGTACACGCTCGCCATCTCCGACTCGCGCGATATCGTGTTCTCCGGCGGCTATGACCATTCGAACACCGAGCGTTCATACGACGCGCTCACGTTCGTGTTCGGCGGCGGCTCTGGCCTGCCCGACGACGTGGCGCGCGCCCGCGTCGATTATCTCTTCTCGCCCGACAACATCGATCCGGCGCGGTTCGAGATTTTCGAACTGACCGGGCCGGATGATTCTTATCTTGGCGAACTGACGACCAATGCCGGCTATTTCGCGGTGGATGCGGAAATCCTGCCGTTGCTGCGCATCGCGGCCGGCGTGCGTTACGAACAGGGCGAGCAAAGCGTCGTGACGTTCAACCGCTACGGTGCGGCCTCGACGCCCGCCGCGGCGCCGCTCGACAACGATTACCTGCTCCCAGCGATCACGCTGACGTGGAATTTCGCGGAAAATCTGCAATTCCGCGCCGGCGCCTCGCAGACCATCGCGCGCCCGCAATTCCGCGAACTCGCGCTTTCGCCCTATACCGATCCGGATACGGACCGCAATTATCGCGGCAATCCTTATCTGATCGATACCGAACTCACGAACATCGACGCGCGCCTGGAATATTATTTCGGGCAGAACCAGTATATCGCCGGCAGCGTCTTCTACAAAGAAATCGAAAACCCGATCGAGGAAGTCGTCACCGAGCCATCGACGTTCAACTTCCTGGTGCGCTTCATCAACGCGCCCCGCGCAATCGTGCAGGGCGCCGAGCTTGAGTTCAGAACCTCGTTCGACTCGCCGGTCGAACTGCCCGGCATGGCCGCGGCGACCCTGTTCGTCGCCGCGAACTACACCTTCACACAGTCCGAAATCGAGGCGGGCGCGGGCGACACCGTGATCAACCCGCTCACCGGCGCGCCGA
>CAZWQS010000010.1:0-17703 GCA_964635925.1 uncultured Terricaulis sp. | reverse complement strand
GAAATCGAGGCGGGCGCGGGCGACACCGTGATCAACCCGCTCACCGGCGCGCCGACGCCGGCGTCGGTGTTCGGGCTGGATGGTTCTGCGATGCAGGGCACGCCGGAAAACATCGTCAACCTGCAATTCGGCGTGGAGGACGACAACACCCAGCTCACGCTGCTGCTGGGCTGGGTCGATACGCGCATCTTGCAGCGCGGCTTTGGCGCGGGCGGCGGCTTGCCGGATATTGTCGAAGAGCCGGGCGTCAGCGTCGATCTGGTTTTCCGCCGCAACTTCACCTTTGCGGGCACGAGCTTCACGCTCGGCGTCAGCGGGCGCAATCTGCTCAATGAGCAGCATCGCGAATATCAGGAATCGAATGTCGGCGATCTGGAGGTGAACACCTACGATCGCGGCCGCAGCTTTTCAGCGAGCCTGACGACGCGTTTCTAACCAAAACGTCGAGCGTCAGCGTTTCCCGCTGGCGCTCGACGACACTTTCGTGACGCGTCCTAGAACCTTTTGTGAAGCGCTTTTTTGCGTGTGCGGCGAGTGTTAGAAGCTGGCGACGAAACGGGTGCAACGCGAGAATCACGCACTCGGCGCTGCAGAATGGTGCGGGGGTAGAGGTGATCAAGAGCGGCGGCAAAATGCATCCGCGCACCAGCGCATGGCGCGCGCGTGTCGGTAAATCGGTGCGGCCTGGCGTTGAAGCGCTATTGCTCGCGGCCGTGGCGTTAGGTTGCGCGCAAGCGGGCTGGGGCATCGTCACGCCCAACGCGGCCAACGCGGCCAACGCGCTGAGTGACGTGAACGCAGACGAAGCGACGCCCGAGCCGATCGTCTCCGCGCAAACGTATTCGCCCTTCACGCCGCACACGATCGGCGGCTCCACGCACGCGATGGCGGCGTTGCTCTCCAGCGTGCAGCTTAACGGCGTGCGTATGTCGCTGGATCCGGCGCTGAGCGGGGCGATGTTCACTTTGGCAGACGGCGCCCAGCGCGCGTTCCTGATCGGCCAAGAAATTTCCGATGGCGTGACTTTGGCCGACGTGCAGGCTGAATACGTCATCGTCGCTTACGAAGGCGGCCAGCGCCGGCTCGACATGGCGGCCGGCCCGAGTTTCTCGTTCGCTCGCGCGATGATGGGGCTTGAGCCCGCGCCGGGCGCGCCGCAGCAGGTCAGCGCCGAGGCGCCGCTCAGCGAAGCCGATCGCGCCTGGCTGCTTGCCACGGTGCGCAATGTCGAATCCGCCAATGGCGCCCCGCGTGGCTGGCGTATCGATGCGAGCGCGCCTGAGCGCGTGCGCGCCGCTGGCCTGCAAACAGGCGATCTCGTCATTTCGATCAACGGCGCCCGCCCTGGCGATCTCGCCGGCGCGCTCGCGGCCGCGCAATCTGGCGCACTGCGGCTGGAGATTGAGCGCGACGGCGCGCCGATGGCGCTGACGCTCGAGATGGGCGCGCCAGCATGAACGGTCTTGGCAAAACAGCGCGGATCCTGCTGGCTGGGCTCGCAGGCGCGGCCTTGCTCGCGCCGGGCGCAAAGGCGCAGCAGCAACCGGCTCCGCAAGCCGCGGCCAGCGGCGCGGTCGCCATGCGCGAGGTGGAAATCCGCGCGTTCATCGAAGATGTCTCTAACGCCACAGGCCGCACGTTTATCATCGATCCGCGCGTGAACGGGCGCGTCACGGTGCTGGCGCAGCAATCGCTCTCGCAGCGCGAGCTGATGGACGTGTTCATGTCCACCCTGCGCGTCAACGGCTTTGTCGCCGTGCCGACCGCGAGCGGCGCCTACCGCATCGTGCCGATGGAAGTGGGCGCGCGCGAGCCTTACGCCGCTGACGGCGCGACCGCGACGGAAAACACCTACGTCTCGCAGGTCTTCACGCTGCGCTTCGCCGACGCCGAGGCCGTGGCCAACGCCATTCGCCCGATGCTCTCCGAGCGCGGGCAGGCCACGGTGAACCGGCGCGGAAATTCGCTGGTCGTGGTCGATTTCGGCAGCACCATCACGCGCGTGCGCCAGATCGTCTCGCGCCTGGACGCGGACCGCTCCACCATGCGCTCGCTGCAATTGCGCAACACCTCCGCCGCGGAGATGGCGCGCGTGGCGCAAAACCTCGCCACCGCCGTGGGCGAGGAAGGCCGTTCCATGGTGCAAGCCGTGCCGGTCGCGTCCAGCAACATGCTCGTGCTGCGCGGCGATGAAACGACTCTGGCGCAGCTCACGCCTTTGATCGAAGAACTCGATCAGCGCGCCGATTTCCAATCCGCCGTGCAAGTGATCCCGCTGCGCTACGCCGTGGCGGAAGACGTCGTGCCGATCCTGCAGCAATTGTCGGCCTCCATGACGGCCGCGCCCGGCGAAAATCCCGGCGCCTCGCCCAATCGCCGCGCCAACATCGCCCATCACCGCGCCACCAATTCGCTGATCATCAGCGCCGACCCCGAAACGCAAGAAGCATTGACGGGCGTTGTGCGCTCGCTCGACGTGCGCCGCGAGCAGGTGCTGGTCGAAGCCATCATCGTGGAGGTTTCCGACAACCTCTCGCGCCAACTTGGCCTGCAATATGTGGCGAGCGGGGCGAGCGGAGAGGATGCGATGCCGTTCCTCTCCAGCTCCTATGGCGGCAATTCCGCACCCAATTTGCTGGCGCTCACCGGCGCCACGCTGCTGCGCGGCGATGATGATGACGATGATGACAGTGACGCCATCGCCGAACTGCGCCGCGCCGCGATCAATTCGCTGATTGGCGCCAGCGGGCTGCTGCTGGGCGGCGGCGGGCAAACCAGCGACGGCTCCATCTTCGGCGTTCTGCTGAACGCGCTGGCCGAGGATCGCGATTCCAACGTGCTCTCCACGCCTTCGATCCTCACGCTCGACAACGAACGCGCGTCCATCCTCGTCGGCCAGCAAATCCCGATCACCACGGGCGAGGCTGTTAGCGACAATCTGGAAAACCAGTTCCGCACCATCACGCGCGCCGACGTTGGCGTACAATTGGAGGTGCGCCCGCAAATCAGCGAGGGCGGCGCCATTCGCCTGGAAATCCGCCAGGAGGTGTCTTCCATCTTCGGGCAGATCGTCTCCGAATCGACCGACCTCATCACCAATCGCCGCGAGATTCGCACGGTCGTGCAGGTGGATGCGGGGCAGATCGTGGTGTTGGGCGGCCTCATTCAGGACGATGTGCAGCGCACGGATTCCGGCATTCCAGGCTTGCGCCGCATTCCGGTCGCTGGGCGCCTCTTTCGCAGCGAGGGCCAATCGCGCCGGCGCACCAATCTCATGGTGTTTCTGCGCCCCACCATCGTGAACACGTCGGCGCAGGCCGAAGCCGCCACGCGCCGCCAGTTCGACACGCTGCGCGGTTCGCAGATCGATCCCGCCGTGCTGCGCCAGCTTGAAGAAGAGATCGCGCAGAGCCAGCCCACGGCGCCGCCGGAGGCGCCGTAAAGGCGAGGCCCGTATGAGCGCGCATTCCTCAGAAGCGACGCAAGCGGGGCCGCAAGCGCCGCGGCTCGATTACGCGTTCGCGAAAGCCCATGGTGTCGCCCCGCTCACCGCCGGCCCGCCTTGGCGCGTGGGCGTGCGCGCCGGCGCCAGTCCGCTGGCGCTGATGGAGGCGCGCCGCGTTCTCGGCGCGCCGATGGAGGTGGTGGAACTCAGCGTCCAAGCGTTCGATGAGGCGCTTTCCCAGCACTACGCCGTCTCCAGCGAAGCCGCGCGCAGCATCGCGGAATCGCTCGATTCTGATCTCGATGCGCTCGCCGATAGCGCCGGCGCCACAGCCGATTTGCTCGACAGTCAAGATGATGCGCCGGTGATCCGCCTGATCAACGGCTTGCTTTCCGAAGCGATCAGCCAAAGCGCGTCCGATATTCACATCGAGCCGGCCGAGCACGCCGTCCTGGTGCGCATGCGCATCGATGGGATCATGCGTGAGGTGTTGGAGGCGCCCGCGCGCCTGCGCGCGCGGCTCGTCTCGCGCATCAAAGTGATGGCGCGGCTCGACATCGCCGAGAAACGCCTGCCGCAGGATGGACGCATTTCGCTGACGCTCGGCGGGCGCGCGGTGGACGTGCGCGTCTCCACGCTGCCCTCGCGCTACGGCGAACGCGTGGTGATGCGTTTGCTGGATAAGGACCAGGGCCTGCGCCATCTCGATGCGCTGGGCATGGAGGCGCCCATGCTGGCGCGTTTCAAAGCGTCGCTGGCCACGCCCAACGGTATCGTTCTCGTCACCGGCCCCACCGGCTCCGGCAAAACCACCACGCTCTACGCCGCGCTCAATCTGCTGAACGACCGCACGCGCAACATCCTCACCGTTGAAGACCCGATCGAATACGCGGTGGACGGCGTCGGCCAAACCCAGGTCAACGCCAAGATTGGCATGACTTTCGCCGCCGGCCTGCGCGCGATTTTGCGGCAAGACCCTGATGTCGTCATGGTCGGCGAAATCCGCGACGGCGAAACCGCGCAGATCGCGGTGCAAGCCAGCCTCACCGGGCACCTCGTCTTCTCCACGGTGCACACCAACGACGCCATCGCCGCCATCACGCGCCTCAAGGATATGGGCGTCGAGCCCTATCTGCTCGCCTCCACCTTGCGCGCCATCGTGGCCCAGCGCCTGGTGCGCCGGCTGTGCAACGCCTGCAAGCAGCCCGCCATCATCGGCCCGCACGAAGCGGCGCTGTTGCGCAGCGTCGGCGCGGAGGGCGCGACGATCTATGAGGGCAAGGGCTGCCCCGCGTGTCGCGGCTCCGGCTATGTCGGCCGCATCGGCCTTTATGAATTCGTCGCCGTGGACGATGAAATCCGCCGCCAGATTCACGCCGGCGCCAGCGAGCAGGAGATGGCCGCGTACGCTTTCGCCGGCGCCGATACGCTTTCGCGCGCGGGCCTCAAATGCGCGGCTGCTGGCGTGACCTCGCTCAGCGACGTGATGCGCGCTGTCAGCGCGCAGGGGGCTTGAAGATGCCCCGCTTCCAATATCTCGCAGTCGATTCCGATGGCCGCCAAAAGCGCGGACGCCTTGAAGCGGCTAACGAAAGCGCCGCGCGCGCGCTTCTTGTGCGCAAGCGCCTGCTGCCGGTGCAGCTCGACACGCGCGAAAGCGCAGACGCGCCCGCGGCTGATGATGCGCGCCCAACGCCCGGCGCCAAGCTTTCGCACAAAGCGTGCCTGCTGCTCACGCGCCAGCTCGCCACCCTGATCGACGCCGCCGTGCCCGTGGACGAAGCGCTGGCGATGATCGCCGCCCAGCAGGAGCAGCCCGCTGCGCGCCGCATCATCGCCGACGTGCAGGCCGGCGTCGTCGAGGGGCAGCGCTTGGCCGAGGCGTTGGCGCGCCATCCCAAGAGCTTCTCCGGTCTCTACCGCGCCGCCATCGCCGGGGGCGAGCAATCGGGCAAATTGGGCTTCGTGCTGACGCGCCTGGCCGATTATCTCGACCGCGCCCACGCGCTGCGCGCCAAGATCACCACGGCGATGATCTATCCCGCGGCGCTTAGCCTGGTGGCGATCAGCGTCGTCGTTTGCCTGCTGATTTTCGTCGTGCCGAGCCTGATCGAGCAATTCGACCGCTTCGATCAGCGCCTGCCGCTGCTGACGCAAATACTGATCTTCACCTCCAACACGCTGACCGCGTTCTGGCCCATTCTGCTCGCGGGGCTCGCCGCCGCGATCCTCACCTTGCGCGTGCTGCTTCAGCGCGAGCCGGTGCGTGCGGCGCTTGACGCGTTCATCCTGCGCGCGCCCTTGATCGGAAAATGGGCCGTGGCGGTGAACGCCGGCCGCTTCGTGCGCGCGGTCTCGACGCTGGCGTCGTCGGGCATGCCGGTGCTGGAAAGCGTGCGTCTGGCGCGCGACTCTGTTTCAAACCGCGAGGTCGCCAAGGCCATCGCGCGAATGGCCGAGCGTATCGAGGAGGGCGAGTCCCTCTCGCTCGCCATGCGCCGCTCCGGCGTGATCCCGCCCATGGTGTCTTACATGACTCAAAGCGGCGAAAACGCGGGCGAGCTGCCCGCCATGCTGGACAAGGCAGCCGCGCATCTTGAGCAGGAATTCGAGGCGTTCACCGCCGCCGCGCTCAGCCTACTGGAGCCGGCGATCATCGTGTTCATGGGCCTCATCGTCGCCTCGATCGTGCTGGCGATCATGCTGCCCATTCTTCAACTCAACCGTCTGGCGATTGGATGATGCAGATGTTCAAAGATTGTATCAAACGCTGGCGCGCCGCGCGCAACACGCATCTGCCGCGCGACGCGGGCGTCACGCTGGTGGAGATGATGGTGGTGATCGTCATTATCGGCCTCGTCACCGCCGTGGTGGTGATCAACGTGCTGCCCAGCCAGGATACCGCGCGCATCGAAAAAGCGCGCGCCGATATTCACGTGATCGAACAAGCGTTGGAGCTCTACCGCCTCGATTATTCGCGCTACCCCGCGATGGAGCACGGCTTGCAGGCGCTGCTGGAGCCGCCCGCACGCGAAGGCGCCGCCGCTCAAGAAGCGTATATCCGCCGCCTGCCCAACGATCCGTGGGGCCGCGCGTATGAATATGTGATCCCCGGCGAGCACGGCGCGTTCGATATCTATACGCTCGGCGCCGATGGTCAGCAGGGAGGCGAGGGCGTCGATGCCGATATCGGCAATTGGCAATAGGAGCCTCCCGCGTGATGCGGGCGTCAGCCTGATTGAGGCGCTGATGGCGCTGATGATCGTCTCCATGATGGCGGGCGCGGTGGTGTTGTTGGCCGGCGGGCGCGAGCATCAGGCGCGCGTGGAGGCCGAACGCCTCGCCGCGCGCATGCGCCTGGCCAGCGAGGAAAGCGTGATCGCCAACCGCACGCTGGCGCTCCATCTCACCGCCGAAGGCTATGGCTTTGAGCGCTTCGAAGATGGCCGCTGGGTGGAGGCCGAGCACGGCTCGCCGCTCGCCTTTCGGCCATGGCCGCGCGAACTGAGTGCGGAATCCGATAGCGCCGGCGAAGGCCGCATCGCGCGCTTCGATGCGCTGGGCGGGGTAGATGGCGTGGGCGTTGTGCTTAGCCAGAACGGCGTGCGCTGGCGCGTGTCGATCTCAGAGGAAGGCCAGGTGAATGTCGCGCCGGCCAAATGATCACGGTTTTTCGCTGGTGGAGGCGCTGGTCGCGCTCGGCGTGTTCGCGATGGCGGGCGTGGCGCTGGTGCAATTGCAGGCGCATTCGCTCAGCACATTCACGCGGGTGGAGCAGCGCGCGCTGGCCGATCTCGTCGCGCAGAATCGATTGACGGAAATGCTCGCTGCGCGCGCGATCCCCCCGCTTGGCGTGAAGACTGAAGCGGTCGCCTTCGCCGGCCGCGATTGGGAACTGGCGATCACCATCGCGCGCACGCCCGACGCGCGCCTGCGCCGCGTCAGCGTCGCCGTGAGCGCGGACGCCGCGCCGATCACAACCGCGCACGCCTTCGCGCCTGTGCCGGAGGGCGCGCCATGACGACGCAGCAGCCAGCCTCCGAGTCCGGCTTCACGCTTGTCGAAGCGCTCGTTTCCCTTTTCATCTTCGCGCTGATCGCCTCCGGCGCGGTGATGATGCTGGCCCAGGGCGTGGCGACGCAAGGGCGCGTGGGCGAGGCGCAATCGGCGCTGCGTGAGGTGCAGAATGTCCGCGCGCTGCTGACGGGTGATCTGATGCAATACGCCCCGCGCGAAATCGTCGAGGACGAGGGCGTGCGCCCGCGCCTGATCGGCGGTGATGCGGATTTGCCTCTTGCGTTCGTCCGCGCTGCCGCCGCCGCCGATGACAACGCGCAAACCCGCCTCGCACTTGTGGAATACGTATTCCGCGACGGCGCGATCATTCGGCGCACGCGCGATGTCAACGCCGCCGGCGCCATGCGCGAGCGCGTGGTGGTCGCAAACGCCGACGCAGCGCGGTTTGAGTTCTTCGACGGCGCACTATGGCGCCCGCAATGGCTGGTCGCTTCGCAAGGCGCGGCGCCGCCGCGCGCGGTCGCGTTGGTGTTCACCTCCCCCCGTTACGGCGAAGTGCGCATTGAGGCGCTGGTGGGGCTTGGCGCATGAAACAGGCGGGCGATGATCGCGGAACGGCTCTGGTCACGGTGTTGACCATGCTGGCGGTGCTCTCCGCGCTCGCCATCGTGGTCAGCGATGCGGCCAGCCTGTCGCTGCGCCGCGCCGAAAACCTTGTGCGCATGGAGCAGACCTATTGGTATCTGCTCGGCGCCGAATCTTTCGCCGGCGCGCGCCTGTCGGTGCTGAATCAGCCCGCCGCGCGCGTCGATCAAAGCGAATGGCAGGGCCGCCCGTTCGATTTGCCGCTGGATGACGGCCTGATGCAGGTCACGCTGCGCGACGGCGACAATTGTTTCAATCTGAACGCGCTCGTCAGCACTGACGACGGCGGCGCTCGTCGTCTCAGCGCGTTCGGCCTCGTGCAGTTTTCCCGTCTTTTGGACGCCGCCGGCGTGCAGCAGGCGCAAGGCGGCCTCGCCGCTGCTTTGGTCGACTGGCTCGACAGCGACGTCCAGCCCATGCCGGGCGGTGTAGAGGCGGAGAGCTTCACTGGCGGCGGCGCCTATCGCGCCGCCAATGCTTTGCTCGCCGATATCAGCGAGCTCGCCCACGTGCGCGGCTTCACGCCGCAAATCATTGCGCGCCTCGCGCCTCACGTGTGCGTGCGCCCCACCAGCGCGCCGAACCTGATCAATCCCAACACGCTGACGCCCGCGCAAGCGCCGCTGCTGGCGATGGCGATTGACGATCTGCCGCTTGAAACCGCGCGCCGCATCATCCGCGATCGCCCGCGCGGCGGCTGGGAAAGCGTCGATGCGTTCCTGGCGCATCCCGCATTGAACAGCTTTGAGCTCAACGAAGCGGGCCGCGCGCAATTCTCCATCCGCACCCGCTATGTCGTGCTGCAAGCTCGTGTCGAGCGCGAGCGCGCGCGCGAATATGGCGCGGCGCTGCTTGAACTGGGCGCCGATGGGCGCGCCGCCATCGTGCGCCGAATCTTCGGCGTGCGCGCCGAGGAGCAATTGCTGTGAGCGAATTCCTTGTGCTCATTGGCGGCGATGCGCCCGAAGCGCCGATGGCGTGGGCGCACACCGATGGCGCGCGCATCAGCGCGCACGGCATGGCCGATGACGCCCCGCCGCCGCAAACGCCGCCGGCGCGCACCATTCTGGTGCTGCCCGGCGCGGATGCGCGCCTTGTGCGTCTCGATTTGCCAGCGCGCGCCGAGGCGCAGGCCCGCGCTGGTGCGGAAATGCTGATCGGCGGTTCGCTCGCTGCGGGCGGGGCGATGCATTACGCGGTCGGCGCACCGCAAAACGTCGATGGCGCGCGCCTCGTCGCCGCGATCGCGTCCGCGCGATTGAGCGCCTGGTTGGCGCGTTGCGCCAGTTTCGGCGCCGAGCCTGGCGCGGTGTTTCTCGATTGCGCGCTCTGGCCGGTCGTGGACGAGGATATCTCCATCGCCGCGACACCGAACCGCGTGATTGTCGCCGGGGGTGCGCTCGGCGGTTTTTCCATCGAGCCAGCGCTTGCGCCTTCGCTTGCGGCGCAATGGATCGCCAGCCATGGCGGCGATGCGCGCGTGCGCCTGCTTGGCGGCGATGCGGGTGCGTACCGCGCGGCCTTGCAGCGCGAGTTCGCCGAAGCGCCCGCGCCCGATCCGATCGAGACCTTGGCGCTTGCGGGCGCCGCCCCGCCTGTCTACGCGCCAAATCTGCGCCAAGGCGCCTTCGCGGCGGCGGGCGGCGAGCAGCAATCCTTCGCGCTCTGGCGCTTCGCCGCCCTGCTGCTGGTCGCCGCCGTTTTGCTGCAAACCGGCGCGCAAGCGATCGCCGGCTGGCGCGATCATCAAGCCGCGCGCCAGATCATGGCGCAAGCCGAGCAGGATTTTCGCGCCGCGCGCCCCGATGTCGGCCGCGTCGTCAATCTGCGCGCGCAAGCCGCGGCGTTGGTCAACGCGATGGAGCAATCCGTGCGCCATCCATTGCTCATAACCTCGGAGCCCGTCGTGCGCGCCCTTCAGCAACACCCGCTCGCCCGCCTTGACGAGGTGCGCCACGAAACGCCGGCGCGGCGCGTGCGCCTGGTGTTGTCCGCGCCGCAGCCCGCGTCGCTGGAAGCGGCCATCGCCGCCATCCGCGCGCAGGGGCTCACGCTAGAGGCGCGCACGCTGCAGCCGCGCGAAGGCCGCTACGTGGCCGAGCTCGTGGTGGAGGCGCAGTGATGGAGCAGCTTTCGCACTGGTGGCGCGCGCGCACGGCGCGCGAGCGCAAGCTGATCCAGGGCGCGGCCTTGTTCGTGCTGATGATCCTTATGCCGGCGTGGGCGTATCTTTCCGCCGCGCAATTCCGCGATGACGGCGCAGCCCGCCTCGCCGCCGCGCGCGCGGTGCAGGCGGACGTCGCGCGTTTGGCCGAAGCGGGCGTCGCTGCGCCCAGCGAAGGCGCCGGCCTGCGTGAGCGTGTGCTGAGCCTGGCGCAAGCCAATGGGCTTTCACCGCAAGCCTTGGAAGCGGGCGATTCCGCGCGCGTGCAAGTGGTGTTCGCGCCGGCGGACTCGGTGCTGATCTATCGCTGGATCGACGCGGTGGGGCGCACTGGCGCGGTCGTGTCGCGCAGCGCCATCGTGCGCGTGAGCGAAAGCGATCTGGTTACGGCCGAGTTTCAGGTGATGGAGTCGCCATGAAAATCAGGATTTGGCATATCGCGGTTTTCGTCGTCGCCCTGCTTGTGTTCGCTGTCGCGCGCGCGCCGGCGGCCTTCTTCGTGCCCCAGCGCCCCGGCCAGCTCAGCTACGCCAGCGCGGAGGGCACGATCTGGCGAGGCGCGCTCAACACGCTCGCGCTCGGACCCTATCGCGTGGACAAAGCAAGCTGGCGCCTTTCGCCGCTCGACCTCATGCAAGGCAAGGCGATCGTCCCCGTCACGCTCAGCGGGGGCGCCATGAACGGCGATCTCATTCTGCTCGGCAATTGGCATGGCGATCGCCGCATCGGCGTGTCGCGGCTCAGCGTGTCCGGCTTGCCGTTCGCGCAAGACATGCTGCCCGGCGAAACGCGCTTCAACAATCTGGACATTCTGTTTGAGCGCGGCGCCTGCGTGCGCGCGCAAGGCCGCATCGAAAGCGATGTTCTGGTGCGCGCGGGGCAGGCGCTGGGCTGGGCCGGCCCGCCCATGGCCGGCAATGCAAGCTGCGACGGCAAGAATGCGCGCATCGCGCTGACCGGCGTGAACGACGCGGGCGAACGCGTCAACGCCAACATCGTGCTGATGGGCGATGGCGCGGCGTCCTGGCGCGTATCCGTGCTCACGCGGCGCGAACAGAGTTTGGCCGCGCTCGCGGCCGCGGGCTTTACCCCCAGCGCCGCCGACGGCGCCTTGGGTTATGGAGAGGAAACACGATGGCTGCCCTGAAAATCGCACGCGCGGCGTGCGCTGCGCTGCTGCTGGCCGCAAGCGCGTGCGCCTCGCCCTCCGGCGCCGGCGTGGTGCGCGCCAGCGACGGCACGGTGGACGCCGGCGTCATCCGCTTTCAGCCGCTTGAGCCACAGCCCATGGCGCCGGGCGCGTGCGGCCTGTTCCTGTGGGCGCAATCGGCGCAGCAGCCCATCCTGGTGCTGACCGCGTTCGCCGCGCCGGCCGAAGCGCGTGTGAAGCTGCGTGACCGCGAAATCGTGCTGCGCCGCACCGCCGCCGAAGGCGAGGCGCGCCACGGCCATTATGAGATGCAGACTTATTCCGACGGACGCTTGACGCTGGTGGTCGATGTCACATTCGGGGCGGCGCCCATGCAGGGCGGGGCGCGCATCGAGCACGGCATCATCCGCGTCACCGATCGCGATGGCTGGCAGGCGATTGTGCCGGTGGGCGGGCTGGTGGGCTGCGAAGCTTAAACGTAAGCTTGCACCAGCCACACGATCAGCACGCCCGCGCATAGAAATGGCCCAAACGCCAGCGCGTCGTCTCCGCGTGGCGCGCGCCCCGCCACGCGTTGCGCCGCCACGAAGCCAAGGCCCAGCGCGGAAGCGATCAGCACCACGAACGGCAAGCCGCTCCAGCCGAGCCATGCGCCCGCGCCGGCCAACAATTTGGCGTCGCCCATGCCGAGCCCGTCGCGCCCGCGCGCGGCGCGGTACGCCTGGTTGATCAAGAACAGCGCGCCATAGCCCAGCGCCACGCCCGCCAGCGCCGTCGCCAGCGATTTGTCGAGCAGCCATGTCGCGCAGAGCCCCGTGAGCACAAGCGCCGCATTCAGCGCGTCGGGGATGCGCATGGTGCGCATGTCGATCACGGCGGCGGCGCCCAACAGCGCGGCGAGGATCAGCGTTGCGAGGCTGCGTTCATCCATGCCGGGCGATCATCGGGCTTCACAAGCTGGATCAGCTCGTTGAATTGCACAAACCAATGCTCTTTCAGCGCGTCCGGCCAGGCGGGGTCGAAGGCGGGAAATTTCTCGATCAGCCGCGCCGTCAGCGCATCGCCGGAAGGTTCGTCGTCGGCGTGGCCGTTTTCGCGCTTGGCGGGCAGCAGTCGGCCTTTAGAGCGCGGCGGCGCCACCAGATACGGGCTCACCGGCACCTGCGCGTCCTGCGCGGCGGCCAGCAGGAAGGTCGCGCTGCGCCGGCATGCTTCAGCCGGCAACGCAAACGCGCTGCGAAGCCGCTGGTTGAGCTGCGCGGGCGTGGCGTTTTCCAAGCCCTCTTCCAGCACCGCGCCGTAGCCGCGCCGCAGCGCCTCGGCCAGCGCCTCGGGCCAGGCCTCGCTGTCCAGCGTCTGCGTCAGCGCGTGCAGGCGCGCGGTCGGCGCGCCCGGCGCGTCGATGAGATCCAAAAACCGCAGCGCCGCCAGCAGCGCGTCGATCGAGCCGGGCGCGAAGCGCTTGCGCAGCGCGCCATGATCCACCACGGCGGGCGCGCCATGTTGTTGAAACACGCGCAACATCGCCTTGAATGAATGATAGGGCGCATTGGGCGGCAAAAGCGCCGCCTTCGCGTTTCCGGTCATGTCCCCAAGCCTCGCATGGCGCCTGGGTAACATCGCAACACGAAGCTTTGGCGACAGAGCCGTGAAGCTCACGCGATTGCGGCGGAGCGAATGGTGGTGGGGGGGAGAATTGAACTCCCGACCTCGGGGTTATGAATCCCGCGCTCTAACCGGCTGAGCTACCCCACCACGGCGGTTTTGCCCGCATCGTGAAGGGCGCGATGCATACGCGCACAGGCGCGGCCGGGCAAGCGCCCCCGGAAAATCGCGCTCCTACGGCGCTTGGACGCAAATTTCTTCCGCAAGGGGTGGTTGGCGGCTTGATATGAGGCATGGCCTTGCTCAGTATGGGGCAAAACCAGCGCCATTCTGGCGCTCATGGAGGAAACTTTGTCCGAAGAGCTGGACTCTGTGGACGCCCGCATCCTCGACCTGCTTCAGCGCGACGCCAGCCTCTCCATCGCCGACATCGCCGAGAAGGTGGGCCTCTCCTCGTCGCCGGCCTGGCGGCGCATCGAGCGGCTGAAGCGCGCGGGCGTGATTTTGCGGCAAGTCACGCTGCTCGATCACGAAAAGCTGGGTTTGAATTTCGAGGTGTTCGCCTCGGTGAAGCTGCAATTGCCGTCGCGCGAAAACCTGGAGAAGTTCGAGGCCGCGATCGCCGATTGGCCCGAAGTTGTCGAATGCTCCACCGTGACCGGGCAGGTCGATTACGTGCTGCGCGTGATCACGCGCGACATGCATGCGTATGACGATTTCCTGCGCGACAAGATGTTGGCGTTGGGCCTCGTCTCCGACGTGCAATCGCGCATCATCATGCGCACCGCCAAACGCACGACAGCCGCCCCGCTTGAGCTGATTTCAGAGCATTTGACGGACTAGCGCCGCTGCGCCGCTTTCGTTCATATGCCGGGACAAGCGTGATGCACTATCACGGTTGCCACAAGGCGATGAGGGCAGCATGCTCGGTATCATGACGATGGCGCATATGATACCGGACGCAGAAGTCCTTGCATTGCCCACCACCTTCCGCCTTGTCCGCGTAGGCGGTGGCGGCGTGTACGCATCGATTGGTGAAGCCATGCACGCGCAAGCTCGAGGCGAGGAGGTCAGCCCGGCCACGCTTTATGTGCTGAGTGAACCTAAGGCGACGATCAGCCCGGAGCAACAGGGCCGCCTGCGCCAAAGCCGCCGCTAGCTCGATAACCCTGGTAAACGCCGACAACCACGTCGATCATAGATGCGAAGCAAGAGAGTGGATGATCGACTAACGTCCAATCTTCGCCATTCACTTCTTCAAACAGATAGCGCGATCGGACGAAGCAATCGTCCGCGCTTGTAAAGAAAGCGTCTGCGCTATCGTATCTGTGCCCAAGTGTTGTCGCCGGGACCGCTGGGGTTTCGGGCGAGTGGCGCAATCCGAAAACGCGGATCAGCGCCTTACCATTATTCGTAGCGAGATAGGCGGTTGCGATGTCTTTTTTGATTGTATCCGGCAATCCCGCATAGAGCGCGCTCAGGTGGTGTCCACGCGGTGGACCTTCTTCATTGTAGGTCATGTAAAACAACTTTAGGCATAACTCCAAAGCAAACCCAGCGAGCATGTTCGATGTCAGAACATATCCGACTTCGTCGGTCTGGTTGGCGATGTCTTTCATTCGCTCACTCACATCGAGGGCTGCTTGCCGGAGCGATTGAATTTGCGCCAGAACAATAGGCGTTTTGGAATGGCGGTGTTCTCTGCTCATTCCCAAAATTAGGAGTGATTTGCGCTGGGTCGCAACTCACCGCCGTTCCGCCCGCCGCACCAGCTCCGCTGCGCGCGCGCCGACATGGCGTTGCGGGTTCGATGGCGGCGTCAGATTCTGCTCGCGCTCCCAGCGTTCGATCAGTGTCTTGGCGCGATCAAACGCAGGCACCAGCGAGCCGCCATTGCGCAAATTCTGGTTGAACAGCGCATCGCCGAAGAAGGTCCAATTGTTTTGCGGCTGGCAGCCGAACGAGGTGCGGTCGGGCGCGGCGGCGGTCAGCACGATGGTGTTGTCGTCCATCAAAGGCGCGATGAACGCGCCCGAGAAGCAGGCCGAGACGATCACCACGCGGCTCCTGACGCCCGCGCCCACCAGCATGTCGCGCAGATGCGAGGGCCGCAGCGATCCGCCCAGGCGGTTGTGTTCGCGCAGCGCCGCCGAGCCGTCGGGCGAGCCGTGCGAGGTGATGAACACTACCACCAAATCTTCGTTCGGATCGATCAGCGCGCCCACTTGGCCGATCGCGGCGGCGATATTGTCGGGCGTCGCGGCGGGGTAAGCGCGCGGGCCGTCGCCGCCGGCGCTCAATAGGATGGAGCGGCCCTCTGCGCCGAAATGCGTGCGCAGGATATCTTCGGCCTGTTTGGCCTCGCGCTCGAACACTGGATCGCTCCACAGCCCGGCGACGATGAGATAGGTGTCCACCTGGCCCGGCCGCTGCGGCGCCAACGCATTGAGCGCATCGCCCATCGCCCGCGCCTGGCGCGCGGCTTCTTGCGGGGGCGGCGCGATTTCCATCACGCCGAACTGGCCATTGAACGGATCGCGCTGCTGCTGCGCCGCGGCCGCGCCTGACGCCGCCAGAATCAGCGCCGCCAGCGCCCCCAAACTCCAACGCATCAGCCTCTCCCCCAACGCAGCCAAGCATCGCCGCGCGCGGCAAGCTCCGCAACTGCGCATGGCGCCCGCCCGCGCCATCGGCTAGCACACAAGCCATGACCGAGGGGGACAAACAGCCGGACGGCTATATCGCCGTGCGCATCGCGGAATTGGCGGCCGCGCTCGCCGCCGAAAATGGCCCCGCGGACGGCGGCGCGCAAGCGTGGGCCGATGTTTTCCGCCTGTTGAGCGCCCTGATGCGTCACGAGGGGCAAACGCGCCTTGAGTCGCTGCACGCGCTCTATGATCCGCTCGATCCTGACGCCCCGCCCGCGCGCCGCGATCTCGGCCTGCCCGCGTTCGAGCGATTCGAGCAGATTCTGCTGGGCGAGCTCGCGCGCGGCAATTTCGCCGAGATTGATCCCGAAAGCGTGCGCACCGCGGACGCCACCAAGCGCCTCACCGGGCTCGCCATCAAACCCTCGCTCGCGGGCATTCGCCGCATCCGCTATTTCGCGCGCGGCGCGCGCAGCGAGAGCTTCACCTTCAAATCCTGGTTCGGCTTGCGCAAGCGGGAGATCAAGGTCGAGCAGATGCGCGACGTGATCGTGCTGGTGGGCTTCAAGGCGGACGCGGAAATTTCCAAGGTCGACGCCAAGGCGTTCGCGCGCATGCGCCGCGGCGTGCGTCCTGGCGCGGTGCTGGTGAAGCATTTTCGCAATGTTGCCGCGCCGGAATTGGTGACGCTGCATCCCGGCGCGCGCCCCTCGATGCGCCGGCGCGATCAGGTGTGGCTGGCCGCGCCGGCGATCGTGGCGGGCGCGCCGGTGCTGATCAATCTCTGGCCGGCGCTGACCGTACTGGCGGCGGTGCTCGCCGCTTATTTTGGCGCGCAAGGCGTGATCGAGGAAAGCGAACTGAAGCGCGCCATCGCGGCCATTTCCGGCCTTGTCGCGGTCGGCGCGTTCGTGATGCGCCAGCGTCTCAAATACGAAGCGCAGACCTTGCGTTATCAAAAGCGTCTGGCCGACACCGTGTATTTCCGCAACCTCGCCAACAATGCCGGCGTGATCGATCTGCTCGCTGGCGCCAGCGCCGAGCAGGATACGAAGGAAGCGATGATCGCATATGCCGCGCTGCGTAAAGCCGCGCGCGCGTTGACCAAGCCCGAGATCGATCAGGCCGCGGAAACCTTCCTGCACGAACGCTTCGGTTTACAAGTGAATTTCGATATTCACGACGCGCTGGAGAAGCTGGAGCGGCTGGGCCTGGTGACGCGCGCGGGCGAAGCCTTTGAGGCGCTCGCGCCGGCGGACGCGCTCGCGCGCCTCGACGACGCCTGGGACGATCTCTTCCAGTTCAGCACGCGCCGCTAACGCTTCGCGTCAGTTCACCGTCCCGGTGCTCTCAAAGAAGAGCGCTTGGCTCACCGCCGCGCGCACCATGTCGGGCGAGTAGGGCTTGGTGATCAGGAAGGTCGGCTCGGGCCGCTCGCCGGTCAGCAGGCGGTCGGGGAAGGCGGTGATGAAAATCACCGGCACCGAGAACGACGCCAGAATATCGCGCACCGCGTCGATGCCGGAGGAGCCGTCCGCCAATTGGATGTCGGCCAGCACCAGATCGGGGCGTTCGCGTTTGGCGGCGGCCACGGCCTCCGAAGCCGTCGCCGCGGTGGCGCACACGTCATGGCCCTGATCGATCACGAGGTCGCTCAGATCCATCGCGATCACGGTTTCGTCCTCGATGATGAGGATGCGCGCTTTGGTTTGCAGGCTGAGATCGTCCATCGCTTCGTCCAGCAGCGCCCCGATTTCATCGGCGCTGCGGTCAAGGATTTCGCCCGTCTCCTGCACGGTGAAGCTTTCCAGCGTCGTCAGCAGCAGCGCCTGGCGCGAGAGCGGCGAAAGCCGCCGCAGGCGCTCTTGCGCCTTACGCGCGTTGGGGCCGCCCTCATCTTCATCGACCTCGACCAGAGCGCTCGACCAGATGCGGTGAAACACCTGATAGAGCCCCGCGCGGGGCTCTAAATCTTGCGGGAAGGCGTCGGGCCCGGCGACGATGGCTTCCAGGGTCGCGGCCACGAAGG
>CAZWQS010000009.1:24971-36988 GCA_964635925.1 uncultured Terricaulis sp. | reverse complement strand
TGGCCCGTGCGCGCGCGGCGCAAAGCGCGCGCGGCAAGGGGCTCAACTCCGCGCTTGATCTCGGCGCCCTGGAGGCGCTCGCCGCGCCGGATGCGCCGGGCGCCGCGCTGTTGCAGAAGGCGGCCGAGCAATTGGCGCTCTCCGCGCGCGCCTATCACCGCACGCTCAAAGTCGCGCGCACCATCGCTGATCTCGACGGCGCGGGCGGGGTCAAGCGCATACACGTCGCCGAAGCGCTGAGCTTGAAGCGGCAATGGGCGGGGGCGGAGGGCGCGGCGGCGTACGCCTGAGGCGCCCGCCTTAAGCTTTCTTAACCGCCCTTAGCGTTTTATCCGCCTCATGTCTCAGCCCGCGCCCGCGCCCGGTTACGACGCGTTTGACGCGCTGCCCGATCCTGTGTGCGTGCTCGCCGCCGATGGCGCTTTGATCAGCGCCAACACGGCGTTCCGCGCCGCGTTCAAGCAATGGATCGGCCCGCAGCGCCCGCCTTGGGGCCGCACGCAAACGCCTGAGTTCAAGGACGGCGCGCGCCGCTTCGACGCGCCCGCGCCGGACGGGCGCCATTTCGAATGGACCGAGCGCATATTGCCCGATGGCGCGCGCTTAGCGGTCGCGCACGACATCACGCGCCATTTCCGCGCCGCCGAAGACGCGATGCGCGCGAAGACGACGCTGTTCGCCACCCTGACGCACGAATTGCGCACGCCGCTGAACGGTGTGCTCGGCATGGCCGGCCTGTTGGAGTTGGCCAAGCTTGAGCCCAACGCGCGCGAATATGTCGCCGCCATCAAGCAGAGCGGGGAGCTGCTGCTCGATCTCATCACCGAGATCCTCGATTATTCGCGCATGGAGGCGGGCCATGTCGCGCTTGAAAACGCGCCGTTCGATCCTGAAGCGACAATGCAGGACGTAGCGGAGCTGCTTTCGCCCAAGGCGCACGGCAAGGGCCTGGAGATCGCCGTCGCGGTGCGCGCGGATTCCCCCCAATCCGTGATGGGCGATGACGGGCGCTTGCGCCAAATCCTGTTCAACCTCGCCGGCAACGCGGTGAAATTCACCGAAACCGGCGGGATCACCATCGATATGGCGCCACGGCCCGGCGACCGCTTGCGTTTCTCGGTGCGCGACACCGGCCCCGGCGTCGCGCCGGAAAAACAGGCGCTCATCTTCGAGGAGTTCGCGCAAGCCGACGCGGGCGTCGCGCGCCGGCACGGCGGCACGGGGCTCGGCCTCGCCATTGTGAGAAAGCTCGCGCGCGCGATGGGCGGGGAGGTGGGCGTGGTGAGCAAGCCCGGCTTCGGCGCCACGTTCTGGGTGGAGCTGCCCTTGCCGCGCGCGGATGGCGATGCGCCCGCGCTGGCGCTGACGGGCGTGCGCATCGCGCTGGTCAGTAATTCGCAAGTGCTGCATCACGCCTTGCGCGCCACCATCGCCTCGCTTGGTGCACACACGGTCGATCGCAGCCAGCAGCCGGATATCATCCTTTATGATTGGCGCGACGGCGCCGATGGCGCGGAGGTCGGCCAGCTCAAGCGCGCCGCGCGCGCGGTGATCGCCCTCTTGCCGCAGGAGCAGCGCGAAACCATCGCCGCCGCGCGCGCGGCGGGCTTTGCGCATTATACGCTGAAGCCGGTGCGCCGCCGTTCGCTGGTGGAGCGCGTGCGCTTGGCGCTGGGCGAAAGCGGCGCCGCGCCCACGCCGACGCTCAGGTTCGATCCGGACGCGCCGCCCGCGGCGCTGGCTGGCCTGCGCGTGCTGCTGGCGGAAGACAATCCGATCAACGCGCTGCTCGCGCGCACCTTGCTGAACCGCGCCGGCTGCGTCGTCACCGCCGTGCAGGACGGGGAGGAAGCGGTCGCGGCCGCGTCGGCCGGCGTGTTCGATCTCATCCTGCTCGATATCCGCATGCCGCGGCTCGATGGGCTGGAGGCCGCACAGCGCATCCGTGCGGGCGCGGGTCCGAACGCGGGCGCGCCGATCGTGGCGCTCACCGCTGATACGGGCGGGGATGAGCGCGCCCAGGCGCAGAAGGCCGGCATGGACGATTTCCTCACCAAGCCGATCGACGCCGCCCGGCTGCTCGCCGTCGCCGAGCGCTTGTCCAGCCGCCCGAACCCCGCCACGTTCCCGGGCGAATAAAGCGGCGGAGACCCGCACATGTCGCAAGACGCCCCCAATGCCGAAGCGCCGCGCCGCAAGATCACGTGGCGCGACACCATCAAGGAATTGCGCCAGCCCAAAGTGCTGCTCACGCTGGCGCTTGGTTTCGGCTCGGGCCTGCCGTTCCTGCTGACGGGCGCCACGTTCGGCCTGTGGCTGCGCGAGCATGATATTTCGCTCGCGGCGATCGGGTTTCTCTCTTGGGTCGGGCTTGCGTATTCGTTCAAGTTCCTTTGGGCGCCGGTGATCGACAAAGTGGATGCGCCGCTGCTTGGTTTTCTCGGCCGGCGGCGCTCTTGGATGGCGCTCTCGCAAATCGTCACGGGCGGGGCGTTGGTCTGGATGGCGATCGTCGGCCCGCAAGGCGGGTTGATGATGCTGGGCGTCGCCGCGCTCGTGGTCGCGTTTGCTTCGGCGACGCAGGACATCGTCGTCGATGCTTGGCGGATTGAATCGGCCGACGACACCGAAGAACTGGCGCTGATGACTTCGGCGTTTCAGCTCGGCTATCGCTTCGCCATCCTCGCCGCGAACGCGCTTATTCTGTTTGTCGCCAACGGCATTGGCTGGGCCGGCGCCTATGCGCTCTACGGCGCGGCGATGAGCTTGGCGCTGCTCGCCACCTTGTTCGCGCGCGAGCCGCTCTCGCGCGCCGTCGCGGAAGGCAAGCCCGCGATCTGGACGCCGCGCGGCATGTACGACGCCGTGGTCGGCCCGTTTGTCGCGTTCCTGAAGACGCACGGCTCGCTGGCGATCCTGATGCTCGCGGCGATCAGTCTGTATCGCCTGCCGGACTTCGTGATGGGGCCTATGGTGGGGCCGTTCTATGTCGATGTCGGCATCCCGCGCGAAACCATCGGCTCCGTGCGGCTGACGTTCGGGCTCGCGGGCACATTGATCGGCATTGCCGCCGCGGGCTTAAGCGCGTTGCGCTTGGGCTTTGGCGCCACCTTGTTGCTCGGCGCGATCCTGGGGCCTGGCTCGAATGTCGCCTACACGATCCTGGCCATGAATGGCTATTCCGCGCCGCTGTTCGCGGGCGTGCTGTTCACCGAGAATTTCAGTGAAGGGTTCGCCGGCGCCGCATTGGTGGCGTATATGTCGAGCCTCACCAGCATCGGCTACACGGCCACGCAATACGCGCTGCTCAGCTCCTTCTACGCGATGCTCGGCAAGGTGCTGAAAGGCTTTTCCGGCCAGGCCGTGGAAGGGCTGCAAGCCGCCGCGGGCGGCATGATGCCGGGCTATGGCTGGTTCTTCCTGTGCACGGCGCTGGTCGGCATTCCTGCGCTGGTGCTCTGCATCATTCTCAACCGCATCACCCGCAAACGGAAAGACGCGGCCGATCAGGGCGCAGAGCCCGCGCCGGCCTAAGGCTTCGCCGCCTCTTTGCGTTCCGCTGATTGGAAGGCCGCGATGGTGGCGAAGGTCACGATGTCCGACACCGTGCCGCCCAGCGGGACGATCTGGATCGGCTTTGAAAGCCCGGTGAGGGCGGGGCCGATCACGGTGGCGCCGCCGGCGGTGGCCAATAGGCTGGTGGCGATCGAGGCCGAGTGCAGCGCCGGCATCACCAGCACGTTCGCCGGCTCGCTAAGGCGCGAGAAGGGATAGAGCTCGCGCATGTCGGGATTGAGCGCGACATCGACGTTCATCTCGCCCTCGTACTCAAACTCCGCGTCCTCGCGCCGATCGAGCGCGGTGATCGCGGCGCGGATTTTTTCCGAGCGCTCCATCTTCGGGTTGCCGAAGGTGGAGTGCGACACCAGCGCCACGCGCGGCGTCGCCCCGAACTGGCGGGCGAACCGCGCCGATTGCATCACGATCTGCGCCAGATCGTTCGCATCCGGGAATTCGGCCACGGCCGTGTCGGCGATAAACAGCGTGCGGCCCTTGGAGAGCACCACCGACATGCCCATCACGCGCTCGCCGCGCGCGGGATCGATCACTTTCAGCACGTCGTCCAAAGCGGTGGCGTAATTGCGCGTCACGCCGGTGACCATGCCGTCAGCGGCCCCGCACGCCACCATGCAGGCGGCGAACACGTTGCGATCCTGGTTGACCAGGCGCTGTACGTCGCGTTGCAGGAAGCCGAAGCGCTGGAGGCGCTTGTAGAGATAATCAGCGTACGCCTCGTTCTTATCCGAAAGGCGCGCATTGACGACGTTGAGCTTGGCCGATTCCGGCACGCCGACGACGGCCATGTTGTCTCGCACCGTGTCCTCGCGGCCCACCAACACGGCGCGGCCAAGGCCGAGTTCTTGGAACGCATAGGCGGCGCGGATCACGGAAGGTTCTTCGCCCTCGGCGAACACGATGCATTGCGGCGCGCGGCGCACCACGGTTTGCACGCGCTGCATCATCGCCGCGGTCGGGTCGAGGCGCTGGGCGAGGCTGTGCTTGTAGGCCTCCATGTCCGCGATCGGCTTGCGCGCGACGCCGGAATCCATGGCCGCCTTGGCGACATAGGGCGGAATCTCCGAAATCAGGCGCGGATCGAACGGGGAGGGGATGATGTAATCGGGCCCGAATTTGAGCCGCTTGCCGCGATAGGCGGCGGCGACTTCGTCGGGCACGTCCTGCTTGGCCAACGCCGCCAGCGCGTGCGCGGCGGCCACTTTCATCTCCTCATTGATCGTGCGCGCGCGCACGTCGAGCGCGCCGCGGAAGATATAAGGAAAGCCCAGCACGTTGTTGACCTGGTTCGGATAGTCCGAACGGCCGGTGGCGACGATCGCATCCTTGCGCACGGCATGGACGTCTTCCGGCGTGATTTCCGGGTCGGGATTGGCCATGGCGAAGATGATCGGCTTCTTGGCCATCGACTTGACCATGTCTTGGCTCATCGCGCCGGCTGCCGAGAGCCCCATGAACACGTCCGCGCCTTCCAGCGCTTCGGCCAATGTGCGCAGCTTCGTCTCGATCGCGTGCGCTGCCTTGAACTGATCCATGCCTTTTTCACGCCCGCGATAGACCACGCCTTCGCGGTCGCACACGATCACGTTGTCGTTCGGCACGCCGAGCTGCTTGATCAGCGCGATGCAGGAGAGGCCGGCCGCGCCCGCGCCGCTCACAACCACTTTGATGTCGGCCAGCTTGCGCCCTGTCAGCTCGCACGCGTTCAGCAGGCCGGCGGCGGCGATGATCGCGGTGCCGTGCTGGTCGTCGTGGAACACCGGGATGTCGAGTTCGTCGCGCAGCCGGCTTTCGATCACGAAGCATTCGGGGCTCTTGATGTCCTCAAGATTGATGCCGCCGAACGTGGGGCCGATATTGCGCACCGTGGTGATGAATTCCTCGACGTCGGTGGTCGTCACTTCGATGTCGATCGAATCCACGTCGGCGAAGCGCTTGAACAGAACGCTCTTGCCCTCCATCACCGGCTTGGACGCCATCGCGCCCAGATTGCCGAGCCCGAGCACCGCGGTGCCGTTGGAGATCACGGCCACCAGATTGCCTTTCGAGGTGTAGTCGTACGCCTTGTCCGCATCCTCGGCGATCGCCTTCACCGGGACGGCTACGCCCGGCGAATAGGCGAGCGAAAGGTCGCGCTGCGTCGCCATGGGCTTGGTTGGCGTGATGGAAATCTTGCCGGGGGTGGGGTGGCGGTGGAAATCCAGCGCCTCGGCGTCGGTGAAGCTTTTGGTCGTCTCAGCCATGGGTGGTGAAAAAGTCCGATCTCGGCAGTGAAAGTGAGGCGGCACCCTAAGCTTGCGTCCCGCTGCGTCAATGGAAGTCCGGTGGACAAATGGCTAAACGGGGGTGTGGCCGATTCTTCCATGTCCCCGCCGCCGAAGGCGAGCCCGTTCATGGCGCAATACCTCGCCGCCAAGGGCGAGCATCCCGATGCGCTCGTGTTCTTTCGCATGGGCGATTTTTACGAGCTGTTCTTCGAGGACGCGGAAAAGGCCGCCGCCGCGCTCGGCATCACGCTGACCAAGCGCGGCCAGCATGGCGGCGAGCCGATCCCGATGGCGGGCGTGCCGTGGCACCAGGCCGAAGGCTATCTCTCCAAACTGATCCGCGCCGGCTTCAAGGTTGCGGTATGCGAGCAGCTTGAGGATCCCGCCGAGGCGAAAAAGCGCGGCGGCAAATCCATCGTCGCGCGCGGCGTGGTGCGCGTGGTGACGCCCGGCACGTTGACCGAGGAGGGGCTGCTTGACGCACGCGCGGCCAATCGTCTCGCGGCGATTGTGTTCGGCGCGGATGGCGCGGCGGTCGCGTGGGCGGATGTGTCCACCGGCGCGTTTGAAACGCGCGCCATCGCGGCGGGGGAGGCGGAAGCAGAAATCGCAGCCCTCGCGCCGGCCGAATTGCTGGCGGTGGACGCCGATTGCGCCAAACTGGCGGAAGCGGCGCGCATTTCCGGCGCCGCGCTGACGCCGCGCCCCGCCGTCAAGGCGGATTCCAAGGCCGCCGCGCGCCGCATCAAGGCCGCGTTCGAGGTCGCCGCGCTCGAAGCGTTCGGCGATTTCACGCAGGCCGAGTTGTCCGCCATGGGGCTGCTGCTCGATTATGTCGAGTTGACGCAAGCCGGCGCCGCGCCCCGGCTTTCTCCACCCAAGCGCGCTGGCGCGCGCGCCTTCATGGCCATCGATGCCGCTACGCGCGCGGCGCTGGAAATCGAGCGCTCGGTGCGCGGCGGGCGCGAAGGCTCGCTGCTGGCGTGCGTGGATCGCACGATCACCGCGCCGGGCGGGCGTCTGTTGGCTGAACGCCTTGCGCGCCCGCTGACGGATGTGGCCGCCATCAACGCCCGCCTCGATGGGGTGCAATTTTTTCTGGACAATCCAAGCCGCTGCGCCGGTGTGCGCGAGGAATTGCGCGCCGCCGGCGATTTGGCGCGTGCGTTGACGAGGCTGTCGCTCGGCCGCGGCGGCCCGCGCGATCTGGCCGCGCTGCGCGACGGCTTGAGCGCAGGCGATCGCGCGGCCGCGCGCTGCATGGGGCTTGATCCCGATGCGCCGGAGGAGATTGCGCGCGCTTGCGCCGCACTTTCGCTCTCCGCGCATGCCGCCAGCGCCGGCTTGGCGCAAACATTGGGGCACGCATTGGCGCCCGATCTGCCTTTGCTGACGCGCGACGGCGGCTTCATCGCGCCCGGTTATGACGCCGCGCTCGATGAGCACCGTGCGCTGCGCGACGACAGCCGCAAGGTGATCGCCGCGCTGCAGGCGAAATACGCGGAAGAAACAGGCATCGCAGGCTTGAAGCTGAAGCACAACAACGTGCTGGGCTACCATCTCGACGCCACCACTAAGCAGGCGGAAGCGCTGATGGCGCCGCCGCACAATGCGCGCTTCATCCATCGCCAAACCAATGCCGGCTCCGTGCGCTTCACCACGACGGAATTGGCCGAACTGGACGCGCGCATCGCCCGTGCCGGCGATGCCGCACTCGGGCGCGAGCTTGCGCTGTTCAAGGATTTCGCCGCGCGCGCCGCGTCAGCCGAAACCGAGATTCGCGCCGCCGCCGAGGCGCTCGCCGCGCTCGATGTCGCCGCCGGTCTCGCGCAATGGGCGGAAGAAGCCCAAGCCGTGCGCCCCGAAATTGACGACACCACCGCGCTGCTCGCCGAAGGCGCGCGTCATCCGGTGGTGGAAGAGGGCGTGCGCCGCGAAGGCCAGGGCTTCACGCCCAACGATGCGCGCCTCGACGCCGAAGGCAAAAGCGGCCCGCGCCTCATGGTCGTTACCGGCCCCAACATGGCCGGCAAAAGCACGTATCTGCGCCAGATCGCGCTGCTGGCCGTGCTGGCGCAGGCGGGCGCCTACGTGCCCGCGCGCAAGCTGCGGCTTGGAATTGTCGATCGCGTGTTCGCGCGCGTGGGCGCGAGCGACGATCTCGCGCGCGGGCGCTCCACCTTCATGACCGAGATGGTCGAAACCGCCGCGATTCTGAATCAAGCCGGGCCGCGCGCGCTGGTCGTGCTGGATGAGATCGGCCGCGGCACCGCCACCTTCGACGGCCTCGCCATCGCCTGGGCGGTGGCCGAGCATCTGCACGAGGCCAACAAGTGCCGCGCTGTGTTCGCCACGCACTATCATGAGCTGACGCGTCTTGCGGATAAGCTCGACGCCGGCGCCAACGCGCATCTGCGCGCCAAGGAATGGAAAGGCGATCTGGTGTTTTTGCACGAGGTCGCGCCCGGCGCGGCGGATCGCTCCTACGGCATTCAGGTCGCGAAGCTCGCCGGCTTGCCGAAAAGCGCGGTCGAACGCGCGCGCGCGGTGCTGCAGCGGCTCGAAGCCAATGGCGGGGCCACGAAAGTCGAGATCGCGGATGAGCTGCCGCTGTTCGCGCAGGTGATGGAAGAGCAAGCGCCTTCGCCGCTTGAACAAGCGCTTGCCGCGGCCGAGCCGGATCAGCTCACGCCCAAGGAAGCGTTGGAGTTGATCTATAAGCTGAAAGCCCTCGCGGCGTCGGGAGACTGACGCGGATTATGGAGCGCGGGCGTCCTCGCCCGCGATGTCTCCGGCATAACGCGGGCGGGGACGCCCGCGCTCCATATTAGCGCTGCTGCTCTTGCTGCTGCTCGGCCGGATCGACCAGGACCGGGGCGCGGCTGTTGACGCTATCGGTCGCCGCGCGGATGGCTTGGCCTTGCACCAGCGTGTCGCGCACCGGCGGCGTGAGCCCCACATAAGCCTGGAACATCATGAAGCCGCCGAGCATCGCGCCCAGCACCAGCCCCGTCACGCCCCAGAGCGACGCCGCGAACCAATAGGCCGCCGAGCGCTCGCTCTTGATGCGCTGATGGAACAATTTTTGATCCATGATGGCTTCGAGGCCGGCCCGGGCCGGGTGATCGGTGACCTGATGGTCATCCTCGACCGGGTTCAGCTTGATGGTTCGGCCCTTGCCGCGCATGGAAGCTCTCCAGGGAAGTGTGTTCCCGCCGCTATCTTTGGCTCTGCCCGCGAAATGAGGCAAGTTTGCGTTCTGCGAATAACCAAGACTTCATATGGTGTGCGTCGCGGGACTGGCGCAAGCGGGGTCGGATGATGAAATTGCGAGCATGGCCGCCCGTCTGAAGCCCGCCCGGATCGAGCATGTGGTGGATGGCGTGCGTCTGCGCGCCCAACTCAGCGCCGCTTATCTGGCCGAGGGGGAGGGCGCGCGCGCCACTGTGAAGCAATTGCTGCACGGCGCTTTGTTTCGCGGCCGCATGATCGCCAAGGAGCGTCTCGAGGCTGGCGAGCACGGTATGGCCGTGGCGCGCCTGTTGGCGGCGGTGGCCGATGAGGTGGTCGGCGCGCTGTATGATTACACCACCACGCACATCTTCCGCGCCCGCAATCCCACCGAGGGCGAGCGCTTCGCGATCGTCGCTGTCGGCGGCTATGGGCGCGGCGAGCTCGCGCCGTCCTCCGATCTCGATCTCTTGTTCTTGCGCGCCTACAAGCAGACGCCGTTCGCCGAGAGCGTGACCGAATACATGCTCTACATGTTGTGGGACATGGGCCTCAAAGTGGGGCATTCGTCGCGCAATATCGAAGAATGCCTGAAGCTCGCGCGCGAGGATCACACGATCCAAACCGCGCTTTTGGAATCACGCCGCATCGCCGGCGATGACTCGCTCGCCGCCGAGCTGCAGACCCGCTTCCGCAAGGAAGTCGCCGCGCGCGGGCATGCTGAGTTCATCGCCGCCAAGCTGAAAGAGCGTGACGAGCGCCACGCCCGCATCGGCGCCTCGCGCTACATGGTCGAGCCCAACATCAAGGAAGGCAAGGGCGGTCTGCGCGATCTGCACACGCTGTTCTGGATCGTGAAGCACAGCTACGGCTTCGACAATCCGCGCGCTTATGTGGAGGCCGGCGTGTTCACGCCGGAGGAGCGCAGCGCCTTTCGCCGCGCGATGGAATTTTTGTGGACCGTGCGCTGCCATCTGCATTTCGTCACCGGGCGCGGCGAAGAGCGGCTGACGTTTGATCTTCAGCCCGAGCTCGCCAAGCGGCTGGGCTATGGCGGGCGCGCCAACCACACCGCGGTGGAGCGCTTCATGAAGCGCTATTTCCTGGTGGCGCGCGAGGTCGGCGCGCTGACACGCGTGTTGTGCGCGAAACTGGAGGCCGAGCAGGCCAAGCGCGCGCCGCAAGGCTTGCAGCGCTTGTTGCCGGGCGGGCGCAAACAGACCACGGCGATCGAGCCGGGCTTTCACGTCGAAGGCGGGCGGCTCAATGTGGATTCGCCGAAGGTGTTTGAAACGCCCGCCAATCTGCTGCGCCTGTTTGAGATCGCCGATAAGCGCAATCTCGACATTCATCCCGCCGCCTTGGGCGAAGCCGCGCTCAAAGTGCGCGCGGTTGCGCCGGCGTGGCGCAAGGATGCTGCGGCGCGCGCGTCCTTCCTTGAGGTCGCATCCTCGCCGCGCCGCCCGGCCGCGGCGCTGCGGCTGATGAACGAAGCGGGCGTGCTTGGAAAGTTCGTGCCGGAATTCGGCCGTATCGTCGCGCAGATGCAATTCAACATGTACCATCATTTCACGGTGGACGAACACACGCTGCAAGCCATCGACGCGATGAGCGAGATCGAGCACGGCCGCCACGCCAAGCAGCATCCGCTCTCCAGTGAGATTTTCGCCAAGATCATCAATCGCCGCGCGCTCTACCTCGCCATGCTGCTGCACGACACCGGCAAGGGCGACGGCGATCAGCAAATCGAAGGGGAGAAGGCCGCGCGCGCCGCGTGCGAGCGGCTGGGCTTGCCCGCCGAGGAGGTTGATCTCGTCGGCTGGCTGGTGGGCCATCATCTTGAGATGAGCGATTACGCGCAAAAGCGCGACATCGGCGATCCGCGCACCGTGGCGCAATTCGCCGAACTCGTCGGCAATGTGGAGCGCTTGCGCCTGTTGTTGGTGCTGACCGTCGCCGATATTCGCGCGGTGGGTCCAAGCGTGTGGAACGATTGGAAAGGCCAATTGCTGCGGGACCTTTATCGCCTCACTGAAGCGGCGCTGCACGGCGGGCGCTCAGACGAGGAAAGCGTCAGCGCCCATCTCGCTTCACTCGCCGCGGAGGCCAAGGCGCATTTGCTGAAGCGCGTGCGTGTGGATGACAATCTCGCCGCTTGGCTCGATGCGCTGGAAGACGGCTATTGGCTGAACCACGATGAAGAAGCGCTCGCTTGGCATGCTAGCGAAGTGATGAACGCGCGCGAGAGTCGCGCCATCCCCCATGTCGCCGCGCGCATTCGCCCGGTGCAGGCGGTGACGGAAATCCTGGTTTATGCCGGCGACCGCCCCGGCCTGTTCGCCAGCTTCGCCGCCGCGATCTCCGCCAGCGGCGCCGACATTTTGAACGCGCGCGTGCACACCACCAAGGAAGGCGCGGCGTTTGACGTGTTCTCCGTGCAAACCGCTGATCGCAAACCGTTTGGTCTCGAAGAGCCGGCGGCGCTCGATGCGCTGGTGGCGCGGCTGCACCGCGCGGCGCTGGAGGATTTTGACCCGCCCGCGCCGAAGCCGCTCTCGCGCCGCGCCGCCGCGTTCTCGATCGAGCCCTGGGTGCGCATCGACAACACGCTAACCCCGCACGCCACCGTGGTGGAGGCCTCCGGCCGCGACCGGCCCGGCCTGCTGGCGGGCTTGGCGCACGCCTTCGCCGAGTCCCGTATCACCATCGCCAGCGCCCATATTGACACGTTGGGTGAGCGCGCGTCCGACGTGTTCTACGTGCAGGCGGAAGAGGGGGGGCAGATCGCCAGCGCCCGCCGCATCAGCGCGCTGCGCGCCAAACTCGAATCCGTGCTGCGCGCGGCTGAGCCCGCCGCCCCCGCCGACCCGGCCCGGAAGCCCTTGGCGGTGGCGGGGGCCGCCCCCGCGCGCGGGTGGTGGTGCCCCCCCAGCCGCAATACGG
>CAZWQS010000009.1:0-24961 GCA_964635925.1 uncultured Terricaulis sp. | reverse complement strand
CAACGTCGTGGTCCACGAGGGCAAGCTCGGCCAGCTCAAGCGCTTCAAGGACGACGCCAAGGAGGTCGTGGCCGGCCAGGAATGCGGCATGGCCTTCGAGAGCTACCAGGACATGCGCGTCGGCGACGTGATCGAGTGCTATCGCGTCGAGGAGATCAAGCGCAGCCTGTGAGGCCGATCACGGGTCGTTCCGGGGCTTCGCGCAGCGAAGAGCCCGGAATGACGAACCTTGGGCCCTGATTTCACTCGGGCTGAAAAGGCTCTACGCAGAGGATCCGCCGCAAGTGAGTCGCCCCCGCCGATGAGCCTCGCCCGCAACACCGCCGTGATCGGCGGCCTCACATTGGTTTCGCGCGTGCTGGGCTTCGCCCGCGATCTGCTGATGGCCGCCGCGATTGGCGCGGGGCCGGTGGCGGATGCGTTCTACGCGGCGCTGCGCTTTCCCAACCTGTTCCGGCGCCTGTTCGCCGAGGGCGCGTTCAGCCAGGCGTTCGTGCCGGTCTATTCCAAGACTTTGGCCGAGCAGGGCGAGCAGGCGGCGGATCGGTTGGCCAGCGAAGCGCTCTCGGTGCTGGTGCTGGCCACCAGTTTGGTGACGGCGCTGGCCATCGCCTTCATGCCGTGGATCAACCGGCTGTTGTTCGCCGGCTATGTCGATGATCCCGAAATCTTCGGCCTCGCCACTGTGCTCACGCAGATCACGATGCCATATCTGATTGGCGTCAGCGCGGCGACGCTGTTTTCCGGTGCGCTCAACGCGCGCGGGCGCTTCTTCGCGGCGGCGGCGGCGCCCTCATTGCTGAACCTGTCGCTGCTCGTCGCGCTGATTTTCTTTCGCGACAATGCCGTGCAAGCCGCCTATGCGGCGGCGATCGCGGTCAGCGTTTCTGGCGTCTTGCAAGCGATCTGGGTGGCGTGGGGGGCGCGCCGCTCGGGCGCGCGCACGCGGCCCTCAGCGCCGAAACTGACGCCCAATGTGCTGCGCCTGCTGGCGCTGGCCGCGCCCGCCGCAATTGCCGGCGGGGCGCTGCAGATCAATGTGATGATCTCGCAGATATTGGCCTCTTTCGAGGACGGCGCGATCTCGCTGCTGAATTACGCCGACCGGCTCTACCAGATGCCGCTTGGCCTCATTGGCGTCGCCGTGGGCGTCGCCATGCTGCCGCGCTTGTCGCGCCTGGTGGCGGCGGAGGATCATGCCGGCGCGCGCAATGCGCTGGACGAAGCGGTGAACCTCTCCATGGCGTTCACGCTGCCGGCGGCGGCGGCGATGATGGCGTTTCCGGCTTATTTGCTCGAAGGCTTGTTCGCACGCGGCGCCTTCACGGCGGAGGACGCGCGCAACTGCGCCATGGCGCTGTTCCATTATGGCTGGGGCGTGCCCGCGTTCGTGCTGGCGAAAATCTACGCGCCCGGTTTCTTCGCGCGCGAGGATACCAAAGCGCCGATGCGCTTTGCGATCATCTCCATGGCGATCAACACGGCTTTGGGCGCGGCGCTGTTCTTCAGCTTGCGCGCGCTCGGGGCGCCCGGTTTTCCCGGGCTGGCCATCGCCACCAGCGTGGCCGCCTGGGCCAACGTGCTGATGATGATCGCAGCGCTTGGCAAACGCGGCGCCTACGCGCCCAGCGCGCAGGCGATGTCGCGGCTTTTCCGCATCATGCTGGTGTCGGCTGGGCTGGGTGCCGCGCTCTTCCTCGGCCAGCAGAACCGCGCCGTGCTGGAAGCTGCGCTGGGCGGCAAGGAGATCGTGGTCGGCGCGCTGATCCTGGCCGGCGGCGTGCTCTATTTCGTGTTCCTGTTCATCTCCCGCGCGGTCACGCTGGGCGAGGTGCGCGCGGCGTTTAAACGCGAGAAAGGCCCGCCCGGCGGGGGAGGCGGCTTGCAGGCGGGGCTGGAGCCCTGATAGGAAGCGCCCCCATGAACACGAGCACAAAGCTTTGGCGATGGCGGCCCTGATCTGACGCCGCTTCCGCGCGCCGATCGGCTGCGCGCACCTCTCGTGTTTTGGAGTTTCCCATGACTGACGCCGCCCCGCCCCCATACAAGGGCCCCCAACGTGTGTTCTCCGGCATGCAGCCCACCAACGGGCTGCACCTCGGCACTTATCTTGGCGCCTTGCAGAAATTCGTCGCGCTGCAGGACAAGTACGAGTGCATCTATTGCGTCGTCGATCTGCACGCGATCACCACCGGGCCCGACCCGAAAGAGCTCGCCAATCGCTGCCGCGAAGTGGCCGCCGCTTACGTGGCCGCCGGCGTGGACCCTGCGCGCTCCACCATCTTCATCCAATCCGCCGTACGCGAGCACACCGAGCTCACCTGGATATTCAATTGCGTCGCCCGCATGGGCTGGTTGGAGCGCATGACGCAATTCAAGGACAAAGCCGGCAAGGACGCGGAGCGCTCCTCGGTGGGCCTGTTCGACTACCCCGTGCTGATGGCGGCCGATGTTCTCGTGTACAAGGCCACGCATGTTCCGGTGGGCGACGATCAGAAGCAGCACCTCGAACTCGCCCGCGATATCGCGCAGAAATTCAACAACGATTACGACGTGCCCGGTTTCTTCCCGCTGCCCGAGCCTTTGATCCAAGGTCCTGGCGCGCGCATCATGAGCTTGCGCGACGGCGGCAAGAAAATGTCGAAATCCGATCCTTCGGACATGACGCGCATCAATCTCACCGATGATGCGGATGCGATCATGTCCAAGATCAAGAAGGCGACGACCGATCCGCTGCCCGTGCCCGAATCCAAGGATGGGCTCGCGGGCCGGGCCGAGGTCGAAAACCTCGTCGGCATTTTCGCGGCGGTGACGGAGCGCAGCGTCGAGGACGTGCTGGCCGAATTCGGCGGCAAGGGCTTTGGCGCGTTCAAGCCTGCGCTGGCCGAGGTGCTGGCCGCCAAGCTCTCGCCCATCGCCGCCGAAATGCGCCGTTTGACCGCCGACACCGCAGCCCTTGACGCCATCCTGAAGGACGGCGCCGAAAAAGCCCGCGCCGTCGCCGCACCGATCATGGCCGAGGTGCGCGACGTCGTCGGCCTCTGGCGTGCTTGATGCGCGCGCCCGATTGAGCGAGCATGGCGCCCATGAGCGATGATCGCTTCGCCGTCCTCGTGATCGCCGATGAGAGCGAGGAATTTCCCGATGCGCTGATCTATGCGGGCCTCCTGTGCAAAAGCACGGGCTGGCGTCTAGTGATGCTGCGCGTGGTGGAGCCCGAGGCGCCCGCGCCCTGGGCATCGATCACCGATGAAATGCGCCGCCAGGCGCATGCGGCGGCTGAATCGCTCACCCAGCGCTTCGCGGCGGAGGTCTGGGCCGAGTGCGGCGTCACCGCCGAACCCTTGCTGCGCGAAGGGGATATCAAGCCCGAATTGCGCAAGCTGCTGGATGAGGATCAGTCCATCAAACTGGTCGTGCTCGCCGCCGCCGCCGGCCCTGGCGGGCCTGGACCTCTCGTGGCCCAATTGGGCAAGGCGAGCGGCCTTGGCACGCGCGCGGTGTCGGTTTTGGTGGTGCCCGGCGCGCTCTCGCGCGAGGACATCCGCAAACTGGCGCTGCCCGTGGGCGCCGCGCCCGAACCGGACGCATTGACCGAGCCGGGCCAAGAGCCCACCTGAGCCTCATGTTTATCCAGACCGAATCCACGCCCAATCCGCGCACGCTGAAATTCCTCCCCGGCCGCGACGTGCTGGGGCAGGGCAGCCGCGAGTTTGCGGGCGCCGAAGCCGCCGAAAGCTCGCCGCTGGCGCAGGCGCTGTTCGCGGTGGACGGGGTGGAGCGCGTCTATCTCGGCGGTGATTTCATCACCATCACCAAAGCCGAAGCGATCGAGTGGCCGCATCTGAAGCCGCACGTGCTGGCCGCGATCATGGATCACTTCACCTCCGGCCGCCCGGTGGTGGGCGATTCCGGCGCGCCCTCGGATGAAACCGATGAAGCCGACATCGCCTATGAAGGCGAAGCCGCCGACATCGTGAAGGAGCTGAAAGAGCTGATCGAAGCGCGCGTGCGCCCCGCCGTCGCGCGCGACGGCGGGGACATCACCTTCCACTCATGGGATCACGAGCACGGCGTGGTGCGCCTCAACATGCGCGGTTCGTGCGCCGGCTGCCCGTCCTCCACGCTGACGCTGAAGCAAGGCATCGAAAACATGCTGCGCCATTACGTGCCCGAAGTGCAGGCGGTGGAGCAAGTGGTGTGAGGACGTGATCGTCCTCGCCATTGATACCGCGCTTGATGCCTGCTCCGTCGCCATTGTGCGTGACGGCGAAGCGCTCGCGTCTCTTTCCGAACCGATGCAGCGCGGCCAGGCCGAGCGCTTGGCGCCGATGGCGCGCGAAGCCGTGGAAACCGCCGGCGTCACGTTCGCGCAGATTGATCGCGTCGCTGTGACGACCGGGCCTGGCTCATTCACCGGGGTGCGGGTCGGGCTTTCGTTCGCGCGCGCATTGGCGCTGTCGATCGGCAAACCGTGCATTGGCGTGTCCACGCTGGAAGCGCTGGCGTTGGCGGAAGGGCAGGCGGGCATGCACGCCGCTTTGATTGAAACGCCCGGCGCAGCCTATCTCGCGCTCTACGAAGGCGGGCGCGCGCTTGTTGCGCCGCGCAATATCGAACACGGCGCGCACGCCGCGCTTCTGCCGCAGGGCGTGACGTTGATCGGCCCCGGCGCGCGCGTGGACGCCGCCGCGCTGGCGCGCAGAGCCGCAACGCTTGATCCCGCCGCGTATCCGCCTGACCCTGCCTATCTGCGCGCGCCGCACGTCACCATGCCGGGCGGCGCATGATCGAGGCGGCGGATGCAAGCGCCGCGGCGCGCCTGGCCGAACTCCACGCGCGGGCGTTCCCGCGCGCGTGGTCGGCGGATGACATCGCGAAGCTTTTGCAAAATCCCACCACGTTCGCGCTTATCTCGCGGGCCAACAATGAAGCGCAGGGCTTTGTCATGGCATGGGCTGCGGCGGGGGATGCGGAGATCTTGACGGTGGCCGTGGTTCCTGAGGCGCGCCGACGCGGCGTCGGCGCGGCGCTGGTGACGTCGGCGGGCGTGGCGGCCTTGGTGCGCGGCGCGACCTCCATGCATTTGGAGGTGGCCGAGGATAACGCGCCCGCGCGCGCGCTCTATGCAAAGCTGGGCTATGCGGAGACGGGGCGGCGGGGCGGCTATTACGCCGCCGATCATGGCCGCGTGGACGCCATCATCATGCGCCGCACCCTGCCGCGCCCAGTGGTTTAACGGCGTTTAGGTGGACAGCGCCGCCCGCAAAGCGCTATCTCTGCGCGCAATCGAGGACGATATGGACCGTATCGAAAAACTCTGTGTCGAGAAGGGCATGCGCATGACCGAGCAGCGCCGCGTGATCGCGCGCGTGGTGTCGGCCAGCCATGACCATCCGGACGTTGAGGAATTGCATCGCCGCGCGGCCGCAGTCGACCCCGGCATTTCCATCGCCACCGTGTACCGCACGGTGCGTCTGTTCGAGGACGCGGGCATCCTGGAGCGGCACGATTTCCGCGATGGGCGCTCGCGCTACGAGGAAGCGCCGCAGCAGCACCATGATCACTTGATCGACATGAAATCAGGCGACGTGGTCGAATTCGTCGATCCCGAGATCGAGCGCCTGCAGCACGAGATCGCCAAGCGCCTGGGCTACAAATTGGTCGATCACCGGCTTGAGCTCTACGGCGTGCCGCTCGACGATAAAGCCAAGTCCGGCAAGAAGACTGGCTAGAAGCAAACGAATGTCCGAACAGAAGCGGCCAGAACCGAAGCGTCTTTTTATTGAGACCTATGGCTGCCAAATGAACGTGTATGACAGCGAGCGTATGCGCGATGTGCTCGCGCCCCTGGGCTATGCGCCGATCGACAAGCCCGACGACGCCGATCTCGTCGTCCTCAATACTTGCCACATCCGCGAGAAGGCGACCGAGAAAGTCTATTCCGAAATCGGCCGCCTGCGCGCGCACAAAGAGCGCCGCGCGGGTGAAGGCAAAACCACCACGATCGCTATCGCCGGCTGCGTGGCCCAAGCCGAAGGGGAGGAGATCATCGCCCGCGCGCCGGAGGTTGATCTCGTCGTCGGCCCGCAGGCGTATCACAAGCTGCCTGAGCTGATCGCCCGCGCCGCGCGCAAAACGGGCGAGCGGCTGGCCGCCGATTTTACCGCGCAGGAAAAGTTCGACGCGCTGCCCGCGCGCGCCCCGGACGGCGTTTCCGCGTTCCTCTCGATCCAGGAGGGTTGCGACAAGTTCTGCACCTTCTGCGTCGTGCCCTACACGCGCGGCGCGGAATATTCGCGGCCGGTGGCGAATATTTTGGCGGAAGCCCGCGCGCTGGCCGATCAAGGCGTGCGCGAAATCACGCTGCTTGGGCAGAACGTGAATGCGTATCACGGCGAGGGCTCAAGCGACTTTGCCGATCTGCTTTCCGCCATCGCGCAAATCAACGGCGTCGCCCGCATCCGCTACACCACCTCGCACCCGATTGAGATGGATGACGCGCTGATCGCGCTGCATGGAAGCGAACCCAAGCTAATGCCGTATTTGCACCTGCCGGTGCAGTCGGGCTCAGACCGCGTGCTCAAGGCGATGAACCGCAAGCATGACGGCGCGCTCTATCGCGACATCATCGCCCGCTTGCGCGCGGCGCGGCCCGACATCGCGCTTTCCACTGATTTCATCGTCGGCTTTCCGGGCGAGCGGCAGCAGGATTTCGAAGATACGTTGCAGCTCGTGCGCGAGATCGGCTTCGCCGCGGCCTATTCGTTCAAATATTCCCCGCGCCCCGGCACGCCGGCGGCGGCGATGCTCGCGCAGATCGACGAAGCGGCGAAAACCGAGCGCCTCGCGCGTCTGCAAGCGTTGCTGGCTGAGCAGCAGCGCGCCTTCAACGAAGCCCAGATCGGGCGCGTGCTGGATGTGCTGGTGTCGGGCAGGGGCCGCAGGCCGGGGCAGGCGCACGGGCGCTCGCCCTATCTGCAAGCCGTGCATTTCATGGATGAGCGCGCGCGCGATGGCGAGATCGTGCCAGTGCGCATCGTGGCTGCGTCGCAAAACTCGCTGACGGGCGAGCGCGTGTCGGCGGAAACGGAGGTCGCGTGAGCAACGGCGAACAGACACGCACCATAACGCTTTCCGAAGCGGGCGTAGCGCAAGCCGTGTTTGGCCCGCTGCACCGCCACCTCGCGCACATCCAGGAAGCGTTCCGCGATCCCAGCGCCCCGCGCGGGCAGCCGGCTTACAGCGTCACGCTGGATGCGCAGGGCGATCGCGTGCTGGTGCGCGCGCAAACCGAGGCTGAGCTGGAGCGCGTGCAGCGCATCATCGATGCGTTGGCCGATCTTGCGCGCCGCAAAGGCAAAGTGCGCGAAGGCGACGTGCTGGCGGCGATCTCGTTCTCCGAGGGCGACCCCGACAAAACCGGGCCGCTGACCTTGCCGCAGCTCGGCGGCCTCACGCTGCGCACGCCGCGCCAAGTGCACTACGTGGAAGCGCTGCGTGATGAACGGATCGATCTCATCTTCGGCGTCGGCCCGGCGGGCACAGGCAAGACGTTTCTGGCTGTCGCCGCCGCTGTCGAAGCGCTGAAGCAAGAGCGGGTGGATCGCATCATCGTCACGCGCCCCGCGGTGGAGGCGGGTGAGAAGCTCGGCTATCTGCCCGGCGATCTTTCGGAGAAGGTCGATCCATATCTTCAACCGATCTGGGACGCGTTCCGAAGCCAGATGAGCGAGAACGATCTGAAAACCCGGCGCGAGCGGCGGCAGATCGAGGTGGCGCCCGTCGCGTTCATGCGCGGGCGCACGCTCTCCAACGCGTTCGTCATCGCCGATGAAGCGCAGAACGCCACCATCCTGCAAATGAAGATGGTGCTGACGCGCCTGGGCGAAGGCTCGCGCATGGTCGTCACGGGCGATCCTTCGCAGATCGATCTGGTGCGTCCTGATCAATCGGGACTCGCGCATGCGATTTCGATTCTGGAGGATATCGAAGGCGTCGAAATAATCCGTTTCGCCGCGCAGGATGTCGTGCGCCACCGCCTGGTGGCGAAAATTGTCGAAGCGTATCACCGCGATGAGGGCGGCCGTGCCTGAGGAGCCTCCTTTAGAGGTGGAATTGGTGGTCGAGGCCGACGCCTGGTCCGGCTGCGAGGCCGCGCTGACGCGCGCGCTTGAAGCGGCCGCCGCGGCCGAGATGCAAGGCGGCGCCGTGGCGGTGCTGTTGGCGGATGATGCGGCGGTGGCCGCGCTTAACCAGCAATTCCGCAACAAGGCCGGCCCCACCAACGTGCTGTCATTTCCTGCCGCGGCGGGGGAGGCCGGGTTTCTCGGCGATATCGCGCTGGCGGCGGAAACCATTGCCGCGGAAGCCGAAAATCAAGGCAAAAGCTTCGTTCACCACGCGTCTCATCTTGTGGTGCACGGTTTTCTGCATCTTTTGGGGTATGATCACATCCAGCCGGAAGACGCCGAGCGGATGGAAGCGCGCGAGCGCGCCATCCTCGCGGAGCTGGGGATAGAAGATCCCTATGCCTAACGCGGGCGCAATGAGGAGTGCGACGAACTAAGAATGGCCGAGATAGCCGAAGACAGCGAACCGCCCTCGCGAAGACGCGCGGGTCTCATCAATCGTTTTACGCGGATTTTCGCGAAGGCGAATGCGGGGCCCGCCGCCGCGGTGGAGGAAGCGCTGCGCGATCGTGAGGATCGCGGCGAATCCATCGAAGGCGCGCACAAGGATTTGATCCTCCGCGCCGCCAGCTTCGATCGCTTGAAGGTCGAAGACGTCATGCGCCCGCGCGCCGATATCGTCGCCGTCGAGATCGCGGCCACGTTGGGTGAGGCCGCTGGCGTGTTTTCTGAAAGCCAGCACTCGCGCCTGCCGGTCTACAGCGAAACGCTGGACGATCCGCAGGGCTTCGTGCACGTGCGCGACGTGCTTTCGCTGCTGGCGCCCGATGAAAACGGCGAGGCGCGCGCAAAATTTTCCGATCGTACGCTGGCGCGCATCAAGCGCGACATCTTGTTCGTGCCGCAAAGCATGACCTTGGCGACCCTGTTTCTGAAGATGCAATCAAGCCGCATCCATCTGGCGCTGGTGGTCGATGAATATGGCGGCACCGATGGGCTCGTCTCCATGGAGGATTTGGTCGAGCAAATCGTCGGCGCCATCGAGGATGAGCATGACGAGGACACGCGCCTGGTGCAGGAGCGCCCCCTCGGCGCGTTCGAGGCTGACGGGCGCGCCTCCATCGATGAGCTTGAGGGCAAATTGGGCGCAAGCCTTGCGTTGCCCGAACACGAAGACGAGTTCGACACCGCCGCGGGCCTTGCCGTGGCGCTGGCCGGGCGGCTGCCGCAGCGCGGCGAAATCTTGCATCACCCCGCTGGCTTCGATGTGGAAATCATCGACGCCGATCCGCGCCGGGTGAAGCGCATCCGCGTGAAGCGTCGCAGCGAGGTTGCGCGCGCCGATGGGGGCGGTTGACTGTTGGCGTGAGGCAGGGTCCAACGGCGCCCTCCCGCGGAGTTTCCATGACATCGTCGATGTCGCGTGTTCATGAATGGTTTGCCGCGCGCTCGCCCTGGCAGCGGCGCGGCCTTGCGATCGGCGCGGGCTTGTTGGCCACGTTGGCGCACGCCCCGTTTCAGCTCACGCCGCTCTACGCGGTCGCGCTTGTCGTTCTGGTTTGGCTGCTTGATGCGGCGCATCTGCGTGAAAAGCGCGTGCGCGCCGCGTTCGGCGTCGGCGCCTGGTTCGGGCTCGGCCATTTCTGCACGGGCGTCTACTGGATTTCGTCGGCTTTCATGGTCGATTCAGTGGCGTGGGGTCCGCTCTGGGGCGTGCCCGCGGTGCTTGCGCTCGCCAGCGTGCTGGCGGTGTTTTGGGCCGTGGGCTGCGCGCTGGCGATGCTGGCGTGGACGCGCGACATGCGCCGCATTCCGGCCTTCGCCGCCGCGCTCTTCATCACCGAATGGCTGCGCGGGCACTTATTTGGCGGCTTGCCCTGGCTGTTGCCCGGCTATGTGTGGACGCCGGGCGAGCCGGTGTCGCAGATGGCCTCGCTCGTCGGCATATACGGGCTTTCGCTGATCACGCTGTTCTTGTTCGCCGCGCCGGCTTCGGTGGCCGATGCGGGCGCAAGCGCGGGCCGGCGTTTCGCGCCGATGGTCGTGGCGGGCTTGTTCATCGGCATGATGTGGGGCTGGGGCGCCCAGCGCATCGCCGCCGCGCCGATCGATTTGCCGGGCGCGCAACCGATCGTGCGCGTGGCCGATTCCGGCCTCACGCAGCGCGAGAAGGGGGTAGGGCGCACCGATCAGGAATGGCGCGTGCTGGCGCGTTACCTCGCCGTCTCCGGCGCGCCGGAGGACAGCAAAGCCGCGGTGGTGATCTGGCCGGAAGGCGCAATCCCGGTCGTGAATTTCTTTATGCTCGAAAACCCCGCCTTCATGGACGCCGTCGGCGCCGGCATGGGCGACCGCGTGCTGATCGCGGGGCTGACACGGCGCGAGCCCGGCGCCGATCGCATCCTCTATTATAATTCCGCCGCCGTGATCGACGGCGTGAGCGGGGCGGCGCGGCTCAGCCAAATCTATGACAAGCATCGCTTGGTGCCGTGGGGCGAGTTCATCCCGCTCTGGAATTTGATCAGCCCGCTCAACATCGCGCCGTTGCAGCGCATCGGCGTCGGTTTCGAGCCGGGCGATCCGCCCACGCGTTTGGTCGTGCCCGATGCGCCGCCCGCCGTAGTGCTGATCTGCTATGAAGCGATCTTCCCGGATCTCGTGCCGCGCGGGGCGGAGCGGCCGGGTTGGATCGTCTCGGTGACGAACGACGCCTGGTTCGGCCATGGAACCGGCCCATGGCAGCATTATGCGATGGCGCGCTATCGTGCGATCGAAGAGGGGCTGCCTTTGGCGCGCGCGGCGTCGGGCGGCGTGTCCGCGATCGTGGATTCGTACGGTCGTGCGGTACGGGAGACACGCACGGACGTTCTCTTTGCGGAGGCTCAATTACCGCCTGCGTTGCAAGAGACAACATACTCAAAAATAGGTATGCTCTGTGTCGCTTTGCTGCTTGTAATGATCGCTTCACTTAGGCTTCTACTACCGGCGCGGGTGATGAGGGGAAGCAATCATGAACGATGAACGCGCCGCGAACGCCGTCGATCGCAAGCTCGGTCAGCGCGTGCGCTCGCGCCGGCTTGAGATTGGCATGAGCCAGGAAAAGCTCGCCGAGCTCTTGGGCGTCACGTTCCAGCAGGTTCAGAAATACGAGAAGGGCGTCAATCGGATCGCCGCCAGCCGGTTGTTCGATATCGCCCACGCGCTCGATGTCCCCATCGCTCGCTTTTTTGAGAACATCGCCGCCGGCCGGGCCGCTTCAGGCGTCGCCGAGGGGCGGCGCGAGTTCGTGGATGACGCGCTGGCCACCCCCGAAGGCGCCCAGCTCATGGCGCTGTTCGCCTCGATCAAAAGCGTCAAGGTGCGCCGCCGGGTGGTGGAGCTGGTGCGAGCGCTGACCGAGGAAAGCGAACCTACTAAGCGCGGCTAAAGCCGCCCTTTATTGCGTCTTGACCCGCATCTCCCTATGAGAAGCCGCTTTCCAGGGGCCGGAGAATCCGCGTGACCAGATCTTCCTACGTTTTCACCAGCGAAAGCGTGTCCGAGGGGCACCCCGATAAGGTGGCCGACCGCATCTCGGACACTGTCGTCGATGCTTTCCTGGCCGCCGAGCCGGAAGCGCGTGTGGCGTGCGAAACACTGGTGACGACCAACCGCATCGTGCTCGCCGGCGAAGTGCGCGCCGGCAAGCCGGGCGGCTCGAAGGCCGAAAACAAGGCGCTGACGAAAGAGATCATCGCCTCGCTCGAACCCAAAGTCCGCGCTGCGGTGAAAGACATCGGCTACGCGCAAAAAGGTTTCCACTGGGAGAAGGCGCGTTATCAATGTTTCCTGCACGGCCAATCCGCGCACATCGCCCAGGGCGTTGACGCGAATTCCAAGAAGGATGAAGGCGCGGGCGATCAGGGCATCATGTTCGGCTATGCGTGCAACGAAACGCCCGAACTGATGCCGGCCACGCTGCAATACAGCCACAACATCTTGAAGACGCTCGCCCGTGCGCGCCACTCGGGCGAACGCCCCGAGCTTGAGCCGGATGCGAAAAGCCAGGTCACGCTGCGCTACGAAAACGGCAAGCCGGTGCATGTGGAGCAGATCGTCGTCTCCCACCAGCACACTAAGAAGCTCGGCGCCGATACGTACTCAACAAAACGCATCCGCGCTTTGCTGGAGCCGTATGTGAAAGGCGTTTTCCCGGACGGGCTCATCACCAAGAAAACCGAGTGGCACATCAATCCCACCGGCAAGTTTGAAATCGGCGGCCCCGATGGCGACGCCGGCCTCACCGGGCGCAAGATCATCGTCGATACGTATGGCGGCGCGAGCCCGCATGGCGGCGGCGCGTTCTCCGGCAAGGACCCGACGAAAGTGGATCGCTCGGCCGCCTATATGTGCCGCTATCTGGCGAAAAACGTGGTGGCCGCCGGCCTTGCCGATCGTTGCACCATCCAGATCAGCTACGCCATTGGCGTGGCGCGCCCGACGAGCTTCTATGTCGATCTGCACGGCGCCAACACGATCGATCCCGCCAAGCTGGAAAAGGCGTTGCCCGAGATGGTCGATGGCTGCACCCCGCGCGCGATCCGCGAGCATCTCGGCCTCAACAAGCCGATCTACGCCCGTACCGCCGCCTACGGCCATTTCGGCCGCACGCCGGATAATGAGGGCGGCTTCTCCTGGGAGCGCGACAACCTCGTCTCCGAGCTGAAGCGCCTCGCCTAATCCTTCCTCGCCCCACCGGCCGCTGCGCGGCCGGTACTTGAATCGGCCGAAATCGCCTTGCGATTTTGGTGGGGGCGAGGTGGCTCGCGGCGAAGCCGCGAGACGGAGTGGGGTGGCTGCGCCAGCCTTCAAACATCGCGCTTTCACCCACTCAGTCATCGCGCCCCGCGCGCTGACTGCTCGCCCATCAAGGGCGAGCAGGATTGCTTCGCTCCCGCGCGCGCCTAAATTCACTCCATGTCCAGCTCTATCGGTCTTTCGCCTGATCTCATCCGCTATCTCGCGGATGTGAACCCGCCCGAGCATCCCGTGCTCGCGCGCTGCCGCGTCGAGACGCAGAAGATGCCTCAAGCGCAAATGCAGATCAGCCCCGAGCAGGGGGCTTTCATGCAGCAGATCGTGCGCATGATCTCCGCGCGGCGCGCGTTCGAGGTGGGCGTATTCACCGGCTATTCCGCGCTCGCGGTGGCGCTGGCGATGGCGGAGCGTGGCCCCGGCGCGCGCCTGCTCGCGTGCGATATCGATGCAGACGTCACCGCCAAGGCGCAGCTTTATTGGCGTGAAGCGGGCGTTGATGGGATGATTGACCTCACACTCCAGCCTGCGCTCGAAACGCTCGACCAGCGCCTCGCCGCGCGCGAGGCGGGCGCCTATGATTTCGGTTTCATCGACGCCGATAAGACGGGCTACGACGCCTATTACGAGCGTGGGCTTAAGCTGCTGCGCCCCGGAGGGGTCATGTTGTTTGACAACATGCTCTGGTCCGGTCGCGTGGCTGATCTCAGTGACAAATCGCCGGACACTGTCGCCCTGCGCGCGCTGGGCGCCAAAGCTAAAACGGACGAACGTATCCACGCCGCCATGAGTGCGGTGGGCGATGGGCTGCTGATCTGCGTGAAACGCTAGGCGCCGAAGCGCCCTGGCGTCACGCCAAATTCGCGCCGAAACGCTGAAACAAACGCGCTGACGCTTGTGTAACCCACATCCAGCGCCGCATCCGTCACACTGCCGCCTGCGCCCAGGCGCTCCACGGCCGCCAGCAGGCGCAGACGCTGGCGCCATTGCGCGAACGGCATGCCGGTCTCGCGCGCAAACAGTCGCTGCGCCGTGCGCACGCTGGCGCCGGCGCGACGCGCGAGGATCGCAAAATCCTCGTCATTGGCGGGGTCATTCTCCAACAGGCGCACGATAGTGAGCGCGCGCTTGTCGCGCGGCAGCGGCAGCGCTTGCGCGGGCAGGGGCTCAAGCAGCGCAAGACGATCCACGATCACTTGTGCAAGGCGTTTGTGTGCGGGCTTGGCCGCATCGAGCACGCTGTGCTCCGCAACCTCCAGGATCAGCTCGCGCAGCAACGCCGGCGCGGGCAGCACCGCGCAATGATCCGGCAGCCCTGCACAGATCGCGCGTGCAAAATAAAGGCTGCGCATCGCGCCCGCGCCGCGCATTTCTTCTTCGTGCTCGACGCCGGCGGGGATCCACACCGCCCGCTGCGGCGGGGCGATCCATGCGCCGTCGCGCGTGGCGACGCGCAGCGCGCCCTCGGAGGCGTAGCTCAATTGATGCCAATCGTGGCGATGCGGGCCTGCGCGATAGCCTGCGGTGAAGCGCACCGCCATCGAGCGCACCCAGACCGTCCCATCGGGGCGGGCGGGAATGCGGGGTTGGCGTATTTGCGACATAAGCTGTCATTCTAGCGCAAGACGGCCAGAGCCGTCGCCGTCATTCTCGCCGTCAGGAGAGCACGCCCATGGCCCACGTCGCCCACTTTTCCGGCGGCGCCTTCGGCTGGGGTTTCGCCGCCTACGGCCCGCCTGGCTTCTACATGATCGAGGGCGCGTCGGGGCCTGGCGGCATGTTCGCCAGCTTGCAGCAGCGGCGCGAAATCGTGCCTGGCAAGGCTGTCTATGGCCTAGAATGCACGCTCTCGGTGGAGGACAGCGCCGCCGCGGAGGCGGCGGTGCTCAAGGCGGGCGGCAAGATCGTCATGCCGCGCACGGTGCTGGCGGGTGTGGGCACGCTGTTCTTCTTCGAAGACACGGAGGGCAACGTGCTGGGCGCCATGCAGTACGACGCAAACGCCCGTTAGCGCGCATCGGCCGCGTTGCGTTAGCGCAGGGGCGGCGCTAGACCACGCGCCGTTCAATTTCCTCCCCCAGGAGCACCGCCCCATGGCCCGCGCAAAGATCGCCCTTATCGGTTCCGGCATGATCGGGGGCACGCTGGCCCATATCGCCGCGCGCGAGGAGCTGGGCGATGTGATCCTGTTCGATATCGCCGAGGGCGTGCCCCAAGGCAAAGCGCTCGACATCGCCGAAGCTTCGCCCGTGTTCGGCAAAGATAGCGCGCTGAAAGGCGCCAATTCCTACGCCGATATCGCCGGCGCGGATGTGTGCATCGTCACCGCCGGCGTGCCGCGCAAGCCGGGCATGAGCCGCGACGATCTCCTGGGCATCAACCTTAAGGTCATGAAGGCGGTGGGCGAGGGCATCAAGGCGCATGCGCCCAACGCGTTCGTCATCTGCATCACCAATCCGCTCGACGCGATGGTGTGGGCGCTGCGCCAATTCTCCGGCCTGCCGCACAACAAAGTGGTCGGCATGGCCGGCGTGCTCGACAGCGCGCGCTTCCGCTACTTCCTCGCCGAAGAATTCAACGTGAGCGTTGAAGACGTGACCGCTTTCGTGCTCGGCGGCCACGGCGACACCATGGTGCCGCTGACGCGCTACTCGACCGTCGCCGGCATCCCGCTGCCTGATCTCGTCAAGATGGGCTGGACCAGCCAGGAAAAGCTCGACCAGATCGTGCAGCGCACGCGCGACGGCGGCGCCGAAATCGTCGGCCTGCTGAAGACGGGCTCGGCCTATTACGCGCCGGCCGAAAGCGCGATCGTGATGGCGAAATCCTATCTCAACGATAAGCGCCGCCTGCTGCCTGTCGCGGCCAATCTCTCGGGCCAGTACGGCCTGAACGACATTTACGTCGGCGTGCCGGCGATCATCGGCAAAAACGGCGTGGAGAAGGTCGTCGAGATCGAACTCAGCGCCGACGAGCGCGCCATGTTCGACAAGAGCGTCAACGCCGTGAAGGGCTTGGTGGACGCGTGCAAGGGGATTGATCCCAGCGTGGGTTAATTCTCCAAAACGCATCGCGCAAAAGTTCAACGCCGTCGCACGCCCCTGGCGCGCGGCGGCGTTTTCTTTAGGCTGACGCAAAACAGGAAACGCTCATGCTCGGCCCCACCCTCACCACCGCCCGCCTCATCCTGCGCCCGCCGGCGCATGAGGATTTCGACGGCTTCGCATCCATGGCGCAGGAGGAAGAAACCATGCGCTTCATCGGCGGCGTTGCGCCGCGTGATGCGGCGTGGCGCGGGATGGCGACGCTCGCGGGCTCATGGGCGCTCTTGGGCTACGGCATGTTCTCGGTGCTGCGGCGTGATACCGGCGAATGGATCGGCCGGCTTGGTCCCTGGCGGCCCGGCGGCAAGGAAGGCGGCTGGCCGGGCGATGAAGTGGGCTGGGGGCTCAAAGCCTCCGCGATGGGGCAGGGCTTCGCCGCCGAAGGCGCAAAAGCCGCGATCGACTGGGCGTTCGATCATCTCGGCTGGGAGCACGTGATCCATTGCATCGATAAGAAGAACGCGCCCTCGATCGCGCTGGCTGAGCGGCTGGGCTCCATGCGCGAGCGCGGGGACCTTGCGCTGCCGGCGCCGTTCGACATGCATAAGGTCGATATCTACGGCCAGTCGCGCGCCGCTTGGCGCGCTCGTCAGCGATAATCGATCATCGGCGCTTGCATCCGCGCTGCGCATCCCGAATCTGGCGCTCCAAATTTTTCGAGGGGGCGCAGCATGCGGAACTTGGCTTTGAGCTTGGCGGTATGGGCGTTCGCCGGCGCCGCGCACGCGCAGCAGCCTGCGCCGCAGCCCGGCTGGCAAACCGCGGTTTCAACCCAGCCCGCGCAAGGCCCGCAAACCGCGCCGATCCCGGCAGACGTTCAGCGCACCATTGATCGCCTGCGGGCCGCCGCGCTTGAAAGCAATCTCGCCTGGGAGATCACCGAGGGGCTGGTCACCGACATCGGCCCGCGTATGGCGGGCTCCGAAGCGGAAGCCGCCGCGCGCGAATGGAGCGTGCGCCGTCTGCGCGAGCTTGGCTTTCAGAACGTGCGCATCGAGCCGTTCACCATTCCGTTCTGGCAGGCCGCGCGAGAGGAAGCGCACATCATCAGCCCTGGCGCGCGCCCGCTGGTCGCGGCCGCGCTGGGCGGCTCGCCGTCCGCGAACGTGGAAGCGGAGATCGTGCGTTTCGCCAACATGGCCGCGCTTGAAGTCGCGCCGCAAAGCGCGGTGCAGGGGCGCATCGTGTTCATCGATGAGCGCATGACGCGCAGCATGGATGGCGCGGGTTATGGCGTCGCCGTGCGCAAGCGCGGGCAATGCGCGCCGGTGGCGCAGCGTCTGGGCGCGGTCGGCTGCGTGATCCGCTCGGTCGGCACCGATCCGCATCGCTTCGCGCACCAGGGCGGCAATTCACGGCAGGCCGCCGGCGTGTCGCTGCCGGCCATGGCGCTTTCGCCGGCGGATGCGGACGTGCTCGCGCGCCTTGCCGCGCGAGGCCCCGTGCGTTTGCGCTTGGTGATCGAAGCCGATATTCGCGACAACGCACCCTCCGGCAACGTGATCGCCGAAATTCGCGGGCGTGAGCGGCCGGATGAAATCGTGCTGCTCGCCGCGCACCTCGATTCCTGGGATCACGGGCAGGGCGCGATCGACGACGCCTCGGGCGTCGCCATCATCACCGCCGCCGCGCGCCTGATCCGCGAATTGCCGCGCCGCCCGCGCCGCACCATCCGCATCCTGCTGGCGGGCGCGGAAGAAAACGGCGTGCATGGCGGGGCGGCGTATGCGGAAGCGCACCTGAACGACAATCACATCATCGCCGCCGAAAGCGATTTCGGCGCGGGCCGCGTGTGGCGCTTCCGCTCGCGTTTCCATGAAGATGGCTTGTCCTATGCCCGCGCCTACAGCCAGGCGCTGGCCCCGCTCGGCGTGCTGCCGGGCGATAACCAGGCCGGCGGCGGGGCCGATATCGGCGCCATTCGCCAGCGCGCCGGCGTGCCGGTGGCCGATCTTTCACAGGATGGGCTCGACTATTTCGACCTCCATCACACCGCCGACGACACGCTCGACAAGATCGACCCCGAAGCGCTCCGCCAGAACGTCGCCGCCTGGGCGACGTTCGCGTATCTCGCCGCGGAGATGGATTGGGTTTATCGTTCGCCCTGACGTCGAACGCGGAGGAGGACCGATGAAGCGCATCCTGCAAGCCGCCGCGTTCGCTGTTGCGCTGATCGGCCAGGCCCACGCGCAAACCGTCGATGACGCCGCCTGGCTCGCCGGCCGTTGGGTCGGGGAGGGGTTTGGCGGGCGGATGGAGGAGGCGTGGGCGCCGCCGGTCGGCGGGCAGATGATCGGCCATTTCCGGTATTGGCGCGAGGACGCGCCGCAATTCTACGAGCTGATGATGATCGACGCCGCGCCCGAAGGCGGGCTGCGCATGCGCGTCAAGCATTTCAATCCCGATTTCACCGCCTGGGAAGATCGCGGCGAGTGGATCACGTTCGGGCCCGTCTCGGCTGGCCCTGACGCGTTGCTGTTCGACGGTCTGGAAATCCGCCGCGAGGGCGAAGACCGCATTGTCATGCACCTGCGCATGCGCCGCGGCGAAACGGTGACGACCGAGGTGCTCCGCTTCCAGCGCGCGCCGCTTTGAGCGGTCTGCACGCCGCGCCGCGTCTTGAAACCGAGCGTCTCTTTCTGCGCGCGTGGCGGGCGAGCGACGTCGAGCCCTTCATCGCCATGATGGCCGAACCGGAGACAGCGCGCTTCCTCAACAGCACGCAAGCGCCCATGGATCGCATCGACGCGTGGCGCGCGTTGGCGCTGATCCTTGGGCATTGGGCGCTCAACGGCCACGGCCTGTTCGTGGTGGAGGAGAAGGCGAGCGGCGCCTTCATCGGCCGCGTCGGCGCCTGGCGCCCCGAGGGCAGGGCGGAGATCGAGCTGGGCTGGGGGCTTGCCCGCGCCTATTGGGGCAAGGGCTACGCTTATGAAGCTGCGCGCACGGCGGGCGATTGGATGTTCACGGCGCTGTCGCCGCCGCGCCTCGCAAGCTTCATCCATGTCGATAATCTTGCGTCGCAGAAGCTCGCGCATCGGCTGGGCCTGCGCCCAGGAGAAGAAACCTATCACGCCGGCATGGCGCATGTGATCTGGCGTGTGACGCGCGCGGAATGGACATCTTAAGGGGAACGCTCATGCTCAAGAAAATCATTATTCCCGTCATGCTGCTAAGCGGCGTGCTGACGCTCACCATGCTTTTGCCGTCGTTTCCGCCGGCGCTCGCGGGGCGCGCCTTGTTCGACGGGCTGGTGCAGGATGGCGTCGCGCCGCTGCTGTTTTCCAATTGGCGCATTCTGATTGGCGTTTCGGGCGTGCTGTTGATCGCCGGTGCGGCGTTTCGCCCGCTGCGCGCGCCGGCGCTGATTTTCGCCACACTGAGCAAAATCGGCTTCATCGTGTTGGTGATCACGCGCGGCTTTCTTGAAAGCCTTGGCCAAGCCGTCGCGGTGGATAGTGTCATGGTTTTGTTGTTCGCGGCGTTCCTGATCGCAGGGCGCGAGCGCGCCTAGCGCTTTTGTTACCAAGCGCGACGCTTTGGTGATTTGCCACGTCGGCAAACTTGCCTAGAACCGGCGCGCCCATGACGAGCCTGCTGCGCAATGTCGCCGCGCTAATCGCTGCGGTCACGATCCTGCAATTGGCGGGCGGGCTGCTTGGCGTCCGCATTCCGCTGGCCTTCGCCGATCAATCGCGCATCGCGTTGGGGCTGGTGGCGGCGTCCTATTCCGCCGGTTTCATGATGGGCGCGATGATCGCGACCGTTTTGTTCGCGCGCGTGGGGCATATCCGCGTTTACGCGGCATGCGCGGCGATTTTCGCGGCCTCGACGCTGTCGCTGCATTTTGCGGAGGATTTGTGGTCGTGGGGCTTGGCGCGCATGGCCACGGGCGTGGCGGTGGCGCTGATGTACGCGGCGGTGGAAAGCTGGCTCAGCTTCTCGATCGGCAAGGCCGCGCGCGGGGAGGTGATGAGCATCTACATGGTGCTCACCAAGGGTGCTTTGGCGCTGGGGCCTTATCTCACCTTCGGCTACGCGCCTGACGCGCCTGAGCCCTGGATGATCGCGGCGATGCTGGCCGCGCTCTCGATGGTGCCGATCTGTTTCACCGCCGCCGAACAGCCCGCTCCGCCGAAGGCGCAACCCTTGGCGCTGGTCGAACAATTCGCCACCGCGCCGGCGGCTGTGATCGGCTCGTTCGGCGCGGGCTTGGTCAATGGCGGCGTGCTCGCCATGGCGCCGCTTTACGCCGCGCAGCATTACGGGCAGGGCGCGGCGACAGATTTCTATTCCGCCGCCTTCGTCGGCTCGCTTTTGCTGCAATGGCCGGCCGGGCGCTTGTCCGATCGCGTGGATCGCCGCCTGGTGATCGCGGGGCTCGCCGCGCTGGCGGCGGCGGCCGCGTTCGCGCTGGCGTTGTGGAGCGGGCAATTGCTCGCCTGGTCGGCGGTGCTGGTGTTTTTCCTATGGGGCGCGGGCGCGCTCAGTTTCTACGGCATCGCCGTCTCGCACATGGCGGACCGCGCCGAGCCTGGAAAAATGGCGCAATCGGCGGCGGGGTTGCTGTTTGTGTGGGCCGCAGGCTCGATCGTGGGGCCGATGCTGATGGGGCCGCTGGTCGATTGGTTCGATGTGGCGGGCATGTTCTGGTTCGCGGGCGTCGCCGCGACGGGCGTTGCGTTGGCCATGTTCTGGCGGCGCACCACGCGCGAGGCGGCCCAGGACAAGGAAGAATTCGCGCCGCTGGACAGCGCCAGCGTGGCCGCCGGCGAGATCGTCTATGGCGAGAGCGATGCTAAACCCACGTCCCAGCCCGGCGCGATTGCTGAGGGCCCGCAGCCGCGCTAGCGCTGGGCCATGGCCGCACCGTCGCTCGGCGTCTTGTTCGCGGAATCTCTGAAAGTCGGCGCGCTGGGCTTCGGCGGGCCGGCCGGGCAGATCGCGCTGATGCACCGTGTGTTCGTCGATGAGCGCAAATGGATCGATGAGGCGCGCTTTCAGCGCATGCTCGCCTTCTGCATGTTGCTGCCGGGGCCGGAGGCCCAGCAGCTCGCCACCTATGTCGGCTGGCGTTTGCGCGGTTGGGTTGGCGCGCTGATCGCGGGGTGGCTTTTCGTCATCCCCGGGGCGCTGATCGTGCTCGCGCTATCGTGGCTCTATGTCGTGTACGGAACGCTTCCGCTGGTCGCGGCCGCGTTTGACGGCGTGAAATGCGCGGTCGTCGCGCTCGTAGTCGAGGCGCTCATCAAGGTCGGCAGGCGCGCGCTGAAAACGCGCGCAGCGATTTACATCGCGATCGCGGCGTTCGCGGCGCTTGTATTGGGCGCGCCGTTTCCTTTGGTGATCATCGCCGCGGGATTGTTGGGCCTTGTTGCGCCAGCTTTGGTCGGTGCGCGCGCGCAAGAGGTTTCCGAGCCTGGCGCGCCGCTCAAGAAGGGTGCGGCCCTTGTGAACGCGCTCTTATGGCTTGTGCTTTGGCTTGCACCGCTCGCGTTGATCGCGGCCACGCTTGGAACCGAACATGTGCTCTTCCAAGTCGCGCTGCTCTTCTCCATTCTCGCCTGCGTCACCTTCGGCGGCGCCTATGCGCTGCTTGCCTATCTCGCCGCCGAAGCCGCTGCGCGCGGCTGGCTCACCACCGCGCAGATGATCGACGGCTTGGGGCTCGCCGAGACCACGCCGGGGCCGTTGATCCTGGTGAATGAATTTGTCGGCTTCCTCGCGGGCTGGAATGTGGGTGGCGGCTGGTTGCTTGCACTCGCCGGCGCGGCGTTGGCCCTCTGGTGCACCTTCGCGCCGAGCTTCGTTTGGATCTTCGCTGGCGCGCCGCTGGCCGAGCGTTTGCAGGCCAACCCGCGGGCGGGTGGCGCGCTTGCGGCCATCACCGCCGCGGTGCTCGGCGTCATCGCCAAGCTGGCGCTGTTCTTCGCCACGCATGCGCTGTTCGAGCGCCAATTCTACATCCGGCCGGTCGAACTGCCCGATTTGGCGTCAGCGCAACTCTGGATGATCGCCCTGGCCGTCGCCGCGGGCGTGGCGCTGATCCGGTTTAAGGCGAATCTGCTGCTGGTTCTGGCGCTTTGCGCGCTCGCGGGGTTGGCGGCGGGGGCGGGGGGCTTGTAAGAGAGGCCCCTGAATTTTCCGAGGGGCGTCATGAACATCCACGAATACCAAGCCAAGGCCGTGTTGAAGAGCTTTGGCGCCCCCGTGCCGCGCGGCTTTCCGGCCTTCACCGCCGAGGAGGCGGTAGACGCCGCCGCCAAGCTCGGCGGCTCGGTTTGGGCGGTGAAAAGCCAGATCCACGCCGGCGGGCGCGGCAAGGGCAAGTTCAAGGAAGCCGAAGCCGGTGAAAAGGGCGGCGTGCGCATCGCCTTCAAGCCCGAAGATGTCGGCCTCTACGCCCAGCAGATGCTGAACCACACGCTGGTCACGCTGCAAACCGGGGAAGCCGGGCGCGTGGTCAAGCGCATCTACATCGAAGAAGGCGTGAAGATCGCCAAGGAATTTTATCTCTCGGTGCTGGTGGATCGTGAAACCAGCCAAGTCGCGTTCGTCGCCTCCGAAGCGGGCGGCATGAACATCGAAGAGGTGGCGCACGATACGCCCGAGAAAATCACCACCGTGTCGATCAATCCCGACACCGGCCCCACAGCCGCCGATTCCGCCAAGGTGGCCGCCGCGTTCGGCGTATCGGGCGATCAGGCCGCGCAAACCGCCAACATCGTCGCCAAGCTTTACGACGCTTTCGTCAAAACCGACATGAGCATGCTGGAAATCAATCCGCTCATCGTCACCGAGGACGGCAAGCTCATCTGCGGCGACGCGAAGGTCACGTTCGATTCCAACGCCGGCTTCCGCCATCCCGAATGGGCCGAGCTGCGCGATCTCGGCGAAGAGGATGAAAAGGAGATCGAAGCCTCGAAATACGATCTCGCCTATATCCCGCTCGACGGCGATATCGGCTGCATGGTCAACGGCGCGGGCCTGGCCATGGCCACGATGGACATCATCAAGCTGTTCGGCGCCGAGCCGGCGAATTTCCTCGATGTCGGCGGCGGTGCGTCGAAAGAAAAAGTCACGGCCGCGTTCAAGATCATCACCGCCGATCCGGCCGTGAAGGGCATCCTGGTCAACATTTTCGGCGGCATCATGAAATGCGACGTGATCGCCGAAGGCGTGATCGCGGCGGTGAAGGAGGTCGGCCTGCAAGTGCCGCTGGTGGTGCGCCTGGAAGGCACCAACGTCGAACTCGGCAAGAAGATCATCAACGAAAGCGGTCTGAACGTGATCAGCGCCGATGATCTGGAAGATGCGGCGCGGAAAATCGTGAAAGCCGTGAAGGGCTAGGCCCTCATCAATTGTACGCGCCTGATCTCAGGCATATTTTAGACTGCATGCGCGTGCGAAGCGCGCTTTTGGGGGCCGAATGTCCATTCTCGTCAACGCCGCGACACGCGTGATCTGCCAAGGGTTCACCGGTAAGAACGGCACGTTCCACTCCGAGCAGGCGATCGCCTACGGCACCAAGATGACGGGCGGGGTCTCCCCCGGGAAGGGCGGCCAAACGCATCTCGGCCTGCCGGTATTCAATTCCGTCGCCGAGGCCAAGGAAAAGGCCGGCGCCGACGCCACCGTGATCTACGTGCCGCCCCCGGGCGCGGCGGCGGCCATCGAAGAGGCGATCGACGCCGAAATTCCGTACATCGTCTGCATCACCGAGGGCATCCCGGTGCTCGACATGGTGCGCGTGAAGGCGAAGCTCGCGAAATCCAAGTCCGCGCTGCTCGGCCCGAACTGCCCCGGCATCCTGACGCCCAACGAATGCAAGATCGGCATTATGCCGGGCCAGATTTTCAAGAAGGGCTCGGTGGGGGTGGTCTCGCGCTCGGGCACGCTGACCTATGAGGCCGTGTTCCAGACCACGAATGAGGATTTGGGCCAATCCACCGCCGTCGGCATCGGCGGCGACCCGGTGAAAGGCACGGAATTCATCGACGTGCTGGAACTCTTCCTGGCCGATCCGGAAACGACCTCGATCATCATGATCGGTGAAATCGGCGGCGCGGCCGAAGAAGACGCCGCGCAATTCCTGGCCGACGAGAAAAAGAAGGGCCGCTGGAAGCCCACCGTGGGCTTCATCGCCGGCCGCACCGCTCCTCCGGGCCGGCGCATGGGCCACGCGGGCGCCATCATCGCCGGCGGCAAGGGCGACGCCGAATCCAAGATCGCGGCAATGGAAGCCGCCGGCATCAAGGTCGCCCCGCACCCCGCCGCGCTTGGGCGCACCATGAGCGAGTTGCTCAAAGGCTAGGCGCCCCATAAAGGCGCGCTGCTGCGGATAAGAAACGCACCCTTGCGGCAATGCAGCCCTTCAATCCCTGGGCGACGCGCTTTAGAAGGGGCGCCGCCCGGCGGCGCGCCCTATATTTCTTAGCGTCATCGGTGATTTCCGAGAGGTCAGCGCTCCTATGGCGGACGACGCCCGTTCTTTGCCGAACACCGCTCTTCTTGAGACGAGCTTCCTCTATGGCGCGAACGCCACCTTCGTGGAGGAGCTGCACGAGAAATTCCTGAGCGATCCCAGCTCGGTCGATCCGAGCTGGCGCGCCTTTTTCCAGCAATTGCGCGATGATCCCGCGGCTGTGCGCGCCGCGGTGCAGGGGCCGTCCTGGTATCGCCCCGATCTCGCCGCGCCGAAGACCACCGAAATCACGCGTCTGCTCGATGGCGATTGGGGCGGGCTCACCGAAAAGTTCGAGGCGGTCGCGCGCAAGCGTCTGCCCGGCGCCTCCGCGGTGGACGTGCAGCAGGCCGCGCGCGACAGCGTGCGCGCGCTGATGATGATCCGCGCCTATCGCACGCGCGGGCACCTGGCCGCCAATCTCGATCCGCTCGGCATCGAAGTGCGTGAGCCGCCGGCCGAACTCG
>CAZWQS010000008.1:38145-39523 GCA_964635925.1 uncultured Terricaulis sp. | reverse complement strand
CGCACCATGGCGGGGCGTCGATGGATTTGCTGATCCTCTCGCTGCACATCGCCGGCGCGAGTTCGATCCTCGGCGCGGTGAACTTCATCACCACCATCTTCAACATGCGCGCCCCCGGCATGACGCTGCACCGCATGCCGCTGTTCGCATGGTCGGTGCTGATCACGGCGTGGCTGCTCGTGCTGTCGCTACCGGTGCTGGCCGGCGCGCTGACGATGCTGCTGACGGATCGCAATTTCGGCACGCAATTCTTCGAGCCGGCCGGCGGGGGCGACCCCGTCATGTATCAGCACCTGTTCTGGTTCTTCGGCCATCCGGAGGTCTACATCCTCATCCTGCCGGGCTTCGGCATGATCTCGCAGATCGTATCGACGTTCTCGAAGAAGCCGGTGTTCGGTTATCTCGGCATGGCCTACGCGATGGTGGCGATCGGCTTCATCGGCTTCATCGTGTGGGCGCACCACATGTATACGGTCGGCATGGGGCTTGATCTCGAAGCCTATTTTATCGCCGCCACCATGGTCATCGCGGTGCCGACGGGGATCAAGATCTTCTCCTGGATCGCCACCATGTGGGGCGGCAGCTTGCGCTTCACCGTGCCGATGCTGTGGGCGATCGGCTTCATCTTCCTGTTCACCGTGGGCGGCGTCACTGGCGTGGTGCTCGCAAACTCGGGCATCGATACGGCGCTGCACGACACGTATTACGTGGTCGCGCACTTCCATTACGTGCTGTCGCTGGGCGCGGTGTTCGCGATCTTTGCGGGCTTCTATTACTGGATCCCGAAGATGAGCGGCTATCGTTACAACGGCTTCCTGGGCGGGCTGCATTTCTGGGTGATGTTCATCGGCGTGAACATCATCTTCTTCCCGCAGCACTTCCTGGGCCTGCAAGGCATGCCGCGCCGCTATATCGACTATCCGGAAGCCTATGCGTACTGGAACCACGTCTCCTCGATCGGTTACGCGATCACGGCGGTGGGCGTGCTGATCTTCCTGGTGATGCTGGTTGAGATGTTCGTGGCGCGCCGCAAGGCGGGCGACAATCCGTGGGGCGAAGGCGCGACCACGCTTGAGTGGACGCTCTCTTCCCCGCCGCCCTTCCACCAGTTCAACGAACTGCCGGTGATCAAGCCGGACAAGCATCATTGAGGTGAGCAGAGGTGGTTGACGCCAGCCTCACGCACGAACGGCCAACCAGCGCGAATGATTACATCGCGCTGCTGAAGCCGCGCGTGATGAGCCTTGTCGTGTTCACGGGGCTTGTCGGCTACGTGGCCGCGCCGGGGCAGGGCGATTTCGTTCTGGGGTTCGCCGCGATCCTCGCCATCGCGGTCGCCGCGGGCGCTTCGGGCGCGCTTAACATGTGGTTCGACAGC
>CAZWQS010000008.1:19089-38135 GCA_964635925.1 uncultured Terricaulis sp. | reverse complement strand
ATATCGACGCTGTGATGAGCCGCACGCGCACGCGCCCGATCCCATCGGGCCGGGTGGCGCGGGAAGAAGCGTTGATGCTGGGGCTGACGCTTTCGGCGCTGTCCGTGGTGACCATGGTTCTCGCCGCGGGGGCGCTTGCGGCTGGCCTCTTGGCCTTCACCATCTTCTTCTACGCCGTCGTCTATACGATGTGGCTGAAGCGGGCGACGCCGCAGAACATCGTCATCGGCGGGCTGGCTGGCGCGCTGCCGCCGGCGATTGCGTGGGCCGCGAAAACCGGCGCCGTGCCGCTGGATGCTTGGCTGTTGGTCGCCATCATCTTCATGTGGACGCCGCCGCATTTCTGGGCGCTATCGCTGTTGCAGAACAAGGATTACGCCGACGCGAAAGTGCCGATGCTGCCTGTCACGCACGGCGCCAAGGCCACGCGCACGCACATCTTCGTCTATTCGATCCTCTTCATGCCGTTCGTGGCCGCGCCCGTGTTCACTGGCCTTGGCGGGCTGGCGTACGCGATCGTCGCCGCGCTTGGCGGGGCGTTCTTCCTGTTCCTGGCTTGGCGCATTCTGCGATCGCAGGCCGGTGAGGGGATCGCCGCGGAGGATAAGCACGCCCGCGCGCTGTTCGGTTTTTCGATCCTCTATCTCTTCGCGCTGTTCGCCGTGATTCTGGCGGAAAAGGCGGTGGGCGCATGAGCAACATCATGACGCCGGAAGAGCAGAAGGCCCGCAAGCGCCGCAACGTCGTGATCGCCTTGTCGATCGCCGCGTTCTGCCTGCTGGTGTTCTTCATCACCATCGCCAAGCTGCAAGGCGGCGTGCTGGAGCGCCCGTTGTGACGCAACAGCCGAACAAAAAACGCTTGGCGCTGACCGCCGCGATCGCCACGGGCGCGGTCGCGGTCATGACTGGCCTCGCGTTCGCGGCCGTGCCGCTCTACGACGCGTTCTGCAAGCTCACCGGCTATGGCGGCACCACGCAAGTGGCGCAGGCCGCGCCCAGCGCCGTGCTCGATCGGCGCATGCATGTGCGCTTCGACGCCAATGTCGCGCCCGATCTGCCGATCGAGTTCGCACCGGCGCAGCGCGAGCAGGGCTTGCGCATCGGCGAAAGCGGCCTGGCGTTTTATCGCGTGCGCAACACCTCGGAGGCGCCCGTCACTGTGATCGCCACCTTCAACGTCACCCCGCACGCGGCGGGGCAATATTTCGCGAAGCTCGAATGCTTCTGCTTTCAGGATCGCGTGCTCCAGCCCGGCGAAGAGGCCGAGCTGCCCGTGGTCTATTTCATCGACCCCGAAATCGTTTCCGATCCCGACGCGCGCGAGATCCAAACGGTGACGCTGTCCTACACCTATTTCCGTTCAACGAACCAAGCCGCGGCGATCGCCGCGCAAGCCTCCGGCAACGAGGGATGACATGGCCCACGGCGAAGTGAAACACGACTATCACTTGGTGAACCCGAGCCCCTGGCCCTTCGTGGCTTCGCTCGGCGCGTTCATCGCCGCCGTCGGCGGGGTGGTGCTGATGCGCGGCCTGAGCACGGAGGAAGGCAATTTCTTCCTCAGCAAAGGCCAATGGACGTTGTTCGCCATCGGCATGGGCATCTTGATCCTTACCTGCATCTGCTGGTGGGGCGATGTGATCAAAGAGAGCCGCGCCGGCGATCATACGCCCGTGGTCGATATCGGCCTGCGCTACGGCATGATCCTGTTCATCGTCTCGGAGATCATGTTCTTCGTGGCGTGGTTCTGGATGTTCTTTGAGCTCGCCATCTTCCACGGCCACCGCGCCGATTGGATGGTGCCGACTTGGGAGCCCGAAACCGCCGCGGCCTGGGCCAATTGGCCGCCCCCGCACGTGGAAACCTTTGATCCCTTCCATCTGCCGCTGATCAACACGCTGATCCTGCTGCTCTCGGGCACGACTGTGACCTGGGCGCACCATGCGCTGCAGAAGGGCGATCGCGCCGGCGCGCGCCTTGGCCTCATCCTCACTGTAGCGTTGGGCGTCATCTTCACCTGGGTGCAGTTTGGCGTTGAATATCCCGCCGCCGGCTTCGCCTTCGGCAACATGGGCGATGTGACGAGCGCCAACGTCTATGGCGCCTCCTTCTTCATGGCGACGGGCTTCCATGGCTTCCACGTCATCATCGGCACGATCTTCCTGGCCGTGTGCTTGTTGCGTTTGCTGGCGGGCCAGATGACGCCGCAAAAGCATTTCGGCTTCGAGGCCGCGGCCTGGTACTGGCACTTCGTCGATGTGGTGTGGCTGTTCCTGTTCACCTTCGTCTACGTGATGCCCTACCTCACGATGCAATCGCATTGACGCAACCCTCCGCATTCTCAGCGGGTCTGCGCATGCGCTGCCCGCAATGCGGGGAGGGGAAGGTGTTTGCGTCGTATCTTAAGTTCGCTGATCGTTGCCGCGCCTGCGGGGCGGATTTCAAATCCGCTGACGCAGGCGATGGCCCGGCAGTCTTCGTGGTCCTTGTGGTGGGAGCCATCGTCGCCCCGCTCTTGATCATCCTGCAATTCGGCTTTGACCTGCCGGGGTGGCTCGCGCTTAGCCTGACGATGGCGGCGGCTGTCGGGCTATGCTTGGCGCTGTTGCCGCCGTTCAAGGCGCTCTTGTTCGCGTTCCAATGGAAGCACAGGGCGGGCGAAGCCACGCACGAGGATGTGGAATGATCCGCTTCCAGCCGCTCCCGGTGATGAGCCTGCTGACGCTGATCGCGCTCGGCGTGCTGGTGTTCCTCGGCCGCTGGCAGTGGGAGCGCTTTGACGAAAAAACCGCGCTGGCCGATGAGCCGGTCGCGGAAATAACGATCGCCGATTACCAGCCGATCGAGGGCGCGATCCAGTTCGTGCACGGCTTCCGCCCCGACACGCGCGAGCAGGGCTGGCGCGTGTTCGCGCCGGTGCAAGATGGCGAAACCATTGTATTCGTCGATGCCGATTTCATCTCGCAGATCGCTCCGCCCAACCCGCGCGAGGTGCGCGTGCCCGCGCTGCTGCGTCTGGGCGCGCCGATCACCGGCGCCTCGATCCGCCCCGAACCGCCCGCGCCGCTCACCTTGTCGCCGCGCCCGCTGCAGCGGCTCTGGTTCGCGATCGATCTGCCGGCGATGGGGCGCAATGGCGGGCTGGAGAATGTCGCCGATTATTATCTCGCCGGCGCCTATATGGCCGCCGACGGCCGCGCCAGCGCCAATCCGTTCGCGCGCGCGCCCGGCGCGGATGCGCTGCCGCCCGCACGCCATCTTGGCTACGCGCTCACCTGGTATGGCTTGGCGATCGTGCTGATCGTGATCTATTTCGCTTATCATGTGAGCGCGGGGCGGCTCAGCCTGCGTTCGCCCCGTCCGCCGGAATCCTGATGCGCTATATCTCCACGCGCGGCCACGCCCCGCCTGCTTCTTTCCTTGACGCCGTGCTGGCGGGCCTTGCGCCCGACGGCGGGCTTTATGTGCCCGAGAGCTGGCCAAGCCTTGGCGCGTTTGTGCGCGAGGCGGGCGTGCGCGATTACGCCGGCGTGGCGAGCGTGGTGCTGGGCGCATTCGCGGGCGACGCGCTTTCGCCTGCGGCGCGCCACGAAATCACTCAGCGCGCCTACGGCCCTCAATCGGCGTTCGACACAACCGCCATCACCCCGCTTATTCAGCTCGGCGCCAATCATTGGCTGCTCGATCTCGCGCGCGGGCCTTCGCTCGCGTTCAAGGATATCGCGATGCAGTTGATCGGGCCGCTCTATGATTACGCGCTGGCTGCGCGCGATCAGCGGCTCAGCGTGGTGTGCGCCACGTCGGGCGATACGGGCGGCGCCGCGGTCGAGGCGCTGAAAACATCGGATCGCGCCGATCTGTTCGTGCTGCTGCCGAAGGGCCGCGTCTCCGAGGTGCAGCGCCGCTTCATGACCGCCAGCGGCGGCGCTCATGTGCACGCGATCGAGATCGACAGCGATTTCGACGCCTGCCAGGCCATCGTCAAAGCGCTGTTCGCTGACGCGGATTTCACCGCGCGCGCCAGCCTCTCGGGCGTGAACTCGATCAATTGGGCGCGCATCGTGGCGCAGAGCGTCTATTTCCTGCGCACAGCCTCCGCGCTCAGCGCGCCGGGGCCGGTCGATTTCGTGGTGCCCAGCGGCAATATGGGCGATGCGTTCGCGGGCTTCGTGGCCAAGAAGCTTGGCGCGCCGGTGGGCCGCATCGGCCTCGCCACCAATTCCAACAATATCCTCGCCCGCGCGATCCAAACCGGGCGCTACGCGCGCGCGCCGCAATCGCTGGCCACGCTTTCGCCCGCGATGGATATTCAGGTCGCCAGCAATTTTGAGCGCCTGCTGCATGACGCGACGGGCGATACGGATATTGTCGCCGGCGCCTATCGCGCCATGGCGCAATCGGGCGGGTTCGACGTGCCAGCGCCCGCGCTCGAAAAGATGCGCGAGACCTTCTCGGGCGTATCCGCCGACGATGCGGCGACGCTGCGCGAGATGGCGCAAGCCTATAAGCAGGACGGCATGCTGATCTGCCCGCATACGGCCGTCGGGTTTGCCGCGTATGGCGATGAGCCCAAGTGGGGCGACCGCCCCACGATTTTCCTCGCCACCGCGCATCCCGCGAAATTTCCGGAGACGGTGGCGGAGGCGACGGGCGTTTCCCCGCCGCTGCCGGCCAAGTGCGCCGATCTCTATGAGCGCTCCGAAAAGTTCGATCCGCTCCCGGCTGACGCCGAAGCCGTGAAGCGCTACATCCGCGAACGGAGCCGGGCGTGGAGTTAGAGCTCATCCGCCTGCCTAACGGCGTGCGCATTGCGCTCGATCCGATGCCGGGGCTCGGCACCGCCGCACTTGGCGTGTGGCAGCGCGTTGGCGCGCGCTGGGAGCCGGCCGAGCACAACGGCATCGCGCACCTGTTTGAGCATATGGCGTTCAAGGGCGCGGGCCCGCGCAATGCGCGCCAGTTCGCCGAAGCGATGGAGGCTGTCGGTGGGGTGATGAACGCCGGCACCGGCTATGAGCGCACGGCCTATTATGCGCGCATCTTGGCCGAGCATGCGCCCTTTGCGCTCGATCTGATCGCCGACATCCTGTTTGCGCCGCATTGGCTGCCGGAGGACCTGGAGAAGGAAAAGGGCGTCGTCGCGCAGGAGCGCGGCGAAGCGTATGACACGCCCGACGACCAGGTGTTCGAGCTGCATCAGCGCGCGCTCTATCGCGATCAGCCGCTGGGCCGCCCGATCCTGGGCAGCGAGGAAACGCTGGCGAACGTCTCGGTCGAAACCCTGATTGCCTTTCGCGACGCGCACATGACGCCCGAGCGCACCGTCATCGCCATCGCCGGCGCGTTCGATCGCGTCGCGTTTCTGGAGATGGCCGAGGCTCGCTTCGGCGCGCTGGCCGCCAAGCCCGCGCTGCCGGTCGCGCCCGCGCGCGCGCATGCTGGCGCTCTCGGCGAAGCGCGCAAGCTGGAGCAGACGCATTTGGTGTTCTCATGGCCTGCGCCGGCCTCCGGCGCCGACGGCCTCTACGCCGCGCGGCTGATGGCGGAGATTTTCGGCGGCGGCATGGCCTCGCGCCTGTTTCAGGAGGTGCGCGAAACGCGCGGCCTCGTCTACGCGATCGACGCCTTCCTCGAGACGTTCGAGGATGACGGGCGCCTGGCCGTCTATGCCGGCTGTTCGGCGGAGAATGCGCGCGCGGTGGCCGAGATCGTGCAGGCGGAGCTGGCCGAACTGGCCGACAAGGGCGTGCGCGCCGAAGAACTGGCGCGCGCCAAGGCCGTGGCGCAGGCGCAGATGTTGATGGGCGCGGAGGCGCCCTCGGCGCGGGCCGAGGCGCGCGCCTCCCAAGTCTTCCTGCGCAACCGGGTGTTTGCCTTCGACGAAGCCCGCGCCCGCATCGGCGCCGTCACGGGCGAGGAAATCCAGGCCATCGCCCGCGCCGCGTTGGCCGGCCCCGCCTGCGCGGCTGCGCTTGGCCCCAAGGCCGGGCATGGCGCGCTGGCGGCTTTTCAGGCAAATTAGCGCCCATGGCTTTGATGCGCCGGGATAATGACGGCTTGCGCCGCGTGGATGGGGAGGGCGTGTATCTGCGCGCGCCCGAAGCGCGCGACTATCAGGATTGGGTCGAGGTGCGCGAAGCTAGCCGCGCCTTCCTGACGCCGTGGGAGCCCACATGGGCCGGCGACGAACTCTCGCGCGGCTCCTTCAAGTATCGCTTGCGCCGCTACGCCGAAGATATGCGCGACGACAAAGCCTACGCGCTCTTCGTGTTTCGCGAGGGCGACGATGCGCTGTTAGGCGGGGTGACGCTGTCCAACGTCCGCCGCGGCGTGGCGCAGACGGCCTCGCTTGGGTATTGGGCCGGCCAGATGCATGCGGGGCAGGGCTACATCACCGCCGCCGTGCGCGCCGTGCTGCGCTATGCGTGGGACGATCTCGATCTGCATCGCGTGGAGGCGGCCTGCCAGCCGGATAATCACGCCTCGCGCCGCGTGCTGGAAAAAGCCGGCTTCACACATGAAGGCCAAGCGCGCGCCTATCTGCGCATCAACGGCGCCTGGCGCGACCATCTGCTGTTCGGCGTGGTCAATCCGAACTGAACATTCTTGGGCCGCCGGCGCCCTCGCCGGCGCTTCGTGTCCTTTGCGAAAAGCTTTGTGTCTTTGTGTGAACCACGAAGGCGAGAAGATCGCACGATGGTCACGAAGAAAGCGCCGGCGAGGGCGCCGACGGTCCAAGATTAGGCGTTGCCCGCATCGCCCATGAGTTGGCTGGGCTCGAAGCCCAGTGCGCGGATCGCGTCGTCCCATTTGTCCTCGTGATCATCGCCGAACACGATCGCGTCGTTGGCGTCCACCACCAGCCACGCGTTCTGGCGCAGCTCATCTTCCAACTGCCCTGCGCCCCAGCCGGCGCAGCCGAGCGCGAGCATGAAGCGCGCGGGCGCGTCCTCGCCCGCCACCGCGACCAGCACCTCGCGCGTCGCCGTCAGGCGAATGCCGGGGCTGACGCTTTGCGTGGCCTCGCCCGCGGCGAAATCTTCCGAGTGCAGCACAAAGCCGCGATCGGTGCGCACTGGCCCGCCATCGAGCACCGCGCGCGCGCCGATCGCCTCATCGGTCTCCAATCCCAGATGCTCCAGCACGTCCGAGACAGTGACCTCATCCTTCGGCTTGTTGACGATGAGCCCCATGGCGTGATCGGAATCGTGCGAGCACATGAAGATCACCGAATGATCGAACCTGGGATCGCCGATCCCAGGCATCGCCACCAGCAATTTTCCCGCCAGAGTGTCGCCGCTCATGGGCCATGCTCCCGCGTTGGGCGTATTCGCGCAAGAGGGCGCTCGCATCACGCCTCAGCAGGCCCTACATTGCGCCTGAAGGCGCGCGCGCCATGGAGGAACACAGCATGATCAAGATTGGCGATAAGCTTCCCGACGTGACGTTCAACGTGCCCGGCCCCGAAGGCGCGCAGCAGCTCACCACCGCCGATGTGTTCAATGGCAAGACGGTGGCCTTGTTCGCCGTGCCGGGCGCGTTCACGCCGACCTGTTCGGTCAAGCACCTGCCGAGCTTTCGCGACAAAGCCGCCGAATTGAAGGCCAAGGGCGTGGACGTGATCGCGTGCACGTCGGTCAACGATCAGTTCGTGATGGGCGCGTGGGCCAAGGATCAGAATGTCGTGGGCGAGATCGTGATGCTGGCCGACGGCTCGGGCGTGTTCGCCAAGGCGCTGGGCCTTGACGCCGATTTTTCCAAATTCGGCATGGGCGCGCGCTCGAAGCGCTATTCAATGATCGTCAAGGATGGGGTGGTATCTCAACTGAATGTTGAAGACGGTGGTGAATACAAAGTTTCCAGCGCGGAATATTTGCTCGGCCAATTAAGCTGAGCGTAATACGCGCGGGAGCGTTTGCCGCAGAAGCGGCGGAGGGCAGAAGGCATGGACGCCGTTATCATTTTCTTCGCCGTTATGGCGCTGGTGCTGGCGTTCAGCGCCATCAAGGTGGTGCCGCAGGGCCGGCAATGGACGGTGGAGCGCTTCGGCCGCTACACGCGCACGCTTGAGCCTGGCATCGCCTTCCTCGTGCCGTTCGTGGATCGCGTCGGGCGCCGGCTCTCCATGATGGAAACCGTGCTCGACGTGCCGCGTCAGGACGTGATCACGAAGGATAACGCGGTCGTCTCGGTCGACGCCGTCGTGTTCATCCAGGTGATCAACGCCGCCAAGGCCGCCTACGAGGTCGAGAACCTCATCCAGGCGATCCAGAACCTTTGCATGACCAATATCCGCACCGTGGTCGGCGCGATGGATCTCGACGAGGTGCTCTCGCAGCGCGACTCGATCAACGCGCGCCTCCTGGCCGTGATCGACGCCGCCACCGACGCGTGGGGCACAAAGGTGCTGCGCATCGAAATAAAAGACCTCTCGCCCCCGGCCGACCTCACCCAAGCGATGGCGCGCCAGATGAAGGCCGAGCGCGAACGCCGCGCGCAAATTCTCGAAGCCGAAGGCGACAAGCAGGCCGCGATCCTGCGCGCCGAAGGGGCCAAGCAATCGGCCATCCTTGAAGCCGAAGGCCGGCGCGAAGCCGCCTTCCGCGACGCCGAGGCGCGCGAACGCGAAGCCGAAGCCGAAGCGCGCGCGACCGATGTGGTCTCGCAAGCCATCGGCAAGGGCGATGTGAACGCGATCCGCTACTTCCTGGGCCTCAAATATGTCGAGGCGTTCGGCGAACTGGCGACGTCCAACCAGCAGCGCACCGTGATCATCCCGGCCGATCTCTCGGGCCTTGCCGGGCTGGTGGAAGGCTTGCGCGCGCTCAACGCCCAGGGCGACAGCCCCTTCGGCGGCGGCGCGGCGCGCACATCGGTTCCGCCGACCCGTCCGTAAGCTCTCGCACGCGGGCGCCAGGTTCGCTACATTGAGCCTATGGATACGCTGATCAACCTCCTGGCTTCCATGGGCCCGCAGCACTGGCTGGTCATCGGCTTCGTGTTGCTGATCGCCGAAATGGCCACGGGCACGACGTATCTGCTCTGGCCGGCGGTGGCCGCGTTCGCGACGGCGCTGATCTCGTTCTTGGGCTTCACCAATTGGGTGGCCGATCTCGCCATCTTCGCCGTGCTTGTCATCGTGCTCACATATTTCGGCCAGCCGATCGTGCGGCGTTGGCGCAGCGAGGGCGGGGCGAGCGGCCTGAATGACCGCGCGGCGGCTTTGATTGGCAAGCGCGGTGTCGTGGCTTCGTTCAACAACGGCGCGGGCTCGGCCAAGGTCGGCGATACGATGTGGCGCGTGATCAGCGATGAAGTGCTGGAAGAGGGCGCCCACGTTGAGGTGATCAGCGTGCAAGGCGTGACGCTGAAGGTGAAGCGCACTTAGGCGCGCAGCGTGGCGATGGCCGCGCGCGCTAATTCATCGGCGCGTTCGTTCATCTCATCGCCGGCATGGCCTTTGACCCATTGCCATTCGACATTGTGCCGGTTCGCCGCCGCTTCCAGCGCGCGCCAGAGATCTTCGTTTTTCACGGGCTTGTTGTCGGCGGTGCGCCAGCCATTTTTCTTCCAGCCGTGAATCCACTTGGTGACGCCGTCCATCACGTATTTGGAATCCGTGTGCAGCTTCACGTTGGCGGGCTTCTTCAGTGCATTGAGCGCTTCAATCGCCGCCGTCAGCTCCATGCGGTTGTTGGTGGTTGCCGCCTCCGCGCCGGAGAGTTCTTTCTCCGCATCGCCATAACGCAGCACCGCGCCCCAACCGCCCGGGCCAGGATTCCCGCTGCACGCGCCATCGGTCCAGATATGTACGATGCTCATGGGGCGGATGTAGGCGGATTCGGCGCCGCGTCACGATCGGGGCGGCGGATGAGCCAGAAGAGCACGGCGGTCACAACCGCCACGGGCGCCAAATGAAATGCAAGTGGTCCCCAGCCAAAGGCGAGCCCACTTAACACACAGAGCAACAAGCCACTAAGCGTCCCGGCAGCGGCATAGGAAAACCACTGTGTTGTCTGGAAATGCAGGAGCAAGGTGTGCGCACCAAGCCCAACCGATGCGGTCGTGGCTATACCTACACAAGTTGCCATCATGCCAAAGGCGAATGCAGACGACCAAGCAAAAGGGGCGGCATACGGTTTCGTTGCCCAATCCCACAGATAAACTCCAAAGCTCCAAGCCATCGCGGCCATCAACGGCGCGAGGAATATCGCGGCTACTAGCCTAACCCCCATAATCGCCCGCCCCTTTCGCCGCACGATGGAACGCGAGCTTATCCGCATATTCCATCGGGCTCTTCGGGCGCACTATGGCGCCTTCGGGTGTTTCGGCCCAATCGGCCAGGCGCGTGGCGAAGAAGCGGAGCGCCGCGCCGCGCGCGAGCACAGGCAGCGCGGCGCGTTCGGCTTCGGTCAGCGGGCGGATCGCTTCGTACGCCGCGATCATCGCGCCGCCGCGGGCGAGGTCATAGCTGCGCTCTTCCTCGAAGCACCAGGCGTTGAGGCAGACCGCGAGGTCGTAGGCCAGGAAATCCTTGCAGGCGAAATAGAAATCGATGATGCCGGAAAGCTTGTCGCCCAGGAATAGCGCGTTATCGGGGAACAGATCGGCATGGATCACCCCGCGCGGCAAATCCTTGGGCCACGCCGCGCGCACCTCGGCCACGTCGCGCTCGATCGCGCTGGCGAGGCCGGCGCGCAAATATTCCGCAAGCGCCAGGCGCGGGGCGATCAGCGCCTCCCAGCCATCGACGCTCAGCGCGTTCGCGCGCGAAAGCGGGAAATCCTCCAGCGCCACATGCATGCGCGCCAATGCTTCGCCAATGGCGGCGCAATGGGCGATATCGGGATTGCGCGGCCACACGCCGTCGAGGAACGATATGATCGCCGCGGGCTTGCCCTTCACCTTGGTGACAAGCTCGCCCGCTTTCGTCGCGATCGGCTTCGGCGCGGCGACGCCGCGTTCGGCCAGGCGCGCGGTCAGCCCCATGAAGAACGGCAGATCCTCCGCCTTCACGCGCTTCTCGAAGATGGTGAGGATGAAGCGGCCCTTATCGGTCGCCAGGAAGAAATTGGAATTCTCCACGCCCTCGGCGATGCCCTTGAGCGCGGTCGGTTCGCCCAGATCATAACGCGCCAGCAGCGTGGCGAGCTCCGCGTCGGTCAGGGTGGTGTAAACGGCCATTAGCGCTCTTCGATCCTCACCACGCGCCGGTTCTCATCCAGATGCGCCACCCAGCGCGCGCTATGATGCCCCTGCAGCATGGCCCGCGTCACGCGCTCATAATGCATCACGAACCGATCGAGGCGCGCTTCGTCTTCCGCATTGAGCGGCCGGCCTAGATTTTCCACCTCCTGCTGCCCGCGCCACACGCGCACGATCTCCCAGGATGGCGCCTGCAGATAGATGATCGCGTCGAATGCCGTGAAGAAGGTTTGGTAGTCGCCAAGCGCATCGTTCATCGCGCGCCGCCACGCGCCTCCGATGTCTTCGGCCTCGACGTTGTTCAGCGGCGCCTCGTCTTGGAGTGCAGGCTTGGCGCCCATGCACCAACCGTCGATCATAATCACGTCGGCTGCCCCCTCGAAAGACGTCCATTCAGCTTCAGGCGCGCGGTCGTCCTGCGCCTTGATGAAACGCGGAATGCGCGTGATCCCGGGGCGGCCGAGTTGCGCCACGACATCGCGCAGCAAGCCCATATCATGCGTGCCAGGCGGCCCACGTGTGGCGAAGAGAGAATTGCCGAACGCCGCCGCGCGCGCCTGCCGCTCGGCCTTCGTCAGATACACATCGTCCAGCGAAAAGTGCGCCACGCGCGGATGCGCTTCGGCGTAGAGCCGGCTCTGATACGATTTTCCCGATCCCTGCGATCCGCCCACGCCAACCAGCGCCGGCCGCTCGGGATGGCGCGCGCGGGCGTCGGCGACGAGCCGCTCCAACAGCGTTTGCAGTTCAGCGCTCACGCGACCAGAACGCGCGGCAGTTTGAACGTGACGCTCTCGCGCGTCACTACCACTTCCTGCACATTCGCATCGAAGCGCGCGCTGATGGCGGCGATCAGCTCTTCCACCAAATCCTCCGGCGCGCTGGCGCCTGCGGTGACGCCCACAATGTTTGCGCCGGCGAACCAATCCCAATCCACTTCGCCAGCCGCGCCCACCAAGCGCGCATCGCGTGCGCCGGCGCGTTTGGCGACTTCCACGAGGCGCACCGAGTTGGAGGATTTCGGCGAGCCGATCACCAGAACGAGGTCCGCGTTCTCGGCCATCGCCTTAACGGCGTCCTGGCGGTTGGTGGTGGCGTAGCAGATGTCTTCCTTGTGCGGCGCGGCGATGCCGGGAAAGCGCCGCTGCAGCACGGCCACCATCTCGGCCGTGTCGTCCACCGAGAGTGTCGTTTGCGTGACGAATGAAAGCTTGGCCGGATCGCGCGGCTGAAACATCTCGGCATCCGCCGCCGTCTCCAGCAGCGTGATGGCGCCGTCAGGCAATTGCCCCATCGTGCCGATCACCTCCGGATGGCCCGCATGGCCGATCAGCACGATCTCGCGCCCGGCGTCGAAATGGCGCTGCGCCTCCACATGCACCTTGGAAACCAGCGGGCAGGTGGCGTCCACGAAGATCATCTCGCGCCGGCGCGCCTCGGCCGGCACGGCTTTCGGCACGCCGTGGGCGGAAAACACTACGGGGCGGTCATCGGGGCAGTCGTCCAGCTCCTCCACGAAAACCGCGCCCAGCCGCTCCAGCCGTTCGACCACATGGCGGTTGTGGACAATCTCATGGCGCACAAAAACCGGGGCGCCCCATTTCACCAGCGCCTGCTCGACGATCTGGATGGCCCGATCCACGCCTGCGCAAAAGCCGCGCGGGGCGGCCAAGAGTATTGAAATCTGGCGTTTTTCTGGCGCGGGCATCGGCTCTGAGGCGAACTTTCGGGTCCAGGCGCCGGCGCGAGTTGCGGGCGGCCGAGGGCGAAGCTATCACGGGCGCTGCGCCTTCGGGGTGAGACATGCGACCGCCGGCGCGCATCCGCAAGCGTTTCAAGAGGTTAGGCATGAAGCTCCAAGTTCTGGCGGCGTTGGCGGCGATGCTCGCGCTTAGTTCGTGCAGCACCAGCGGGCGCACCGTGGAGCTGCCGGGCGGGGTGATGCCGGAGGACGAGCGCGCCGCCCAACAGCGCGAACCGAACTGGCTTGATCGCATGATGGGCAACGACCGGCGCCCCAATGTCGGCCCGTGTCCGCTCATGGGCGTGCTGTACGACAATTCGCGTCTGGTCCAATTCCGCGACCCGGGTGTGGAGCGCTACGCCAACGTCGCGTTCACGGGGGAGATGCAGGGTATTCGCGGCTTGTGCCGCTATGTCGATGAAGATCCGATCCGCATGTCGATCGAGGTGGACATCGCCTTTGGCCGCGGCCCCGCCGCCGCCGAGGAAGAACGCCGCACGTATCGCTATTGGGTCGCCGTCGCGCGCCGCGGCCGCGCCCCGATTGCCAAGGAATATTTCGATGTGGAGGTGCGTTTCCCGCGTGGGGAAAATGTCGTCACCCGCACCGAGGAGATCGAATCGATCGAGATTCCGCGCGCCAACGCTGAGGTTTCGGGCGAGAATTTCGAAATTCTGGTCGGCTTCGAGCTGACGCCGGAGCAGCTTCAGTTCAACCGCGACGGCAAACGCTTCCGCGTGAACGCCGCCGAGGCGACCGCTACACCGGGCTAACTTGACGGCGGGCGGCCAAGCCCCCATCCGAAATGTATGACTGATCTCGCAACCGCGCTGACGCGCGCCAACCAGGGCGTGTTCACCGAGCTTGGGCTTGAAGCCAAGCACGCCGAGGTGCGCCGGTCGGATCGGCCGGACCTGGGCGAGTTTCAGTGCAACGGCGCGCTTGCCGCGGCCAAGGCTGCCGGAAAGAAGCCGCAGGAGATCGCCCAGAGTGTCGCCGCCGCTTGGAAGGCGGCCGACCTTGCGCCCGCGCCGGCCATCGCCGGGCCGGGCTTTCTAAATTTCAGCGTGACGCCCCAAGCGCTCGCCGCGCGCGCGCAGGCGATTGCCGATGATGCGAAAGCTGGCGCGAGCGCCGCCGAAACGCCGCGCCGTGTGATCGTGGATTATGGCGGCCCGAACGTGGCCAAGGGCATGCATGTGGGGCATCTGCGCGCCTCCATCATCGGCGAAAGCCTCAAGCGGCTTTATCGCTTCCGCGGCGATGAGGTTTGGGGCGATGCGCATTTCGGCGATTGGGGCTTCCAAATGGGCCTCGTCATCACCGCGCTGGAAGATGAACTCGGCGGCTTCAACGGAAAACTGCATCTGCGCCTACAGACGCTGACCCTTGAGCATCTCGAAACCATCTATCCCGCCGCCGCCGCCAAGGCGAAGGAAGACGCCGCGTTCCGCGATCGGGCGCGCAAGGCGACCGCCGCGTTGCAAAACGGCGCCGAGCCGCACCGCACGATCTGGAAAGCGATGCACGACGTGTCGATGGCCGCGCAGAAGCGCGACTTTGCAGCGTTGGGCGTCAATTTCGATCTCTGGCTTGGCGAAAGCGACGCCGATCCGTTGATCCCGGACATGGTGAAAGACCTCGAAGCGAAGGGCTTGATTGAGGAAGACCAAGGCGCGCGCATCCTGCGCATCGCAAACCCCGGCGAGACGAAGAAGAAAAAACTGGATGACGGCAGCGTCGTCGAGGTCGAAAGCCCCGATCCGCTTTTGGTGGTCTCGAGCGAAGGTTCGGCCATGTACGGCACGACCGATCTGGCCACGATCCTGATGCGCACGCGCGATCAGAATCCGGACTTGATCCTCTACGCCGTCGATCAGCGCCAAGCTGATCATTTCGAGCAAGTGTATCGCGCCGCCGCCAAGGCCGGCTACATCGCGCGCGAAAAGCTGGAGCATATCGGCTTCGGCACCATGAACGGCGCGGACGGCAAGCCGTTCAAAACCCGCGCGGGCGGGGTGCTGAAGCTGCATGACCTGATCGGCCAAGCCGAGGAGAAGGCGCGTGAGCGGCTGAAGGAAAACGAGATCGGCGCGGATTTCAGCGCCGATGAGTTTGAGGACGTGGCGCACAAGATCGCCATCGCCGCGATCAAGTTCGCCGATCTCAGCAATTTCCGCGGCACGTCCTACGTGTTCGACCTCGACCGCTTCATGAGCTTCGAGGGCAAGACGGGGCCGTATCTGCTGTACCAGGCCGTGCGGATCAAAAGCATCCTGCGCAAAGCGGAGGAGCAGGGGTTCAAAGCCGGGCCGATCGCGATCGGCCACGAGGCCGAACGCGCGCTTGCGCTAGCGCTTGATGCGTTCGACGGCGCGCTGCGTGCGGCCTACGACAAGAAGGCGCCGCATTTCCTGGCCGAGCATGCCTACGCGCTCGCGCAAGCGTTCAGCGGCTTTTACACGAATTGTCCGATCCTGCCCTCTGAAGGCGCGGTGCGCGCCTCGCGCTTGGCGCTCGCCGGCGCGGCGCTGAAACAGCTCACGCTGACGCTGGAGCTTCTGGGCATTGATGTGCCCGAACGGATGTAGTGCTCAAACGGAGGACGACATGGTGTTGTTAAGAGCTGTTGTCTTCGTCCTTGTCGCGCTGTTCGCACTGTCCGGCGTCGCGCGCGCGCAAGCGGGCGGAGAAGCGCCAGGCATGCTCGTCTATTCGGTCGGGTCCGTCGACATCGCGATGAGCTTTCGCTTCGAGTATCGCCGGACGGCCACGTCCAGCGGCGAGGCAGTGACCGACAATCGCGGCGCGATGATTTGCGATTGCGTGGGATTCTTCAACCCACGGCCAAACAACCTTGATTATCGGGGCCGCGAAGCCGGCCGCGTGTTTGTGCGCACGCTGCCGCCGGGCCGCTATGAGATCTACGATTTCGGGTTCCGCGGCACGATTGTCGTAGCGAATGTGGAATGGTCTTCCGCCACGCCGCTCGCTGTTCCTTTCACGGTCAACCCGGGGCAGACCACCTACATCGGAAATTTCGCACGCGCCCCGTCGCTCGGCAGCCGGTTGGAGCCTGAGCTCGGCGCCGTGGGCTATTTCGTGGTTTCGGACCAATCGGAGCGCGACCTGCCCATCGCACGCGTTAAAGAGCCGGCGCTCTTGCCCGTACACATCGAGGTGACAGACGTTTCAGGTCTCGGCCATCCTATGATGTACGCGACGATTCAGGATTGCTAGCGCTCCAAATACGCCGCCGTCGCCATGCCGCCCGCGGTGCAGACGCCGATCACGGCTTTCTTCGCGTTGCGCCGGCCCAACTCCAGCAGCGTCTGCCCCAGATAGCGCACCCCGCTCATGCCATAAGGATGCCCCATGGCGATGGCGCCGCCGATGACGTTGGTGCGCTCCCACGGCGTATCGAGCTCGCGCTGATTGTAGAGCGTCGTCACCGCGTAGGCTTCATGCAGCTCCCAGAGATCGACATCGCCCGCTTTGATCGCGTGCTTGGCCATGAGGCGGCGCACCGCGGGCGTGATGGCGATGCTCATTTCCTCCGGCGCGACCGAGCCCAGCGCCATGCCGCGGAAGCGGCCAAGGATCGGCAGCCCGCGCCGCGCCGCGAGGTCAGCGTCCATCATCACGAGCGCGGCTGCGCCGTCCGAAAGCTGCGAGGCGTTGCCCGCCGTCGTCGTGCCGCCCTCGAACACGGGCTTCAGCGCCGCGAGCTTTTCGAGCGTGGTGTCGGGGCGGGGGCCTTCGTCGCGGTCGAGCGTCACTTCCTGCATGCGGCTTTCGCCGCTGGCTTTGTCTGCGACTTTCATCGTGGTGGTGAAGGGAACGATCTCCTCCGCGAATTTGCCCGCCGCGATCGCCGCCGCCACGCGGCCCTGGCTCCTGACGACGTACTCGTCGAGCTGCGTGCGGGTGATCTTATATTTCTCAGCCACGAAATCGGCGGTCTGGTTCATGGTCCACCATACGGCGGGCATCACGCGCTGCAGCGGCTCGTAGAAGAAGCCGTTAAGGTTCAGATTGAATTGGACGAGCGAAATGCTCTCCACCCCGCCCGCGATCCCGGCATCGATGGCGCCTGTCGCGATCTGATTGGCAATGATGGAGGCGGCGGTGACGCCCGAGCCGCAATAGCGATTGATGGTGGCGCCGGGAACGCCCACGCCCAACCCGGCATGCAGCGCTGCATTGCGCGCGATATTGTGCCCCGTCGCGCCCTCGGGCAAGCCGCAGCCCAGGACCACGTCCTCGATCTCGCCCGCCTCGACCTTGGCGCGTGTGACCGCCTCGCGCATCACGTGCGCGGCCATGGCGATGCCGTGCGTCTGGTTCAGCGCGCCGCGCTGGGCTTTGGCGATACCGGTGCGGCAATAACTGACGATCGCGACATCTCTCATCGGCAAGCTCCTCGCACCGCTGTTTCGTGCGCCTTTTCCTTGATCCAGTCCATCGCGGCCCGGCCTCGGGCAAATCCCCATTCGCGCAAGGGGAGGCTTGCGCGTGGTGGGAACCGGGTTGATGCTCGCGAAAACAGGGGAGGGCAAAATGTACGACCACGGAATGATCGCGCCTGTCGTGGGCCTGGTGATCTGGTCTTTGATCATGCTGATCTGGCTTTACGCCACGCGCATCCCGGCCATGTCCAAGGCCGGCGTGAAGCCCGGCGGCGCCACCAAGGCGCAGATGGAGCAGCTTTCCTCCGCCAATGTGGCCAACAATTACAACCACCTGATGGAGCAGCCCACGCTGTTCTACGCCATCTGCTTTGCGCTGCACTTGATGAACCAGGATAGCCACGTCAACGTCACGCTGGCCTGGATTTATGTCGGCCTGCGCATCGTGCACTCGCTGGTGCAGGCGACGGTGAACGTGATCATCGTGCGCTTCACGATCTTCATCCTCGCGTCGATCGTGCTGCTGATGCTGACCTTCCACGCGGCGGTGGCCAGCGGCATCGCCTGGTTCAACTGGCCGGTCCACTAGCCAGCTTGCGCTGGATATTACGCCAGGCGTTCCAAACCCAGAACGCGGGAAGCGCGGCCGCAGCAATCACGGCGGCTGCGCTCACCAGGCTGATTTCGCCCCAGGCGCCGGCGGCGAGGCCGTAGAGCGCAATGGCGCCGACGACGCAGAACGTCAGCACGCCGAGCGCGCCAAGAATGGCGAACAGGCCGGTCAGCGGGCGGCGCTTGCGTGTGAGCGCGTGTTCGCCGCCTGGGTGGATCCAGGCTTTCGCTTGCGCCGCCTCGGTCAGATGTTCCAGAGTGATCTCGCGCTCTTCTGCGAGCGCCGCTCGATATCGCCGCTCGAAGCGGGGGCTCACGCGGCGCGCGGCGGCGATCAGACCTGGCGCCAATGGGTCGAAGCCCTCGTCCCCGAAATAACGCAGCCAGTAAAAGCCGCTCATATCGACGCCAAATTTGTTCGTGAATGCGGCCATGAAACCGGCGGCGGGGTCGCCATCAAGGCTAAGATCGCTGAGCAGGCGCGTCTCGCGCGTCAGCTTCTCCGGTTTCGCGCCCGTGTAGGCGATGGCGAGGTCTTTGATATCCTCGAAAATCTCATCCCGCGTCATGGCGCGCGGCTCTGGCCCTCGGCGTCCATGCTGGCGATCCATTCGCGCATCAGCGCCAGCGCGCGTTCGTCGCGGAGCTGTCGGCCGAGTTCGGGCATCATGACGCCCGGATCGAGGCTCTCCAAGCGATGCAGCAGGATCGAGCGCTCGGGGTGGCCGGGCTCGATCGAGAATTCGTAACCGGCCGAGCCGCGCCCCGCCGCGACGGGGCGCTTCAGCACGCCCCAATGGATCGGGTCTTGCTGGCTCCACGAAAGATCGAGCCCTGACGTATGTGCCGGCCCCGCCGGATTATGGCAATGGGCGCAATTCACATCGAGATAGGCGCGCGCCCGCGCCTCCAGCGTTCCGCTGGCGGCGTCGTAGGCGTCTGGCGCGCGCGGCGCGGCGCTGGCCGGCAACGCCGCGATCACGCCGGCGTCGCGCCAATCGCTCAATTGCGTTCCGCGATTCAGATTGCGCGCGTTCGGGCCGATCGGGACGATCTGGCCGTTGCGCGCATGGC
>CAZWQS010000008.1:0-18989 GCA_964635925.1 uncultured Terricaulis sp. | reverse complement strand
TTCAGATTGCGCGCGTTCGGGCCGATCGGGACGATCTGGCCGTTGCGCGCATGGCAGCCGCGGCAATCGTTCACATTCGGCACAGCCCAATCGAGCGCGAGCGCTTGCCCTTCTTCATTAGTGAAGCTGACGGGCACATCCGCGCCGACGATGGAAAGCCGCGCCTCCGTCTGCGCCTCGTTCCACACATAGGGCAGGGCGATCCAACCCGCTTCTCGCCGGATCAGCAGGCGCGTTTCAAGGAAGCGCACGTTTTCGTCGGGGCGGCGCATGTCCGCGGCGAAGGCAAATGTCTTCACCAGCACCGCGCCGACCGGAAACTCGAACACGCCCTCCGCGTCGTAGCGCGCCTGCGCGCCCGCCGGCAGATAGACGTAGCGGAATTTCAGCGCGCCATCCGAATAGAGCGCGGTGTTCAGCGCATAGGGCGTGACCCGCGCGTTCGGCGTGCGCGCGCCGGCATCTTGGAAAAGGCGATAGGCTGAAAGCGTCGGCGCCGGCTGCGCCGCCATAATGGCGGCGTCATTCACCGGCGCGGGCGCATTCGCCGCCGCGCTAACGCAGGTAAGCGCGGCGAAAGCGGCGATGAAGAGCGTGCGGCGCATGGCCTACTCGATCCGCACCCGTTCAGGCTCCGCCAGCTCCAGCAGCGGCGGGAAGGCCGGATCCGGCGCGGCCTCGGTCAGCGGCGCGCCGGCCACGGGCACGCCGAGCGAGAGGAAGCTGCCGATGCCGCCGCGCGTGGAGGTGTTGTCGCGCATCACGATGCGCACGCTCTCGGTGCGCGGCATGGCGCCGGGGACGGAATACATCGTCGCCCCGTCCCAAAGCACGTCCGGCAGCGGCACGCCCATCTGCGCCAGCGCCGCCAGATCGCCCGCGGGGGCGAAGCCCGTATTGCCGAAGCGATTGTTGCGGATCATCACGTTGCGCGGCAGCGGGTTGTAGTTCGCATCCTGAAACTCCGCCCGGTACGCGGTGATGATGATGTTGGCCGTGCCATGGTCGGCGATCTGGTTCTCGAACACGTGCACATCGCGGTTGGCCATGATCAGGATGCCGGTGCCGGCGGGCACGGTGGCCACGATATTGCCGGCGGGGGCGAAATTGGGCGTGGCGTTGTTGATTATGGTGTTGCGATAGACGCGCACCGAATGCCCGCCCATTTGCGGCAGGCCCGGCAGGTCGAACACCAGGACGCCCCCGGTATTGTGCTCGGCGCGGTTGTTGAAGACGTCGGCGTTATAACTGTTTTCGATCTCGATCCCGGCCACGTTATATTCGGCGATGTTGTCGCGCACGATGATGTTGCGCGATTGGCCCACATAGATGCCGGCGTCCGAAGCGCCGCGCGCGATCGAATCGCGGATCAGCACGTTGGAGCAATTGACCGGATAGAGCCCGTAGGCGCCGTTCTCGGGATTGGGCCCGCGCGTCCACTCCGCGCGCACGCCCTGGAAGGTGATGCCGGTGCAGTCGCGCACCTTGATGGCGTCGCCGCGCGCGTCCTCCACCGCGAAATCGCGCAGCACCACCCCGTTGGCCGTGACCAGCAGGCCCTCGGCCCCGCGCCGCTGGCCGGCGAAGGAAAGAATCGTGCGCGCCTCGCCCTGGCCGCGGATGGTCACGCGGTCCACCGCCAGCGAGAGCCCTTGGGTGAGGTCGAAGCGCCCGCGCGCGAGCTGCACGGTGTCGCCGGGCTGCGCTTCGATCAGGGCGGCTTGCAATTCGGTTTGGGCGTTGGGGCCCGGGGCGATGCGCCATGTGCGCGCCTCGGCTGCGCCGGCTGTCAGCATCAATGCCGCCGCAGCGGCCAACGCCAGTCTCATCTCTCTCTCCCCACGCTTAAGCGGGGCGAAGGTCGCAAGGCGGGGCGCGTGTGTAAAGCCGCCGCTGCGTCAGTTGCTGCGGGTGAAGCGGGCCGCGATCGAGAGCAGATCGCGCGCCAGCGCCGGGTGGCGCGCCGCCAGCAAGCCGCCCAGCGCGGTGACGGCCAGCGTCACAATCGGGCGATCGCGCGCGAACTCGCCGAGGCCGAATTGCGGCAGCGCCTCGGCCACCGCGGCCTGCGCGATCTCGGCTTCACGCTCGCGCTGGCGCGCACGCAGCGCCATCACCAGCGCGAACAGAGCAACGCACAACGCCGCCGCCAGCGCGACGATCGCCGCCGCGCCGGCCGAGCCGACCTGCGGCAAAATGAGAGCGTACAGGGCAAAGCCCGCCGCGAACACGGCCATCACGGCCGCCGCGCTCGCCGCCGCGATGGCGACAATACGGGTCAAGGCGCGGTCCAGCATTAGCGGCGGCTGCCCAGCAGCAGGCCGAGCAGCAGGCCCACGCCCACGGCGGTCGCGGCCACCGCGACGGGGCGCTCCTTCCATTGGCGTTTCAGATAACGGTGCGTGTCGTCGAGGCCGTCTTCCACCGCGCCCTTGGCGGCGTCGAGCGCTTCGCGCGCGGATTCAAGGGCGGCTTCAGCGCGCTCTCGCGCTTCTGCGGCGACATCGGCGGCCTTGTTGTTCGCGGCCATGGCGGATTCTCCAGCTTTAGGACCAGGGTGGGGGATTTAACGCTACTCTAGATGAGGCGTAGTTGCGCCTTCGCAAACCCTGGACACGAATCCCGGTCCGCGCTGCATTATGAACGCCATGCAAGCTCTAAAAGTTCCCACGCGCCTGCCCGTCGCGCTCGCCATCGGCCTTAACCTTATTCCGATCATCGGGGTGATTTTCTGGGGGTGGAGCGCATTCGCGCTGATCTTCCTCTACTGGCTAGAAAACGTGGTGATCGGGGTGCGGACCTTGGCCTCCATGGCCGCCAATGCGGTGCTGGCCGGCGGGCTCAATGCTGTCGGCGCGCTGTTTTTCGGCGCCTTCTTCAGCTTCCATTACGGCCTCTTCTGCTTTGTGCATGGCACGTTCGTGGTGAGCCTGTTCGGCGGCGGCTTCGCCGGGGACGACATGTTCGACCTGATGAAGACCGCCCAAGACCTCTTCGCCAGCGAGCCCAATCTGTTGATTGGCTTTGCCTCGATTGTGCTTTGGCAGGTCGTGCAATTTGTTCTGTTCGTGGCCCGCGGGGAGGCGAAAGCCACCAATCCGATGGCGCTGATGGCCGCGCCTTACCCGCGCATCATGGTGCTGCACTTGGCCATCATCTTCGGCGGTTTCCTGCTGATGGCGCTGAACCAGCCGGTCGCGGGCATCCTGGTGCTGGCGTTGGTGAAGATGGGCTTCGATGTGGCCGAGGCGATGGGCAAGGGGCCGCGCTTCGGCGCGGGCGCGCCTGCTAGCGCGGGCTGACCATCACGCGCGCCGCTTCAATCACCCGCAGCGTCTCGGACCAGAGGCCGAGGCCCGCCAGTCCCTCGGGCGAAAAGAATCGCGCCTCGCTCGCGTCGTCGCCCGCGCGCGGCTCGCCCGAGAGCCAGCGCGCCGCGTAGTCGATCAGCACATAATGCGCCCAAGGCGTCGGCGCCGTTTCGGCGCCGCTGTTGGCGAGCAGGGCGTCCACCACATCGACAAGCCCGACCAGCTCCGCCGCGCACCCTGTCTCTTCCATCAGTTCGCGCAATGCGGCGTCGGCGGCGCGTTCGCCCCATTCGATTCGGCCTCCGGGGATCGACCATCGCCCCGCCAACGGCGCCTTGCCGCGCTTCACCAACAGCACGTCCGCACCGCGGAAACAGACGACGCCCGCGCCGGCAACGGGCGCGCGCACAGGCGCGGCGTTGGTCATGGCTGATTCCCCTGCGGACCAGGCGTTTCAAGGCTTTGCGGGAAATGGAGGCGGGCGGGCCGGCGCATGCCGCATGGCTATCGCAGCCCCGCCTCAAACGAAAGATGCGCGACGCTTTCGCGCCGCGCATCTCACATGGGCTTAGCGCCCTTGTTCTGTTGGAGCACCCCGCAATGCGAAGGCGCCCGAAGCGAAGTCTAGCGCTTCTTCGCGGCCTTCTTGGCCTTCGCCTTCTTGCGCGGCGCCTTCTTGGCGGCCTTCTTCGGCGCAGCCTTACGGGTCGCCTTCTTCGCTTTCGCTTTCTTCGCGACCTTCTTGGTCGCCTTCTTTGCTTTCTTAGCCATGCCCTGGCTCCTTCTTAGTCGCAGCAATGACGCCGCACTACGTCTTCATAATGTCATGCGCAAGCATAATCGCCAGTGAAAAAATTCAGCGCGGCGAATTTGCCACAATGAGTCGACGCGCATGCGCATCGAATCGAGACGCGCGCGCATGCGATCAGCTCATCGCAATCACGGGATCAGCGCGCGCGGATTCATGATCGCGTTGGGGTCGAGCGCGCGCTTCACGGCGCGCATCATGAGGAGCGATTGGCCGTCCTTGAAACGGGGCAGCTCGCCCGCGCGCGCCACGCCGATGCCGTGCTCGGCCGAGATCGAACCGCCGAGTTTGACCGCGATCGTGTTGGCGCGCTCCGAGAGCGCCGCGCCGGGGAAGCGCGCTGGGTCATCACCCTCGGCCTGCATCAGCGTGTAGTGAAAATTGCCGTCGCCCATGTGTCCGAAGGCGACGATGCGCACGCCCGGATAGATCTCCGCCATCGCCGCGTCAGCCTGCGCCAGGAATGCCGGCGTTTGCGAAACTGGCACGGAGATATCGTGGTTCACCTGCGCGCCTTCGGGGCGGTGGCCGGCGGAAATGTCTTCGCGGATCGCCCAGAAATCCCTTGCCTGGCTTGCGTTTTCTGCAAGCAGCACGTTTTGCGCGTCGTTCGACTCCAACGCGCGGTGCAGCGCCCCGATCACGGTTTCACGCAATGCGATCTCGGTCATGCCTTCAAACTCGATCAGCACCAGATAGGGCGAACCCGGCATCGGGTCGCGCCGGTTCGCCACGTTCTTGATGACGAGATCGACCGAGAGCCGGTTCATGATTTCAAACGCCGCGACCGCCCCTGTCAGCCCCTTCATGTGATGCAGCAAAGAGAGCGCCGCCTCCGGCGAGGCGACGCCGGCCAGTGCGATCTGATGCGCGCGCGGACGGGGGAAGAGCTTGAGGCTCGCCGCCGTCACGAGGCCCAGCGTGCCCTCGGCGCCGATGAAGAGCTGCTTCAGATCATACCCCGTGTTGTCCTTCCGCAGAGACTTCAAACCGTGGAACACGGAGCCGTCCGGCAGCACCGCTTCGAGACCCAAAACCAGCTCGCGCATCATCCCGTAACGCAGCACATGCACGCCGCCTGCATTTGTGGAGATCAGCCCTCCAATCGTCGCTGAACCCTCGCTCGCGAGGCTCAAAGGGAAGAGTCGATCCGAATCGGCGGCCGCTTGCTGCACCGCGGAAAGAATCACGCCGGCCTCCGCGATGAGCGAATCGTTGGCCGCGTCGACAGCGCGGATGGCGTTCATCCGCTTCATGGAAACGAGCACTTCGCCGTCAGGGATTTGTCCGCCGACCAGCCCTGTGTTGCCCCCTTGGGGGGTGATCGCGGCGCCCGCCGCCGCGCACAGCTTCACGGTGTCGGCCGCTTCGGCGGTGGTCGCGGGCGAAACAAGGCAGGGCGTGCGCCCGCTATAGCGCCCGCGCCATTCGGTGAGGTGCGGGGCGATCTGATCGGGATCGGTGGTGAAGCCCTTGGGGCCTAGGCGCGCGGCAAGTTGCTCAAGAAGGTCGCTCATGCGCCCTTGTTAGCGCGGCGCGGCGGCGCGGGCGAGGCGGTCGCGGATGGCGTCGCCCAAGCCGCGCGCGGGGATCGGCGCGACCGCGATCACCGATGCGCCCAAGGCATCGAGCGCGCGCAGGTGCGCGTAGAGATTGGCCGCCGCTTCCGAGAGATCGCCGCTGGCCGAAAGCGTGAGCCCGCCCGCGGGCGCTGGCGCCCCGAACGCGAGATACGCTTCGCCCGGCTCGGGCGTCTGCGCATCGAGCCTGAGCCGCGCGCGCGGCGCGTAATGGCTTTCCATCATGCCGGGGGCGCTGATCTTGTCGCCGCGCGCGGCCAGCGGGCCGGTGATCGCCTCGATTTCCACGCGCGGAATCGCGCCGGGGCGCAGCAGCGTGGCGCGACCGTTGGCGTCTACGGCGATGATCGTGCTTTCCAGCCCGATCTCGCTGGCGCCGCCTTCGAGCACCAGGTCCACCACATCGCCCAGGTCCGCGCGCACATGGGCGTCGCTGGTGGCGCTGACATGGCCCGAGCGATTGGCGCTTGGCGCCACGATCGGCTTGCCGAACGCGCCCAGCAGCGCCTGCGCTGTCGGATGCGCCGGCGCGCGTAGCGCGATGGTGGAAAGCCCCGCGCAGGCCAACTCGCACACGCTGCTCTCGGCCTTGCGCGCCAGCACTAGCGTCAGCGGCCCCGGCCAGAACGCTTCAGCCAGCGCGCGGGCGCGGGGGCTGAAATGCGCGTGCGCTTCCGCTTCGCGCAGACCCGGCACGTGGGCGATCAGCGGATTGAATTGCGGCCGGCCCTTGGCCTCGTAGACGCGCGCGACCGCCCGCGGATTGGTCGCATCCGCGCCGAGCCCATACACGGTCTCGGTCGGGAACGCGACGAGCCCGCCCGCGCGTAGAATCTCCGCCGCCCGTTCCGTCTTCATGGCGCGCGCGTGGCCTCGACGCGGACGTTGATGGTGACATCGCGGGCGATCATATCGTCGCCCTCGGCGTCCGCGCCGACGCCAAAATCGCGCCGATCGATGCTCAATGACCCGTTCATCACGGCGCGGTCCCCCTCGATCGCCAGCGTGAAGGGCAGACGCGCCGCCCGCGTCTGGCCGCGGATGGTGAGTTCGCCGCGCGCTTCATAACCGCCGTCGCGGCGGCGGATTTCGGTGGTGCGGAAGGTCGCGTTCGGATGCGCGGCGCTGTTGAACCAGGGCGCGGTGGGCAGCGTCGAATTGTGATAGGGCGCGCTGGTGTTGGCCGAGGCGGTTTCGATCGTCACATTGGCGCGCGAGGCGTCCAGATTGTTCGGGTCGAAGCGGATGTCGGCGCGCCAGCGGGTGAAGCGTCCGCTCATCGGCGTCTCGCCGCTCTCGTCCGTATAGATGTAGGTGAACGCGACGGAGCTGGCGCCCGCGTCCACGCGCCACGTGGCAGGTTCGCCGGGCGTCGCCGGCGCGGCGGGCGTTTCCGTTTCCGGGGCAGGCGCGGCGATGTCCGGCGCGGCTGTTTCCGGCGACGCGGCGGGTTCGGTGATTTCGATCGTCGAGGCGTGCTGCGGCGCGCTCGCGCCCACATAGCTCGTCGCCGCGAACAGCGCCGCCGCGAGCGCGATGCCCGTCAACCCGAGTCCGACGCCCAGCACCGCCAAGCGCTTGGGGTCTTTCGGCGGCGCTTCGCTGCCATCCAGCGGGCGCAGGCCAGGGATCATGTGCGTCAGCACGTTGTCTTTATCGAACAGGTGATGCTTCAGCGCCGCCGCCACGTGCAGGCCCGCCAGCACGATCGCGCTCCACGCCAAGGTCGCGTGCGTGGCGAAGGAGGCTTCCGCCACCGCCGCGCGCAACGGTTCGCCCGCTTGCGGCAGACCGAACAGCGCCGGCACTTGGAAGAGGCCGAAATAATGCGTCGGCACCGCGAGCGAGCGGTCCTCATGCAAGGACCAGCCGGCCGAGACGAACAGCCAGCCCGAAAGCGGCAGGCCGATCATCAGTGCATAAAACGCCCAGTGCGTGGCCTTCGCCGCAAAGCGTTCCCAGGTCGGCATATGCACGGGCAGGGCGGGGGGCGGATTGGCGAGCCGCCACCCCAGCCGCACCAGACTCAAGAACAGAACCGTCAGTCCCACGGATTTGTGCAATTGGAAGGCGCGATAGACGCCCTCGCTGGGATTTCCGTGTTCGATCTGCTCGTGCATCCAAAAGCCGAGCGGCAGCAGAAAAAGAATAGCCGCCGCGATCGCCCAATGCAGGACGATCGCCACAGCGCTGTACCGCTCAGCCGAAGCGCGCATGTTAATCCACCGGTTCAGCGGGCGCGCCCGCGTTGGAATCGATCGCTCGGGTGAATTCCGCGTCGATCAGGAGTTCGATTTGATCGGCCACGCCGTCGCCAGCGCCAGGCGCGGATTCCGGCAGCACCGTGTTGAAGCCGAATTGCGAGCGCAGGATGGTCGTGCGCGCCGAGAAGCCGATCATCTGCATCGGGAAGCCCATCGGGTGCTGGGCGTGGCTGGCGTTGTAGGTGACGTCGAACGTCACCGGATGGGTCACGCCCTTGATGGTGAGATCGCCGGTGAGGCGCCCGGTGTTCGGCCCAGTGCGCTCGGCGCTGGTGGAGCGGAACGTGGCGGTCGGGAAGGTCAGCGCGTCGAGCCATTCGGAATTTTGCAGCTCCGCGTCGAAATCGCGATCGCCGGCATAGGGCGTATCGAGCGTGTTCATTGCGACCGTCGCTTCGATGCTCGATTGCGCGGGGTCTTCGGCGTTGAAGTTCAGCGTGCCGGTGACGCCGTTGAGGCGCAGCACGTAATTCGAGAGCCCAAAGTGCTTCACGCGCGCGGTGATCGTGGTGTGGTGCGGATCGAGCGCATAGGCGCCCGTGGGCACGTTGACGGGCGTGGCTTGCGCCGGCGCTTGCGGCGCTTCGGCGGGCTGCGTGCAGGCCGCGAGCGCGAGCGCGGCTGCGGCCGCCGCGATGGTCCAAATCTTCATGTGCATGTCTCCCAGTGAAGGGGCTGATTTAGGGCGCCGCTTCTCGACTTGCCACAAGACACGAGTGTGAACCTAGCGCACACGAATGTAACCGCCTAAAGCGTCGGACCTTAAATGCGACCCAAGATTTGGATCAACCGCCGTGTCGCATTTAAGGTCCGTTGCTTTAGCCGGCCCGCACCAGCTCGACCTCGATCACGAGTTGCACGTCCTCGCCTGCAAAGCTCGACCAGTCGCTCACGCCCCATTGCGTGCGGTTGATCACGCCGTGCGCGGAAAAGCCCAGCACGGTTTGCGCCCCGCGTAAGGGGTCCACCGCCGCGCCCGCGAAGCTTGCCTCAAGCGTCACCGGGTGGGTTTGCCCGTTCATGGTGAGATCGCCGATGACGCGCGCCGTATTACGCCCGGTGCGTTCGATCGCGGTTGAGGCGAAGGTGATCGGCTGGCCGCCCAGCGCGCGCGCAATCTGGCGGTCGAACGCGCGCTCGCCCTGCGCATTGAGCACATTGGTGTTCACCGAGCTTGCTTCGACGGCCGCGCTGAGCCGTGAGCGAGCAGGGTCTGCGGGATCGAGCTCAAGCACGCCTTCCACCGTATCGAACCGCGCCGTGAACCAGGCGAGCTGCATGTGGCGGATGCGGAACAGCACGCTCGCGTGGCGCGGATCGATGCGATACGTCCCCGCCGGCAGATCGACCGCAATGGGATAATCCGCCGCTTGCGGTTCCGCCGCAGGCGCGGCCGCCGCGAAGGGCGGCGGCGCATCCGCGACGCCGGCCGCGCTCGCGCACGCGGCCAAGAGAAAACAGAACGACATCGCTGCTGCGCGCATGCGGGCCCTCCTTAGCGTCAAGACTATTGCTCTCCTTATAGCGCGGTTATGCTCGCGCAAGGAGACATGCGATGACGTACGCCGCCCCGATCGCCCAAATGCGCTTCGCGCTGGAGGCCGCCGCCGATCTCTGGTCGCTGCGCGCCCGGTTTCCGGAGCTGGACGAGGATTTGCTCGCCGCCATTCTGGAAAGCGCGGCGCAATTGTCGGGCGAGGTGCTGGCGCCGCTCAATCGCAAAGGCGATCAGGCGCGCGTGACGTTGGCGAACGATCGCGTGGCCAGCGCGCCGGGCTTCCGCGAGGCGTATGAGGCGTTTCGAGAGGCCGGCTGGCTCGGCCTTGCGGCCGATCCCGCTTATGGCGGTCAGGGCTTGCCGCGCGCGGCGATGCTGGCGGTGTTTGAAACGGTGCACGCCGCGAATATGAGTTTCGGCCTGCTGCCCATGCTCTCCATGGGCGCGATCGAGGCGATCGAGCAGCACGGCGCGGCGGATCAGAAGGCGCTTTATCTCGCCAAGCTCATCTCCGGCGAATGGGCGGGTACGATGAACCTCACAGAGCCGCAAGCCGGCTCCGATCTCGGCGCGTTGACCACCAAAGCCATCCCGCAGGCGAACGGCTCCTACGCCATCACCGGGCAAAAGATTTTCATCACCTGGGGCGAGCATGATTTGACGCCCAACATCATCCATCTCGTGCTCGCGCGCATCGAAGGCGCCCCGGCGGGCTCGAAGGGCATTTCGATGTTCATCGTCCCTAAGTTTCGCGACGAGGACGGCTCGCGCAACGCCGTGCGCTGCATCGGCCTTGAAGAGAAGATGGGCATCCATGCTTCGCCGACCTGCACGATGGCGTTTGAAGGCGCCGAGGGCTGGCTGATCGGGGAGGAAAACCGCGGGCTCGCCGCCATGTTCACGATGATGAACGCCGCGCGGCTCAATGTAGGCATGCAGGGCGTCGCCATCGCGGAAGCCGCCTACCAGAAAGCCCACGCCTACGCGCAAGAGCGCAAGCAGGGCGGGGCGCTGATCATCGAACATCCAGACGTGCGCCGTATGCTCACGCTGATGAAGGCCAAAATCCAGGCCGGCCGTGCGCTCTGCTACGCCACGGCGGTTGCGGCCGACGGCGGTGATAAAGCGCGCGAGGATTTGCTGACGCCGTTGGCGAAAGCCTGGTGCACCGAGCTCGGCGTCGAAGCCGCGAGTCTCGGCGTGCAGGTGCATGGCGGCATGGGTTTTGTCGAAGAAGGCGGCGCGGCGCAATTTTATCGCGACGCCCGCATCGCCCCGATCTACGAAGGCACGAACGGCATCCAGGCGATGGATTTGTACGGGCGCAAATTGCTGGCCGATCGCGGCGAAGCGATGGCCGCCCTCATCGCCGAAGCGCGCGAGGCCGCCAAGAAAGCGCCGCGCCTGAAAGAAGCGGCGGCCGCGCTGGAGGAGGCCACTGCCTTCATGCTCGCGGCCCCGCGCGACGATGCGCTGGCGGGATCGTTCGAATATCTGATGCTGGCGGGCGATGTGGCCGGCGGCATGCTGCTGGCGCGCGGCCTTGCGCGCGCCAACGATGAAGCGCAGCGCGCGCTGTTCCACCTTTATGGCGAATACGTGCTCGCGCGCGCCGAGGCGCGCCTGCCGGCGATTAAAATTGGCGCGGGCGCCTATATCGCCTAGCTCACGCGCTCGCGCAGCGTCTTCAGCAATTTGCGGAAGGGCTTGAGCGGCGCGGGGTTGTAGCGCGGGCGCACGTAATCGGCCTTGAGGCGGCGCATCACCGAAGTGTGGAAGGTCGCGTCGAAATCGGCTTCGAGCGGGCTTTCCTTGCTTCGCCAAATCTTGCGCGTCGCGCCGCGATAATGGGTGGGGAAGACCAGCGATTTCCACCACGCGGGGCGTGAGATCGGCTGATCGAACGCAAGGTCGGCGTCCGCCAGCGCTTGCGCCATCGGCGATTTGTCATCGCCGTAGGTGGCGTAGAAGCGCAGGCCCATTTCCGCCGCGCCTTCCGCCATCCATTTCAGCGCCAGCGCCGAAAGCTTGGATTTCGCTTCGCCGCCGCCGACATCGCCGTGCGTGCCGATGAACCAGCGCTGATAATAGAAGGTGCGATCGGCCTGATTGGTGCGCGTGCGCATGGTGGCGTTGGAATCGTCGATCTGCTCCCACGGCGTCAGCGGGAAGGCGCGCCGGTCTTCATCCACGGCCACCGCGTGGCGCGCCGCAACCACGTTCGGGCAGATCACGAAATTCTTGAGCTCATAGCGCCGCCGCCCCCAGGCCGTGATCGAGGCGATCACATCGCCTAGCCCGCGCTGCACCACCGTATCGAACACGCCAAGGAAGGTGATGGAGGGCGGGTCGCCACGCTTGGTGCGCGTGCCGTCGGGGTTGCGCCCGCCCTTGCCGAAACTTTCGCGAAAGCGGCGTGCCGCGATCTCATGCTCCTCGCGCGCGCCGTCGGTGGCGCGCCGGCTCGGCGCGTTGTGGTAAAGCGTGTAGGCTTCCCACGCGAGGTGGATGTGCTGGCGGCTCAGAATGCCGGACGTATTGATTAGCCCCGCCAGCCGGCGCGCCGCGAAGGCGCCGCGGCTGAAGCCGAAAATATAAATCTCATCGCCTTCTTCGTAATTGAAGCACAGGCGCATGTACGCATCGAGGATGCCGTCCTCCAGCCCTTCGCCGAACACCCCGCCTGCGAGCTTGTTGAAGCGCGACATCGATTCCGAGAAAAAGCTGCGCCCCGGCAGCGCGCCCACATTGGCGCCCACGCCTTGGGTGTAGATCACGATCTGGTGGATATATTCGGGCGCGCCGTCCGCGCGCTTGACGGTTTCCTTGTGCGCCACCGAGCGCGCGATCAGCGCGATATTGGTGGGCCGGTCCTGACGTAGCGACTGCCAGGTCCCGTCCATGCAGACGACGATGCGTTTTTTGTCCATTTCCGCCTGTCCCCCGGAAAAAGCGGCGCCATTCTAGCCAAGGCGGCCCGCTTCACCACCCCGCGAGGGGGGAAATCGACGTTTTGATCCCCCGCGCGATGGGCTAGCATTGGCCCATGTCGATGGATGGCCTGGAAGATACTGCTGAGCGGCGCGTAAGGCCCGTTTTGGTCTACCCCTTGGGAGAACCGCCCGAACCGGGCGTCGCGCGCGAAATTGCGCCCGGCGTGCATTGGGTGCGCATGCCGCTGCCCTTCGTGCTGCAGGCGATCAATCTGTGGCTGATCGAGGATGGTGAAGGCTGGACCATCGTCGACACCGGCATCGCGCTGGAGCAATCGCGCGAATATTGGCGCAAGATTTTTGACGAGACTCTGAAGGGCAAGCCCGTCACGCGTGTGATCTGCACGCACATGCATCCTGACCACATGGGTCTCGCCGGCTGGATCTGTCGCAAGTTCGGCGCGGAGCTCTGGATGAGCCGCCTGGAATACATCACCGGGCGTATGCTGGTGGCCGATACCGGGCGCGAGGCGCCGGAGGAGGGCGTGGAATTCTATCGCGCCGCCGGCTGGGATGAGGATGCGCTCGACTCTTACAAAATTCGCTTCGGCGGTTTCGGCAAAGCCGTTTCTAAAATCCCCGACGCCTATCGACGCATGAGCGATGGCGACGTGATCGAGATTGGCGGGCGGCCCTGGCGCGTCGTCACGGGCTCCGGCCATTGCCCCGAGCACGTGTGCCTCTGGCAGGAGGAACTCAAGCTCTTCATTTCCGGCGACCAGGTGCTGCCGCGCATCTCCTCCAACGTCTCGGTGTTTCCCACTGAGCCGGACGGCGACCCGCTCAAGGATTGGATCGATAGCTGCAAGCGCCTGCGCGCGCTGTTGCCGAACGACCTGCTCGTGCTGCCTGCGCACAATGAGCCGTTCCACGGCTTGCATGAGCGTTTGGATAATCTCGTGGACGGCCACGAAAAGGCGCTGACGCGCGTGCTGCATCGCCTGCGCCAGGAGCCCAAGCGCGCCATCGATCTGTTCGGCGCGCTGTTCGCGCGCAAGATCGGCGGCGATCTGCTGGGCATGGCCACTGGCGAGGCGATCGCGCACGTGAATTGCCTGATCGGACGCGGGCTTGCGCGCGCGGTGAAGGATGAGGCAGGGGTGGTGCGTTATGAATCCGTCTGAAGGCCCCAATCCCGAACATCGCTCCAACAACGCGCTTTGGGTGTTCTGCACTGGCGCAGGGCTTTGCATCGCCTCATATTTTCTCGGCATAGGCGCGGTGATGGCCGCGGCGATTTCCGGCGGCGATCCGGCGGTGGTAATCGGCTCGATGTTTGGCGCTATCGGCATCGTGTTGCTGGGGGTTGTCGGGTTCATCCTCATGTTGGTCGGCGGCGTGTGGATGGTGTTGCGCGTGATCGCGGACCAGACGGGCGACAATGAAAAGCGCTATCGGGACGTGAACCGCTAAGATTTCGCCTTCCTCGCAAAGCACTTCGTCTCATGATCGTTCACCATCCCGGTCGCCTGCATGAAGGCGTAGCAGATGGTGGAGCCGACGAACTTGAAGCCGCATTTCGCCAGCGCCTTGCTCATCGCGTCTGAAACCGCCGTCTTCGCCGGCACGTCGCGCAGGCTTTCGATTCTGTTGGCGATCGGCTTGCCGCCCACGAAGCTCCAGATGTAAGCGTCGAAGGAGCCAAACTCCTTCTGCACCGCCAGCACCGACTTCGCGTTCTGGATGGTTGCGGCGATCTTCAGCTTGTTGCGCACAATGCCGGTGTCGGCCATCAGCCGCGCTTCGTCCTTGGCCGTGAACTTCGCCACCTTGCGCGGATCGAAGCCGGCGAAGGCGCGGCGATAATTCTCCCGCTTGTGCAGGATCGTCCGCCACGAAAGCCCAGCCTGCGCGCCTTCCAGCGTCAGCATCTCAAACAGCAGCCGGTCATCATGCACGGGCCGACCCCATTCTTCGTCATGATAGGCGATCATCAGCGGATCGTCCGCGCCTGCCCAGGCGCAGCGGTGAGGTGGTTTGCGAGTCATCGCGTCCGTTTTTCACTTCCGCGTGAGCGCGGCAATCCTTATGTGTCAGCAATCACCCGCGAGGAGGCGGCGCGCATGATCATTTCCACCACGTTCGACGTCCATGGCCGCAATGTCGTGCAGCATCTCGGCTTGGTGCGCGGCAACGTCGTGCGCTCGCGTTTCATCGGGCGTGACATCGTCGCGGGGCTCCGCATGATCGTGGGCGGGGAGATCCACGAATACACCAAGCTCTTGGCCGAAAGCCGCGAGCAGGCGCTCGACCGCATGGTGCAGCACGCCCAATCGCTCGGCGCGGACGCGGTGATCGGCGTGCGCTTTGAAACGACGGACGCCGGCCAAGGCCAAGCGACCGAAGTGCTGGCTTATGGAACGGCTGTGAAGCTCGGCTGACGCGCCGGGGCGGCGTGCGCCAGGCGCCAAGCCAGCATCGCCACGATGCCGGCCGAAACGTCGATCATCAGCCCGAACGCCAGCACAAACAGCACGTGATGCGAAAGCAGATGCGCGGCGGGCGCGGCGGCGAGTTCGCCCAGGCGCCACTCGGCGGCGCATTTCAGCGCCCAATCGAACACAATCAGCGCCGCAAGCGCGCCCGCGGCGATCACCACCCACGCCGGCACGTGCGGCAAATCAAGCGGCAAGCCCGCCACCATGTGCGGCGCCGTGTAGGCGACGATCGCCAGCCCAAAGAGGGGCGTGGCCCAAGCATGCAGCAGCGCGCGGGGGGCGGAGGCGTCCGGTCGGCCTGCCGCTTCGCTTAAGCGGCGCGCTTCGCGCACGCTCCAGTTTGTGTCCGCGGCCAAGCGCCAGATGAAGAGAACGCCGATCGCGCCCGCGAGCCCTGCAAACGCGCCAACCAAAAGCGCCGCGAGGCCAGGGCCGGCCAGCGCGGCCAGATCAAGCCGCGCGCTTTGCGCGCCCATCAGCGCACGGGCGGCCAACAGCGCGAGCAACAGCAACGCGGCCTGCGGGGCCATCATGGAAACAGCGCCGACGCCCAGGGCAATCGCGAGGGCCGCGCCGGATTTCGCCAGCGTCAATCCGTGAGGGGCGGCGAGGAATCGTCCGAGCATGGCTCAACACATGAGCCATCGTCGTGAATTGCGCGTAAACGCCAGGATAACCAAGCGTTTACGCTTCAGTTTGGTGAACGGCTATTAATTCGGCGGACGGAACCGTTCGCGGCGGCGCGAGCGACGATCTTGCTCTTCGGCGCTTTCGCGCTCGGCCTCGGCGGCGGCGCGGGCTTCTTCCTGCGCGGCCTGCTGCGCATGCTGCGATTGCTGGGCTTGCTGTTGGGCCGCGCCGCTCGCCGCCTCTTGCAGCCACGCCGCGTCGTTAGGGTGGCTGACCGAGCGAAAGATAGCATCGTATCGCGACGGCTGCGATTCGGCGCCCTGATAACGCGCGCACGCGGCGATCAATTGCATGCCGGGGCGCCATTGCACGGCCACGTGTGCGTTGCGTTCCCCCGCGCTGTAAGTGATGCGCCGAATGGGCCAGGCGCCGCTCGTGTCCATCGTGTTTGACGTCACTGTTGCGCCAGTCGGTATGATGCGCGGAAACATGCCTGCCAATTGTTGCAGATATTCAGGGGTGAAGCGCGCGTCGTCTGAAATCGCCGTACGTGCGAGATGCGCGTTCGCGATCTGGGCGTTGGCGGAATAGAAAGCGCAATCATCATCGGGCGCGGCGGTTTCAACGTAGGAGCGATCCGCCGTTGTTTGATGGGAGCCGTCCACGACGCTCCATCCGCCGCCGGGCACGTCCATCTGCAGCCGCGCGTCAGCCCATGGGCGCGCCATGGACGGCGAGGCGATGGCGACAACGCCCAGGGCGATGGTGGCGGCAAGCGCAAGTTTGCGCATCAATTCTTCCTCCGAAACTCTGCGCCCTCTGCTGGCTCAGTTCGGCGTCGATTTTAGGGCTTGCCCCCAACGAGGGTCAAACGCCAAGACGGTGGAGCTGGGGCGCCGCCCGGCGTATCATAGGCCCCCAAGCGGAGGCTTACGCCCATGAGTTTAGCCGGAAAAACCCTTTTCATTACTGGCGCCAGCCGCGGCATCGGCCTCGCCATTGGCCTGCGCGCGGCGCGCGACGGCGCCAACATTGTGATCGCGGCCAAGACCGCCGAACCACACAAGAAGCTGCCGGGAACAATTTATTCCGCTGCCGAAGAGGTGGAGAAGGCCGGCGGCCAGGCGCTGCCTGTGGTGGTGGACGTGCGCGAGCCCGAAAGCGTGAACGCGGCGGTTGAAGCGGCGGCGGCGCGCTTCGGCGGCATCGACATCTGCGTGAACAACGCCTCCGCGATCCAGCTCACTGGCACGCTGCAAACCGATATCCGCCGCTATGATTTGATGAATCAAGTGAACGCGCGCGGCACGTTCATCGTCTCACGCGCCTGCATCCCGCATTTGAAGAACGCGTCCAACCCCCATGTGCTGGCGCTGTCGCCCCCGCTCGACATGAGCCCGCACTGGTTCCGCAACCACGTCGCTTACACGATGGCGAAATACGGCATGAGCATGTGCATGCTCGGCATGGCGGAAGAGTTCAGGGAAGAAGGCATCGCGTTCAACGCGCTCTGGCCGCGCACAGGCGTGGCCACCGCCGCGATCGAGTTCGCGCTGACGGGCGAAGAGGGCCTGCGCCATTGCCGCACCGTCGATATCATGGCCGACGCCGCCTACGCCATCTTCAACAAGCCCGCGCGCGAATGCACCGGCAATTTCTTCATCGACGACGTGCTGCTCTACGCCGAAGGCGAGCGCGATTTCGATAAATACCGCGTCGATGCGACCAAGAATCTGATGCCGGACTTCTTCGTGCCGGAAAACGTGGCCCTGCCGCCCGGCGTCACGCTGGGACCGAAGGCGTGATCCGCATTATTATCCTGGCGGCAGCGCTGGCGTGTGCGTCGGGCTGCGCCAACACGGCGCTTAAATCCGCGCCTGCGATCGCCGGGGCCAACGTCGTTGCACACAATGTCGTCGCTGAGCTTGACGCCGCCAACGCCGCGTTCTCCGCCGCGTGGGTCGCCGGCGACGTGGAGGCGCTGCTCGACGCTTATGCCGCCGACGCCATCGTGCACCCGCCCGCAGGCGGGGTGCTTATCTCGCGCGAAGCGATCCGCTCGGTGTGGGCGCCGATCACAAATTGGCGGCGCGCCGGCCATCGCCTGGAGCCCACATTGCGTCGCACGCTGGCGTCAGGCGAGGTGCTGGAAATGGGCCGCTGGCATTCGAGCCGCACGGTGGAGGGCCAATCGCCTTGGCTCAGCGGCTGCTACACCGTGATCTGGCGCCGCGAAGGGCGCTCCTGGCGCATGGCCTACGATAGTTGGACCGCCGCCAACGACGCGGCCTGGGCTTGCCGCCCGCGCTAGCGGCGCGCGGCGGCGACTTCCTCCGGCGTCAGCGCGATCGTGCTCATGTCGATCTTGGCCGAGCCCTCCACGATCTCGCGCGAGTGCGAGACATAGATCAGCGTCGAGTTTTCCAGATCGACGATGCGCCGCAGCGCCACGTTCTTGAAGAAGAGGCTCTGGCGCTGGCTGAAAATCTCATCGCCCGACCGGGCGCGCTCTACGCCGGCCAGATCGATCGGCCCGATCCGTTCGCACGAGACCGCCGAGTTCGAGGGATTCTCGAACCAATTGCCCTGGCGCAGCCGATCCAGCACGGAGCGGTCGAAATAGGCGAAATGGCAGACAACGCCGGGGATGGCTGGGTCGCGCAGCGCCTCCACCATGATTTCGTTGCCAAGCAGGTCGTTGGAGAACTCGCCCACGCTGCCTTCGCGGTCGCCGCATGCGGCCAGCGCCAGCAGCGCCGCCCCCGCCAAAGCATATCGTGACATCCGCCCCATCTCGGCCTCCTCATGGACTGCGCGACAATGTCGGCGCGGGAATTTTGTTCCGCTGTCGGGTTTGTCGCCGCTGGCGCGTCTTAGCACAAGGAGGCGCGGATGATCGAACGCCTCTAGTCTTATCGGGCCCGCGCGCTTATGTGCGGCGCTTCCGGGGAAAGCGGCGAGTCTCACGTGCAGCCCATCATCACAATCCGCGACGTCAACAAGACCTATAAGGGCGGCTTTGAAGCGCTGAAGCCGATCAATCTTGAGATCAACAAGGGCGAAATCTTCGCGCTGCTTGGCCCCAACGGCGCGGGCAAGACGACGTTGATCAACATCATTTGCGGCATCGTCACCCCTTCGGGCGGCACGATCGTCGCCGATGGGCACGACGTGCTGCGCGATTACAAGCCCGCGCGCATGAAGATCGGCCTCGTGCCCCAGGAGCTGCACACCGACGCGTTCGAGCGCGTGATCGATACGGTGAATTTCAGCCGCGGCCTGTTCGGCTTCGCGCCCAACCCGGCGCTGGTGGAAAAAATCCTGCGCGATCTTTCGCTCTGGGAAAAGCGCAACGAAAAGATCATGGCGCTGTCGGGCGGCATGAAGCGGCGCGTGATGATCGCGAAGGCGCTCAGCCACGAGCCGAAAATCCTGTTTCTCGACGAGCCGACCGCAGGCGTTGACGT
>CAZWQS010000007.1:0-40277 GCA_964635925.1 uncultured Terricaulis sp. | reverse complement strand
ATTGCCCGATTGAATATCTTTCAGCACCTCGCGCATGCGCGCGCGCGTTTCGTCGGTGATAACGCGGGGGCCAGAGACGACGGCGCCGTATTTCGCGGTCTCGGAAATGAAGTCGTGCATCTTGGAGATACCGCCTTCGTAGAACAGATCGACGATGAGCTTCAGCTCATGCATGCACTCAAAATAAGCGACCTCCGGCTGATAACCGGCCTCCACCAGCGTCTGATAGCCCGCGATCACCAATTCCTTGGCGCCGCCGCACAGCACGGCTTGTTCGCCGAACAGGTCGGTTTCGGTTTCTTCCGGGAACGTGGTCTCGATCAGGCCGCCGGAGGCGCCGCCGATGCCTTTCGCGTAGCTCATCGCCCGCCCGCGCGCCGCGCCCGTCGCATCTTGATGTACGGCGAACAGCGCCGGCACGCCGCGCCCACGCACGAACTCGCGCCGCACCAGATCGCCCGGTCCTTTGGGCGCGACGAGCACCACATCCATATCCGCGCGCGGCTTCACGCGCCCGTAATGGATGGTAAAGCCATGTGCGAACAGCAGCGTCGCGCCCTTCTTGGCTTTTGGCGCGATCGTTTCGTTCCACACCGCTTCCTGGGCCATGTCCGGCGTCAGCACCGCGATCAGGTCGGCGCCTTCGACGGCGTTCTCCGGCTCGGCGGTGTCGATCTTGTCGGCGCGGGCGTTGGTCCAGCCTTTGCCGCCTTGGCGCACGCCGGCCACCACGTCATAACCGCTGTCGCGCAGATTTTGCGCGTGCGCGTGGCCCTGGCTGCCATAGCCGATGATGGCGATGCGCTTATTCGCCAGCGCATCGGCGGGGATGTCGTCGTTGGTGTAGACTTTCATTGTCATGCCTCTTGAGCAGCGGGCGTCTGCGCCGCTGGCGGGTTGGGAATGGTCACCGCGCCTTGCGACGCGGAAGCGACGAGGGCGGCGTATTTGGCGAACACGCCGGCCGGCGCCGCTTTGACGGGCGGATTGGCGCGTCGTTGGCTGAGGTCCGCGCGCGTGTTGATGGTGCGCGCGGGCACGTCGATGACGATGATGTCGCCGTCACGCACGCGCGCGATCGGCCCGCCGGCCGCGGCTTCGGGTGAGACGTGCCCGGCCACGAAGCCGTACGAGGCGCCGGAGAAACGTCCGTCCGTGATCAGCGCCACGTCTTTCACGCCGCGCCCCTTGAGGGCGGCGGTGACTTGCAGCATCTCGCGCATGCCGGGCCCGCCCTTGGGGCCTTCGTAGCGGATGATGATGACGTCGCCTTCGTTGATCGCGCCTTGTTGCACGGCGTCGAACGCGGCTTCCTCGCCGTCGAACACGCGCGCCGGGCCTTCAAAGCGCTCGATTTCGTGCCCCGCCAGTTTGATCACCGCGCCTTCGGGGGCGATGTTGCCGTGAATCACCGCGTAAGAGCCGCGCGGGATCACGGGCGAGGCGAAGGTGCGCACCACTTGCTGGCCCGTTGTCTCCGCCGCCTCGCGCGCTTCCTCGAACAAGGAGCGCCCCGACACGGTCGGCGCGTCTGCGATCTTGCCCGCTTCCATCAGGCGATGCGCCACCACACGCGTGCCGCCGGCCGCGAACAAATCATGCGCCAGGAAGCGCCCGCCTGGCTTGAGATCGCAGATCACCGCGGCGCTGACACAGGCTTGGTGGCAATCCTCGACGCCGAAGGCGATTCCGGCCTCGGCCGCGATGGCGGTGAGATGCAGCACGGCGTTGGTCGAGCCGCCGCTGGCGGAACTCGCGAGTGCTGCGTTCATGAGCGACTCGCGCGTGATGAAGCGCCGCGCCGAGTGCCCGCGCTGGGTCAGCTCGACAGCGATGCGCCCGCAGCGTTCGGCCTCTGCAGGCTTGTCGGGATGCACGGCGGGCACGTCGTTCGAGCCCATAGGCGAGAGCCCCATCATGGAGAGCGCCATCGCCATGGTGTTGGCGGTGAACTGTCCGCCGCAGGCGCCCGCGCCGGGGCAGGCCGCGGATTCGACCGCTTTCAACTCGCCGTCGCCGATGGTCCCGGCGCCATGCGCGCCGATCGCCTCGAAGACGTCCTGGATAGAAATATCCTTCCCAGCATGGCGCCCCGCCATGATCGTGCCGCCGTAGAGCACGCATCCAGGCAGATCCATGCGCGCCAACGCCATGGCGGCGGCAGGAATGGTCTTATCGCAGCCGACGATGCAGACGACTCCATCCAATTGATGGCCTTGCACCGCGAGTTCGATCGAATCCGCGATGATCTCCCGCGAGATGAGCGAGGCTTTCATGCCTGGCGTGCCCATCGAGATACCGTCGGTCACGACAATCGTATTGAAATCGATCGGCACGCCGCCCGCCTCGCGCACGCCGCGGCGCACATGCTCGGCCAGATCGCCCAGATGCATGTTGCAAGGCGTCACCGACGACCACGTGTTCACGACCGCGATCAGCGGGCGCGCGAAATCGGCGTCCTGAAGGCCTGCGGCGCGCAAATAGGAGCGCGCGGCCGCGCGATTGGCGCCGTTTGTCACAACCGCGCTGCGCAGGGGCGTTGAGCCTTTCGGGGGTGGGGTCTCTGTCATCTCGGTCCAGTTTCGAGGGCCGCGCACAACAAAAAACCCGCTACCTTTCGGAGCGGGGTGCTGTGGGCGTCCTGGTGTTACATCAGGTTCCGCGCAGCCACGCCGCTCCGGCGCTAAGAATAAGCGCCAGGCCAGATACGCTCAGGAGCGAAAGCAGCGCCCGCGCGCGCAAATCATCCGCGATCGGAATCGCGAGCGTGCGGGTGTTAGTGCGGCGGTTCAAAGACACGAAATTTGCTCCCGGGGCTGTTAGAGCGAAATTTTACCCCGAAGGCAACGAAAAAACCGCCTCAATGTGCAATTTCACCCCGACGGCGCTTTTTTAGGCAGAACTTTGCCTCAGGGGGGCGCTCAGCGCAGGCGGGGCATGAGGATGTAGAGCGTCCCCGCCAGGGCCAGAACCGCGCCGCTGGTCGTCAATGCCAGGTTGTAGTTCGCGCTAAGGTCATAGAGCGCGCCATAGCCGAAAATGCCGATGGCTGAGCCCAGGATCGAGATGGTGAAAAAGACGCCGTAGATCGTGTTGTAGGCGCGCAAGCCAAAGAGGCGCGAAACAAAAAACGCCAGCACGTCGCCTTCCGCGCCTTGCATCAAGCCGATCAGCACCACGCATGCAGCCGCGTAGGCGAGCGTCGGCGTTGCGTGCAGTAGCAGCAGAAAGCCGATCATCGCCGCGAACGTCACGATTGCCGCGACCCATTTTGCTTCGACGCGATCGAACGTGAAGCCGATGCTCAAGCGCCCCGCCAAAACAGACAGCGCGTAGATCGAAACCAGCATGGCGATTGGGGCGCCGCTAAGCCCCTTGCCGCCAAGCAATGGCGCGATCTGAGTCAGCACGCCGGTGGAGGCGGCGTTGACCAACAGCATGACGATCGCCAGCAGCCAGAAGCCGCGCTGCTTCAACGCTTCGCGCAATGTTACGCCGTCGGGGGGCGCATCGGAATCGGCCGCCGCGCGCGAGCCGATCGGCCCGCTGCGCACGCCTGCCAGCACGACGATCACGCCAAGCCCGCCGGTGATGGCGGCGAGCGTTAGATAGCCCGCGCGGAAGCCTTGCTCGGCGATGATCTCACGCAGCACAGGCGAGAGCGCGAACGTCGCCACGGAAAGCCCTGCCGCCATCACGCCAAGCGCGAGGCCGCGGCTCTTGTCAAACCAGCCGTTCACCGCGCGCGAGAACACCAAGCTCGCCGATCCTGGCGCGGCGAGCGCGATCAGGCTGACGCAAGCCATGAATTGCCAGAGTTCGCCTGTCATCGATGCAAGGCCGACATAAGCGAGCGCGACCACAAGCAGACAGACCACCGCCACGCGCATGGCGCCGACGCGGTCTGCGATCATCCCGATCAAGGGCGCGCTCAGCGCGCCAAGCAAACCGATTGCGGCCGCCGTCGCGATTTCGCCCCGGCTCCAACCGAACGCCGCCTCAAGCGGGGCGATAAAGAGGCTCGATACATACTGAAAAAGCCCCGCGCCCACGCCCATGCCGACGAACGATGCGACCAGCACGCGCCAGCCGCGCCGCCATTCCGCGCTTGCGCTCAAGCCGGCACTTGTCTCGTTCATGCGCACCCCCGCTTCGATAGGGTTTCCCTACACGAGCGCAAACTGGCCGCAAAGGTTCAGGCGATGATCTCGTTCAGCGCGGCGCATAGGGCGGCCATCTCGGGCTCAGTCCCGATTGTGATCCGCAGCGCGTCCGCCATGGCGTAATTCGTAAGCCCACGCACAAGCAAGCCACGCGCGGCGAGGGCGCGTTCAATCGCAGCGGCGTCCATTGGAAATCCCGCTGGCGTACGCATCGTGACGAAGTTCGCGGAGGCGGGCAGCGTGATCAAGCCGCGTTCGCGCAGGAAACGCGAGAGCGCTTCGCGGCCTGCGCACGCATGGGTGCGGGAGGTTTCGACAAACGCATCATCCTGCAACGCCGCCAGCGCGGCGGCCTGCGAAGGCGCGGGCACATTGAAGGGCAAGCGAATGCGATTGAGCGTGTCCGCGATCGGCGTCGCGGCGTAGCCCCAGCCGATGCGCAAGGCGGAGAGGCCGTAAATCTTGGAGAACGTGCGCGTCACGAGCACGTTGGAGGCCGCGTTTGCTAGAGCAAAGCCGCCGTCGAAATCCGCCTCGCTTTCGGCGTACTCCGCGTAGGCGCCGTCCAGGACAAGCAGCACATGGTCGGGCAGGCCCGCATGCAGGCGCTGGATGTCGCGAAATGGAATGCGCGTGCCGGTTGGGCTCGCGGGATTGGCGACAAACACAACGCGCGTGCGCGCCTCAACGGCGTTCAGCAAGGCGTCGACATCGACAGTGTAGTCACGTTCGAGCGCTGCGATCACCTCAGCGCCCGCGGCGCGCGCGGCGATCGCCCATGCGGCGAAGGCGTAGTGTGGCTGCACCATGGCCTCGCCGGGATTGAGGTACGCTTGGCAGGCCAGAGAAAAGATCTCGTCAGACCCCTCGCCGAAGATGATGCGATCTGGATCGAGTTTGTGTTTGGAGGCCAGCGCGTCGCGCAACGCGCTCGCGCGTGGGTCGGCGTAGCGATGGAGGCTGGCGGCGCATTCAAGAAACGCAGCGCGCGCCGCCGGGCTGCAGCCAAGCGCGTTTTCGTTGGCTGAAAGCTTGATCGGCTCGGCGAAGCCCGCGACTTTCGCCTTGCCCGCGACGTAAGGGTGGATCGCGGCGATGCTGGGTTTTGGACGCGGGCCGCTCATGGCGTGCGCGCCCGCTGCTCAAGCACGGCCATGACATCACGATAGCCCAACCCGCGCGCGCGCAGCAAAACGCCGAGGTGATAGAGCAGATCGGCCGCTTCAGCGCAGAGCTCGTCCGCGTCGCCTGCCGCGCCGGCCAGCGCGGTTTCCACGCCTTCCTCACCCACTTTCTGCGCCGCGCGCTTGGCGCCCTCTGCAAGCAGGCGCGCGGTGTAGCTTGCCGCCGCGGTCGCCGTTGCGCGCTGCGCAATCGTACGCTCCAGAGCGCCGAGGCGGCCTATGCCGGGCGCCTCCGCCGCGCCGAAGCAACTCACCGTTTGAAGGTGGCACGCCGGCCCGTTGGGCTCGACCTCAACCAGCACCGCATCGCCATCGCAATCGGCCGTCAGCGCCACCACGTTGAGGCGGTTGCCAGATGTTTCTCCCTTGCGCCAGCGTCCGCCGCGGCTGCGCGAATAAAAGGTGGCTTGCCCGCTTTCGATCGTCTCGGCCAGCGCCGCACGATCCATATAGGCCAGCATCAACACCTGGCGTGTGGCGATGTCCTGCACCACCGCAGCGATCAGTCCGCCGCCTTTCTCGAAATCGAGCGCGTCAATATCTAGCACGGCCGCACCTCGAATCCGGCATCGCGCACGGCGCGTTTGGCGTCGGCAATGGGCACGCGATTAAAGTGAAACACGCTGGCGGCGAGCGCGCCGGAAACATCCGCGCCAGCGAAGACCTCACCGAAATGGCGCGCCGAGCCCGCGCCGCCCGAAGCGACCAGCGGCACGGTGAGCAGCGCGCGCGCTTGGCGCAATTGCGCGATGTCGTAGCCGTCACGCGTGCCGTCGCGGTCCATGCAATTCAGCACGATCTCGCCGGCGCCGCGGGTTTGTGCTTCTGCGACCCAATCGAGCGTGCGGCGCGGCGTGCGGCGCGTGGTGGCGGCGCTGCCGGTATATTGGTGGACGAACCAGTCGTCGTTCTCGGCGCGGCTATCAACGCCGACGACCACGCATTGCGAGCCCGCGACATCCGCGAGTTCGCCGATAAAATCTGGGCGCTCCAACGCTGGGGAATTGATGGAGACTTTATCGGCGCCGTGCTCGAGGCAGGCGATGGCCTGCTCCAGCGTACGGATGCCGCCGGCGACACAGAGCGGGAGGTCCAGCGCACGCGCAATGCGCGCCAGCCATTGATAATCGATCGTGCGCTGTTCGGCGGAGGCGGTAATGTCGTAGATCACGATCTCATCCGCGCCCTCGTCGCGATAGCGCTGCGCCAGCGCCAGCGGATCGCCAGCGTCCACGTGGCCCTCGAAGCGAACGCCCTTGATGACGCGCCCATGCTTTACATCGAGGCAGGCGATGATGCGTCTAGCCGGCAAGGGCGGCCTCCAGCGTGAAGCGCTTTTCGTAAAGAGCGCGCCCGACGATGGCTGCGCGCGCGCCCGTGGCGCGCAGCGCCGTGAGATCGTCCAAGGAAGCGACGCCCCCGGAGGCTTGTATGGCGAGATCGGGCCGCGCCGCGCAAAGCGATTGCATCAGCGCTACGTTCGGCCCGCTCAGCACGCCGTCGCGCGAGATGTCTGTGACGAGGATATGGCGCAACGCGCCGCGCGGATAAAGCGCAAGCGCCTGATCGAGCGAGACGCCCGCGCCTTCCTTCCATCCGCTCAGCGCAACTTCCCAGCCTCCCGCGCTCTGGCGCACGTCGAATGCGCAGCAAATGCGCTCAAGGCCGAAGATGGCGGTCCAATTGCGCACCGCATCCGGGTCGCGCACCGCCGCGGACCCGATCACCACACGCTGCACGCCGGCATTGAGCAACGTTTCGATATGCGTCTGCGAGCGTACGCCGCCGCCGCTTTGAATGTTGACAAGCCCCTTGCGCGCCAGCGCGCCGATCAGTGCGTATTGCCGCGCCTCGCCTGCCTCAGCGCCGTCGAGATCGACCACATGCACCCATTCGGCGCCTGCGTCCGCGAACGCACGGAGCTGGGTCTCGGGTTCTCCATACTCGGTCACGGCGTCAAAACGCCCTTGCGCGAGGCGCACGCAGCGCCCGGCGCGCAGATCGATGGCGGGAATGATCAGCATGGCAGGCTCAAGAAATTAGCAAGGATGCGCGCGCCAGCGGCGCCCGAACGCTCGGGGTGGAACTGACAACCCATCACATTGTCGCGCGCGACCATGGCCGCGAACGGCGCGCCATAGCGCGCCTGCGCTAAGGTGTCGGCGGAAAGCGGGCAGACATATGAGTGCACGAAATAGGCGTAATCACCGTCGCGAACGCCATCGAGCAGCGGGTGATCGCGTGTGGGCGAAAGTTTGCTCCAGCCCATGTGCGGCGAAATTGCTTGCGGCGAGGCGGGCAGGCGGGTCACCGCGCCGGGCACAAGGCCAAGCCCGCGCGCATCGCCTTCTTCGCTATGCTCAAACAGGATTTGCTGGCCGAGACAAATGCCGAGCAATGGGCGCGGAAACGCACGGAGCACATCGCGCAGGCCGCGGCGCTCAAGCTGCGTCATCGCATGCGCGGCGGCGCCGACGCCGGGCAGGATGACGCGCTCAGCCTCGGCGACCGCGGCCGGATCGTCGGTAAGCGCCGCGCGCGCGCCCAGGCGCTCCAGCGCAAACAGCACCGACGCGGTGTTGCCGACTCCGAGTTTGACGACCGCCACGCCCATCAAATCACCCCTTTTGTGGAGGGTAATGTGTCGCCTTCAACGCGCAGCGCCTGCCGCAGCGCGCGGCCAAAGGCCTTGTAGCAAGCCTCGGTTTTGTGGTGATCGTTCTCGCCCGTCACCTCGATATGGATGGCGGCGGCCATGCTCTGAGCAAGCGAACGGAAAACGTGCTCTGTCATCTCCGTCGGGTAGGCGCCGATATGGGAGGCGGCGAACGCGCCGTTGAACACGAGATAAGGCCGCCCGCCGAGGTCGACGGAGACGCGCGCCTGCGCCTCGTCCATGGGCAGCGTGAAGCCAAAGCGCGCAAGGCCGCGTCGCGCGCCAAGCGCTTGCTTCAGCGCCTGGCCGAGCGCCAGCGCGCAATCCTCGATCGTGTGGTGGGCGTCCACCTCAAGATCGCCGGCGCAGGTGAGCGATAGGAAAAATCCGCCGTGCGCGGAAATCTGCGCCAGCATGTGGTCGAAAAAGCCAACGCCCGTATCGAGGCGGCCCGCGTCTTCGCGGTCAAGATCGACGCGCACGACGATGCGGGTCTCCTGCGTGTCGCGCACCACATCGGCGCTACGATTTGCACGCGCTGGCGCCGCGCCGAAAGCGGCGAGCGCGCGGTTGTTGGCCGCTGCATCGCCCACGGCGAGCAGGAAGCGGCCGTCATGCCAAACGCCCTCCAGGGCGAATTGGCTGATGCGGCGCCGCGCATCGTCCTTATCCGCCGGCGCGAGCCACACAAACGGCCCTCCGGCGGACGTTGCGTTGGGCAGCGCGGCGGCAAGGCGCGTCCGCGCGGCGCGCAGTTCGGTGATGCGCTCCGCATTGGCGGCGATGCGTTGAGGTTCAAGGACGGCGCGCGCCGCGCTCACAATGGGCGAAGCCAACGCTTCGGGATCTTCGACCTCGCGCAGCCGCGCTACAGTGCCGGGTGTTGCGATCAGCGTCGCGCACGGCGCGCCGGCGAGTCCGTAGGCGAAGGCGAGGCTGCGGATCACGACAACATTATCGAGCGTCGTTGCGAGCTCCGCGGCGGATTCCGCGTCCTCAAACTCGATCAGAGATTCATCAAGTACGAGCAACCCCGGGCCACTCTGCGCGCGTATCGCATCGTGGCTTAAAACAGGCGCATCCAGATCGGGCGAATGAATCAGCACAGCGCCCGTCGCTGCGCTTGGCGCGTCCACTTGGGTGATGCGATTGATGCGCGAGAGCCGTTCGACATCCGCCCGCGGCGGCGCGGCGATCTCGGGCAGGCCGTCCAGCGCGATACGCCGCATGATCAAACTGAGCGCTTGCGCCACGCCTTGCACGGGCAGCACGCACGCCTCGTCCACGCCGTAGATCGCCGCCATGCGCGCGATCAGCGCGTCCGCGCGCCGGGGGAAACGCTGCAGCGTCTCACCGTCAGGGAGCAACGGAGGAAAGGGTGCGCGCGCCATCAGTTTGCGCGCAAATCGGCGGCGCGCGCGTGCGCCTCAAGGCCCTCCAGGCGCGCGAGACGGGCGGCGGGCCCCGCAAGCGCGCCAGCGCCGTCGGTGCTCAGCGTTTGCACGGTAAAGCTCTTCATGAAAGACGCCGTGCTGACCCCGCTCCATGCGCGCGCTGCGCCGTCCGTGGGCAGCACGTGGCTTGGGCCGCAGACATAATCGCCGAACGTCTCCGCGCTCCAGCGCCCGACAAACACCGCGCCCGCATTGCTGATCTGCTTCAGCAGCGGCGCCGGGGCGGCGACGTGCAGCGCCAAATGCTCAGGCGCATAGGCGTTGGCGATATCGCCCGCTTCCGCGCTGTCGCGGGCGAGAATGAGGCGCGCTTGGTCCAGCGCGGCACGTGCGATCGCGGCGCGCGGCAATGTCGCCAATTGCTCGTCGAGCGCGACTGCGACTGCATTGAGCAGGCGCGCGGACGTGGCCGCGAGGATCACCTGCGCGTCCGCGTCGTGTTCGGCTTGGCTCAACAGATCGGCGGCGACCAAAGCCGGATCGGCCTCATCGTCGGCGATCACCATGAGCTCACTGGGGCCGGCGGGCACATCGATCAGTGGCCCGCCGGGCAAGGCGGCGGCGTAGCGCTTGGCCTCGGCCACATAGGCGTTGCCCGGGCCAAAAATCTTTTCGGCCTTTGGCAAACCCGCGCCGAATGTCAGCGCCGCGATCGCTTGCGCGCCGCCCACCAGCCAAAGCGTATCGATCCCGCATGCGGCGGCGGCGGCGATCATCATCGGATGCGGCGCGCGGCCGGGGGGCGTCACAACAATACGCTGCGGCACGCCGGCCACGCGCGCGGGCTCGGCCAGCATGATCAGCGTGGAGAACAGGGGCGCCGTGCCGGCGGGAATATAGAGCCCGCACGAACCGATGGCACGCCACACGCGCTTGCAGCGCACGCCCGGCAACGTTTCCACCTCAATATCGTTGGGCAAGGTGGCCGTGTGGAACGCACCCACATTGGCGATGGCAATGTCCAATGCGGCGAGGTCTTCTGGTTCAAGTTGCGCGCGCGCGGCGCCGACCACGCGCGGCGTCAGCGCTAGCGCTTCCGGCGCGCGGCGATCGAGATCAAGCGCCCAACGCGCCACAGCGCTTTCGCCTTCTTGCGCCACCTCGTCGAAGATGCGGCGCACGACGTCCGCCACCGCAGTATCGCGCCGTTTCGCCGGGCGCGCTAGCGCGGCGTCGCGCGCCTTCCGGCTAAGGTCGTTCCAAACGAGGCGCTGCATCACATCATCTTCTCGATGTCGAGCACCAGGATCGCGGAAGCGCCCGCTGCTTTCAGCCGCTCCAACGTCTCCCAAAACACGGATTCCTGACAAACCGCGTGCACCGCGACCGCGCTGTCATCGCCTGCGAGTGGTGTGACTGTTGGCGCGCCCGCGCCGGGAAGAATCGCGCTGATCTGCGGCAGCGCCGCGCGCGGGGCGTTCATCATGACATATTTGGCGCCGCGGCTGGCGGTGACGCCGCGCACGCGCGCTATGAAGCGCTCAGCGACGGGCGCAAGCGCCGGCGGCAGCGGGCGCGGCGCGCGGATCAGCACCGCCTCGCTCTCCATCACCGTTTGCACCGGCTTCAAACCATTGGCCTCCAGCGTCGCGCCGGTGGAGACGAGATCGCACACCACTTGCGCCAGTCCCAAACGCGGCGCGACTTCCACGGCGCCGTGCATGTGCACGATTTCGGCTTGCACGCCGTGTTCAGAGAGAAATCGCGATAGGATGTGCGGGTAGGAGGTCGCGATACGCACGCCGTCGAGCGCGTAAGGGCCCTCGTAGGCGGCCTTGTCCGGCGTGGCGATTTTGAGCGCGCAGCGGCCAAAACCCAAACGCATGATTTCTTCCGGCGCACGCGCGGCGCTATCGCGCTCCTCCAGGACGTTGAACCCCACAATTCCAAGATCGGCGACGCCATCGGCCACCAGGGTTGGAATGTCGTCGTCACGCACGCGCAGGACATCGATCGGGGCGTTGTCGATGCGGTAGAGCAGATCGTTGGCGCCCTTGTTGATGCTCAGGCCGGACGAGCGCAGCAGATCAAGGCTCGCATCGGCGAGCCGGCCGCTCTTTTGCAGCGCAAGGCGCAGGCGTTCACGGCTCATTTGCGGCGCTTCAATCTATCGAGGATAAGGCGATAGCCCTGATGGGGCATCTCTTTCAGAAAGCGCGCCACGCGCACCACGGTGGCGGTGCTGGAGCCTGCTTCTTCGGCGATCTCGCGATAGGAAAGCTCGCCCCCGTCCAGGAGTCGCGCGATCGACCAGCGTTCGGCGAACGCCTTCATCTCGGCAGGTGTGCACAGGTCCGCCAGGAAGGCTTCCGCCTCGGCGCGAGAATCGAGCGCAAGCAGCGCATCGATGAAATCGGGGCGTTTGGTGAGTTGCATGTTTTATCGTAGTAAAACACGAAAACGATAAAGGCAAGGACCAATTTGGTTTATCGAGGGGGCCCGGGCTGGGCCGCTGGCAAAGCTATGACGCGCGCTGGCGTGCTTTCATCAACCATGCCTCTCGGCAACCGGGCGCTGATCGCCTATGTGAGAGGCGGCGCTGGGATGCGCCGGGAGCTGTTTGCGCGTGGAATCCAAGGACATTCTGCCCCCCTTTATTAGTTTACGCGTGTTCGAGGCTGCCGCCCGTTTAGGCAGCTTTGCGCGCGCGGCTGAAGAATTGGGCGTGAGCGCCGGCGCCGTCAGCCAGCACATTCGCGTGCTTGAAGATTATGCAGGCCAGCCCTTGTTCCGCCGCCTGGGGCGCGGGGTGGAGCTGACGGATGCAGGCCAGGGCGCCTTTGCGCATGCGGGCGCGGCGCTTGGGGAGATGCTGCAAGCCGGGCGCGCCATGCGCGTCGCCACGCGCGGGCGGCGCGTCTCTATTTCCACCGCGCCGTCCTTTGCCTCCAAATGGCTGATCCCGCGCCTTGATCGCTTCCAGGAGCTTTACCCCGACACCGAGGTGCGGCTCTCGGCGGATATGGCGCTGGTGGAATTTTCAGGCAGCGACATCGATCTCGCCATTCGTTACGGGCCCGGCGGCTATGAGGGCCTGCAGGCTGAGCGGTTGATGACGGAATCCGTTATCGTGGTATGCAGCCCGCGCTTGTTGGAATCGCATGGCTCGCTGCGCGCGCCGGGCGAGCTGGTCAGCGCGCCGCTTATTCACGATGACGGCCCAGAGCGTGACCCATCCTGCCCGACCTGGGGCATGTGGTTCGCCGCGCGCGGTCTGCGGCGCGTGGACGTTGAGCGCGGCCTGCGTTTCAACCAATCCAGCCTCGCCATCGAAGCGGCGATTGCCGGCAAAGGCTTGGCGCTGGCCAAGCGACAGCTCGCGCTGCGCGATATCGCCGACGGGCGCCTCGTCGCCCCGCTGGCAGAGAGCGACGCCCCCGTGAGCTTCGCCTATTGGCTGGTCTGGCCGCGCGGGCGCCGCTTCGAGCCCGCCCAAACCGCCTTCCTCGAATGGCTGCGCGCGCAAGCCATGGAGGGGGATTCCGCGGCCGATCAGACCGCCTAAGCCCTGAATCATCAGCAGCCCTAAAGCGACGCTTAAGGCCTGCGCGCTTCCTCAGCTTTCGGGGCCAACCCATTCTCCGCGTCCGCGGGGGCCTGACATCGGCCTCGTTTCCCCCTGGACGCTTTGTCTGATGTATCGCTACGACGCCGTCGATCGACTCATCGTGGAAGAGCGCGTGGCGCAATACCGCGATCAGACGAAGCGTTACCTCGCCGGCGAGCTTGACGAGGATGCGTTCCGCCCGCTGCGGCTGCAGAATGGCCTCTACATCCAGCGTTATGCGCCGATGTTGCGCATCGCCATTCCCTATGGCGTGCTCTCCAGCACTCAATTGCGCAAACTGGCGGACATCTCGCGCCGCTACGACCGTGGCTACGGCCACTTCACGACGCGCCAGAACCTCCAATACAATTGGGTGAAGCTCGAACAGGTGCCTGACATTCTGGCCGAATTGGCCGGCGTGTCGATGCACTCGATCCAGACCAGCGGTTCATGCGTGCGCAACGTGACGACTGACGCGTTCGCCGGCGTCGCCGCCGACGAAATTGTCGATCCGCGTCCCTATTGCGAGATCATGCGTCAGTGGTCGACGCTGCATCCGGAATTCGCGCATCTGCCGCGCAAGTTCAAAGTGGCGTTCAACGGCGCCAAGGAAGATCGCGCCGCCACGCCGGTGCACGATCTGGCGTTCGACCTTTACCGCGACGACGCGGGCGAGGTGCGCCTCGTCGTGAAGGTCGGCGGCGGGCAAGGGCGCACGCCGCGCCTGGCCTCCATCATCAAGCGCGACCTGCATTGGAGCGAGTTGCTGAACTACAGCGAGGCCGTGTTGCGCGCCTATAATCGCCTCGGCCGGCGCGACAACATCTTCAAGGCCCGCATCAAAATCCAGGTCGAGGCGTTGGGCGCGGAAGAATTCGCGCGCATCACTCATGAGGAATGGGCGCGCCTGCGCGGCGGGCCCAATACGCTGACGCAAGAGGCGCTGGACCGCGTCGCGGCATATTTCATCGACCCGCCATTGCAGGATTGGGCGGAGCCCGCCCCGCGCGCGCTTGCCGTTGACCCTGGCTTCCGCGCATGGCGCAAGCGCAACGTTACGGCTCACCGCCATCACGATTATGCCGCTGTGACCATCAGCTTAAAACGCGAAGGCGTAGCGCCGGGCGACGCCACGGCCGACGAGATGGATTTCATCGCCGATCTCGCGGATCGCTACAGCTTCAACGAGGTGCGCGTCTCCTACCACCAGAACCTGATCCTGCCGCACGTGCCGAGCGCGCGGCTGCAGGAATTGTATCAGGAATTGGATGCACGCGGCCTGGCGCGCGCCAACATAGATCTCGCGTCCGACATCATCTGCTGCCCGGGCGGCGATTTTTGCTCATTGGCCAACGCCAAATCGATCCCGCTCTCGGCGGCGATCGCTGAGACGCTTGCGCCGATCGAGGAGGATTTGGGGCAGATCGCCATCAATGTCTCCGGCTGCATCAACGCCTGTGCGCACCATCATGTCGGCCATATCGGCGTCCTGGGCGTCGAGAAGGCGGGCGAGGATTGGTATCAAGTGTTGATCGGCGGCCGCGCCGACGGCGCGGGCGCACTGGGCGTGCTGACGGGCAAGGCCGTGCGCCAGGAAGAGGTGCCCGGCCTCGTCGATCGCCTTGCGCGCCACTATCTTGCCGTGCGTCTGCCCGGCGAAAGCTTCATCGCCGCTGTGGAACGCCTGGGCGCGGGCGCGTTCAAAGCGGCGCTCGCGCCGGCGGAGCACGAAACCGCATGAGCTTGTTGGTCGAACTCGATGCGCAAGGCGCGCGCGTGCAAGGGCGGGCCCCGCCCCGCCCCGCGCCGACGCCGGTGACGCCTCCCAATGACGGTCACGGCGACATGCGCAAGAAGACTGTGCCGGTCATCAAGCCGCCGGCCGGCCCTTCCGCCACTGAATGGGAAGGCGGTCGCTATCTGTCGATGCAGGAATGGCTCGAAGGCGCTGACGAAGGCGGCGCCATTCTGCTGCAACCCGCCGATGACGTGCGCGCGCTCGAAGGGCGCATCGGTAACGCCGCGCTGATCTCGGTTGATTTTCCCCGCATCGGCGATGGGCGCGGTTACAGCCATGCTTTCCTGTTGCGGCAGCGGCTGAATTATCGCGGGCGCTTGCGCGCGCTTGGCGCGGTGACGGCTGACCAGGTGTTCGCGATGGCGCGCGTGGGCTTCGATTCCTTCGCGCTCCGCGCCGATCAAAGCGCTGACGCCGCGCTGCGCGCGCTGGAAACTTTCTCCGTGCCATATCAAAGCGCACCCGTCGCCGGCTTCGCCGCACAGCGCGCCGAGGCCAATTTTGCCGCCCGCGTGCGCTTGCTTGAGCGGGCGTTGCGGACGATCGCATCAAAGCATCAGCGCGCTGCGTTGGCGTCCAGCCTCTCGGCCGAGGACATGGTGGTTACTGATGCGATCGCGCGTTTGAAGCTGCCGATTGACGTGTTCACGCTGGATACCGGGCGCTTGCACGCGGAAACCCTGGCGCTGATCCCCGCGGCGCGTGAGCGCTATGGGATCGACATCGCGATCTATCGTCCGGAGCAATCCGCTGTCGCCGCTTACGTCGCCGCGCACGGAACGGACGGCTTCTATGAAGGCGTCGCGCAGCGCAAATTGTGCTGCCAAATTCGCAAGGTCGAGCCGTTGAACCGCGCGCTTGCCGGCCGCGATGCGTGGATCACAGGTCAGCGGCGCGAGCAGGCGCTGACGCGCGCGGCGCTTCCCGAATTCGAGCAGGACAGCGAACGGCGCATGGCCAAATACAATCCGCTGTCGGATTGGAGCTGGGCTGACGTGCTGGCTTATGCCGAGCGTTTCGCCATCCCGCTTAGCGCGCTCTATCCGCGCGGCTATGTCTCCATCGGTTGCGAGCCGTGCACCAAAGCGATCCGCGCTGGCGAGGATCCGCGCAATGGCCGCTGGTGGTGGGAAAATCAGGACAGCAAGGAATGCGGCTTGCATTCAAATACGGTGGCGCGCTGATGGGTGGTGAAGCTCTGCAAAGTTCGGCGCTGCAGCCCGCAACCGCCCGGCTCGATCGCCTGGAGGCGGAGGCGGTCTATATCCTGCGCGAACTCGCTTTCTATGAGCGCGCGGCGTTGATGTTTTCCGGCGGCAAGGATAGCGCAGTGCTGCTCCACCTGGCGCTGAAAGCGTTTGCGCCCGCGCGCGCGCCGTTTCGCCTTTTGCACATCGATACGGGCCACAACTTCCCTGAGGTGATCGCCTATCGCGATGCACGCGCGAAAGAGGCTGGGCTTGCGCTGATCGTGCGCGAGGTGGAGGACAGCATCCGTCGCGGCAGCGTGCGCTTGCCGAGCCCCGCCGCCAGTCGCAACGCGGCCCAGGCTGTTACGCTGTTGGAAGCACAACAGGAGTTTGAATTCGACGCGCTGATTGGCGGAGCGCGCCGCGATGAGGAGAAGGCTCGCGCCAAGGAGCGCGTGTTCTCGCACCGCGACGCCTTCGGCGCCTGGCGCCCGCGCGCCCAACGTCCCGAACTCTGGGGGCTCTATAATCGCCACATCGGCGTCGGCGAAAATATGCGCGTCTTCCCGCTGTCCAATTGGACGGAAGCTGACATCTGGGCCTACATCGCGCGCGAAGCGATTGCGCTGCCTTCGCTCTACTACACGCACACGCGCGACGTCGTGCGGCGCGAGGGTTTGCTCTTCCCCATCACCGATCTCACGCCGCCGCGCGAGGGCGAGGCGGTGGAGCATCTGGCGGTGCGATTCCGCACCGTGGGCGACATCACCTGCACCTGCCCGGTGGAGAGTGGCGCTGAGAACGCAGCCGACGTGCTGGCCGAAACTCTGAACGCCGCCGTCTCCGAGCGCGGCGCCACGCGCATGGACGACCGCGCCAACGCGGCGGCCATGGAGCGCCGCAAGCTCGAAGGATATTTCTGATGGATGGCGGCGCATTCTTCAGGCCGGCGCAGAATTGGGGCGGCGAGCAAATTCGCTTCATGACCGCCGGGAGCGTGGACGACGGCAAATCGACGCTGATCGGGCGCCTGTTGCTGGATTCCAAGGCGCTGCTGCGCGATCAGGCGGCGGGGCTCGACGGTGATGACATCGATCTCGCCGCGCTGACCGATGGGCTGGAGGCCGAGCGCGCCCAAGGTATCACGATTGACGTGGCTTATCGCTATTTTGCGACCCCGCGCACCAGCTTCATCATCGCCGATGCGCCGGGTCACGAACAATACACGCGCAACATGGTCACCGCAGCCAGCGTGTCGGACGTGGCGGTGCTGGTGATTGATGTGGCGGGCGTTGAAAAGGGCGTGTTGAAGCCGCAGACGCGCCGCCACGCATCGGTGGCGGCTTTGATGGGGCTCAACCTCATCGTAGCCGTCAACAAGATGGATCTCGTGGGTTGGTCGCAAGAGCGTTTTGAGGAAGTACGCACCGCGTTTGGAGATGTGGCGGGCGCGCTCGGCTTGAAGGATATCGCGTTCGTGCCGGTCTCGGCCAAGCGGGGCGACAATATCGTTCATCGTGGCGATGGCGCCGATTGGTATGGCGGCCCGACGCTGGTCGAATTGCTCGAAGGCGCGCAGGCGCGTGACAGCCAAGTCAACGGCCCGCTGCGTTTGCCGGTGCAGGTGGTGCTGCGCCATGGCGGCGCACGCTCCTACGCCGGGCGCATCGAATCCGGCGCGATCCGCCCTGGCGACAAGGTTCGCGTGGGAGCCGGCGCGGTGGAAGCGAGCGTTGCGCAGGTTCGGGTCGGCGGCGCCGGCGTAGCGCGTGCGGAAGCGGGCGCTTCGGTGGCGATCGAACTCGCTGAGGATCGCGATCTCGCGCAGGGCGGCGTCATTGCTGATGCGGAAGTGCGTTATGCACGCCGCGTGGTGGCGGATTTGTGCTGGCTGGATGAAAACGCCTGGACGCCGGCCCGCCGCTATCGCTTGCGCCAAGGCGCGCTTGAGACGCAAGCCCTGATCGAACAGATACGCTTCGTGCGCGACATGAGCACGCTCGCCAACGCGCCCGCCAGCGGCCTGAAGCTTAACGACATCGCCAGCATCCAACTCGCTGCGCGCGACCCGATCCTGGCTGATCTCTACGCCGACCTACCCGGCACCGGCGCGTTCGTGCTGTTCGATCCCGACACCAACCAAACCGCCGCCGCCGGCATGATCCGGGAGATCGTGGGATGACGGGTATTGTGTATCTGGTCGGCGCCGGCCCCGGCGCGGTTGATCTCTTGACGCTGCGCGCCGCGCGCCTCCTAGCGGAAGCCGATGTGGTGCTGCACGATGCGCTGGTGAGTGCTGACGTGCTGGCGTTGGCCGCGAAGGCGAAGCTCTACAATGTCGGCAAGCGCGCGAACCGGCCCTCGGTGGATCAACGCTTCATCTGCCGTTTGCTGGCGCGCATGGGCCAGCGCTGCCGCATTGTGGTGCGCTTGAAGGGCGGCGACCCGCACTTGTTCGGGCGCGCCACGGAAGAAATCCAAGCCTGCCGCGTTGCGGGCGTCCCCGTCGTCACCGTGCCCGGCATCAGCGCCGGCTTCGCCGCTGCCTCTGCGCTGGGCGTATCGCTAACCTCGCGCGGCGTTTCGCGCTCGGTGACGTTCGTGACGCCGACGACGGGGAGCGGCGAGCAGGGCAACCGGCATTGGGCCGAGGCCGCTGCGGCCGCCGAAACCGCCGTCATTTATATGGGCGCGGCGCAGGCCGAGAGCGTGCGTGAGGCGCTGGTCGCGCGCGGCGTGCCGGCGCAACGGCCCGTCGCCCTGATCGAAAGCGCCACTTGGGCGGAGCAAAAGGTCTTCAGTGGCGCGTTGGCTGATCTTCCGGCGCTCGCAGCCCGCCTCGGCGATGGCCCCGCGTTGATGATCATCGGTGAAGTGGCCGCTTCCGCGCGCCAAGCGCTTGAGATCGCTGAGGCCGCGGCATGATCCCGCTCTATTTGGATCCCGCGCACGCGCGCGTGGCGCTGATCGGGCGCGGGGCGCTGGCTGTGCGGCGATTGCAATGGCTGATCGATGCGGGCGCCGCGCCGGATATTTGGTCAGACGCGCCGACGTTCGAGTTCGCACGCGTCGCGGGCGGCGTGTTGCGCGATGGCTTGCCTGGCCTTGCCGACCTTGCGCGCTATCACGCCATCTGGATCGCTGATCTGCCTCGTGACGAGGCCGAAGCGCTCGCGGCGAACGCCGGCAGTGTCAACGTGCTGGTCAATGTCGAGGACGTGACGGCGCTGTGCGATTTTCATACGCCCGCGGTTGTGCGCCGCGGCAAGCTCACTTTGGCGGCGGGCACGGGCGGGGCGAGCCCCGCCGTCGCGCGCGCGGCGCGTGAGCAGCTTGAGGCGGCGTTCCCTGAGGACTGGGCCCATGCGCTCGATGTGATCGCAAAAGCGCGCGCCGCGTTGCGCAAGGATGGCGCCGATTTCGAGACGCTGGTGGCCGATGCGCGCACGCGTTTGGCCAATCACGGATTGATCTGATGGACGCCTTTTTCTGGCAATCCGTTCTGGTGGGTTTTCTCGCCCAGTTCGTCGATGGCGCGCTGGGTATGGCCTACGGGCTGGTCTCCACATCATTCCTGATGGCGTTCGGCGTGCCGCCCGCGCACGCGAGCGCGGCGGTGCATACGGCTGAGATTTTCACCACCGGCGCATCGGGCGCGGCGCACGCTTGGCGGCGCAATGTGAATTGGAGCCTTGTGCTGCGCCTGGCGCCGGCCGGCGTCGTTGGCGGCATCGTCGGCGCGGTGACGGTCTCATACCTACCAGTCGCAATCATCAAACCGATCGTCTCGCTTTACCTGCTCGGCATGGGCGTGTTTGTGATCGCGCTGGCGTTTCGCGCGTTGCCGCAAAAGCCGATTGCGCCGAATGACGCCGTGGGCGTTGGCGTGGTTGGGGGCTTCCTAGACGCGGCTGGCGGGGGCGGCTGGGGGCCGGTATCGACCACCACGCTGCTCGGGCGCGGCAGCCCCGTCCGCGAGACGGTAGGCAGCGTTAACATTTCCGAGTTTTTCGTCACGGCGGCGATTTCCGCCACCTTCTTTCTCACGCTGGGCAGCGTGCGCTGGAGCGATATTGCAGGGCTGCTGATCGGCGGCGTGGTGGCTGCCCCGGTAGCGGCGTTCGCGGTCAGCAGGATACAACCGCGCCTGCTGATGGGGACGATCGGCTGCTTCGTTTCGTCGCTGGCGATCTACCAGATCGTGCTGGCGATCGATCCCAATTTTACGTTCTTGGCGTCGTTGCGCCGGCTGGCGGGGTAATTCGGATTTCCATGGCTGATCAGGCAAGTCTCATCGCGCCGCCGCCGGCGAATGTGTATGTGGCGCGCGTTTCCCAGGTGAAGCACTATACCGATGCGTTGTTCGCTTTCTCTTGCGAACGGCCGGCGGGCCTGCGCTTCCGCTCGGGCGAGTTCGTGATGATCGGGCTGATGAACGGCGCGAAGCCTTTGCTGCGCGCCTATTCGATCGCGAGCCCGGCCTGGGACGAGCAACTTTCGTTCTATTCGATCAAGGTTCCTGACGGCCCGCTCACCAGCCGCCTGCAGCACATCCAACCTGGCGATGAAATCCTGCTCGGCAAAAAGCCTACAGGCACCTTGGTGCTCGACGCGCTGACGCCCGGCAAGCGCCTGTTTATGATCTCGACCGGCACGGGGATCGCCCCGTTCGCCAGCCTGATCCGCGATCCCGATACGTATGAGCGTTACGACGAGATCATCCTCACCCATACCTGCCGCACCGCGCCGGAATTGGTTTACGGCGACGAGATCGTGGCCGGCGCGCTCGCGGATCCGTTAGTGGGCGAGGCGGCCGCGCAAAAGCTGCGGCATGTCGCCAGCCTCACGCGTGACGCCCATGGCCTGGAGGGGCGCATCACCAACCTGATTGAGAACGGCGCGTTGTTCACGCATCTGGGCGCGGCGCCGTTCGATCCGGCGCAGGACCGCATCATGATCTGCGGCTCCTCGGCGGTGCTGCACGATATGAAGGCGATCGCGGAAGCGCGCGGCTTCATCGAAGGCGCCAACAGCGAGCCGGCCAGCTTCGTGATCGAGCGCGCTTTCGCTGGTTAACGCCGGCGGCGCGAAGCCCTGGCGGCGTATTCGCTCTTCCGCATGGCCACGCCAAGTGCGATGTTCAGGGGAACGGGTGTGTTCAGCGCCCGCCTCACTGGACGCCATGCAGATCAGCTCGCTTCTTATCCTCAACGGCCCCGACGATGCGCCCGTAGAGCAGGCCTGCGCACAACGCTGCGCCGCATACGGGATCGCCATGACCTTTTATCGGGGGGACGCCGCCGCGCATCTGGACGCCTGGGTCAAAACGCCGGGGGCGTACGACGCGCTGATCGTTAGCTCAAACACCCATTCGGATCGCGCCGCCGTCGTCGCTGCGGCGGCGGCGCTGAAGCGGCCGATCGTGGAGGCGTATACGGCCAACATTTTTCGCGACGGCGCAATGGACCCTTTGCATGCGCCCAACGCGCCAATAGCGCTCGTCAGCGGCCTCGGTGTGCGTGGCTATTTGCTGGCGATAGATGCTCTGGCGCGGAAATCAGGCGCGGATGCGCCCGCGCGTGCGCGAAAGAAGGTGCGCGTGCTCAATGGCCCCAATCTCAATTTGCTGGGCCAGCGGGAGCCGGAAATCTATGGCGCGACGACTTTGGCGCAGATTGCCGAGGCTGGCGTCAAAGCCGGCGCGGAACGCGGGCTCGACCTTGAGTTCTTGCAATCGAATCATGAAGGCCAATTGGTCGATTGGATCCAAACGGCGATCGGCGCATGCGACGCACTTATCATCAATGCCGGCGCCTACACGCATACCTCGATCGCGCTGCACGATGCGCTGCGCGCGTTCAAGGGTTATAAGATCGAGCTGCACATCTCCAACCCGCACCTGCGCGAGCCGTTTCGCCATACATCCTACGTGGCGCCCGCCGTGGATGCGGTGATCGCCGGTTTTGGCCCCATTGGATATAATTTGGCGATCCAACACCTCCCCGCGCTTCTTGAACCGCAGTGACGCACGACTAGCGCACGCGAGTCCACACTTGGCTGCTGCAGAGCGGCCACACGACACAGCCTCTCAAGCGCAAGCGCCCGTCCGCAAGCCTCGTGATCTCGCCGCTATAGGTTTCGCCGTCCTCGGGATTGTAAACCCAGCCGCGTAGACGCTCGCCCGCGGGGCGGGCTTCAACGATGCGCAAGCCGCGCAGCGCGCGCGTGCGCATCGCGGGGTCTTTATTGCGCACGTCGCGCTGATCGGGATTGGCGTCTAGCCGCGGAGAGCTCACGATCGTGCCGCACAAGGCGTCGCCGCACGTCGCAAGTTCGACGAGACCGCCTTCGGTCTGCGTGCGCCAGAGGCCTGCGAGATCGCTTGCGTGCGCGTGCGCGGTGGTTGCGGCGAGCGTGAGCAGGGCGATGACAATGGCTCTCACACGCGTTCTCCCGCGCTCGGATAGGCGGCGCGCAATTGCTGATCGACCGAGGTGATCAACGCGCTGTCATCATGCGCCCATGGATGGAAGCCAGGGCGAAAATAGCTGAGATAAAGCCCGCCGAGGCGGCGCAGCACGCCTGGGCGCACCCAGAGATAACGCATCGCGCCGCGCCAAGCTGTCCAACCTGCAATACCATCCTGACGCAAAAGATCGCGCATGTTGCGCCCAACCACGTCCGTCAGAATGATGGTCGCCAGCAACATGGTGGCGCAGCGGCGCAGCCAGCGCAGCACGCCGGGCGTTTTCGCATGCATGGCCATGAACGTGTCGAACGCCACCGCTTTGTGCTCGATCTCCTCGATGGCGTGCCAGCGCCAGAGCGCTTTGGCGCTGGCGTCGGCGCCGTCGAGATAATGCGGATTGGTCAGCAGCGCGTGCGCCAGGATCGCTGTGAAATGCTCGAGTGCGATGGTGACGGCGAGTTGGATGCGGTGGGGACGGCTGCGCGCGATCGCCAGGCGTTGGCGCGTGCGCTCCTCCAGGGCGGCGACATCGTAGCCATGATCGGCCACCTGGCGGTTAAAGGCGATGTGTTCGCGGGTATGGATCGCCTCTTGAGTCACGAACGCCGCCGCTTGCGCGGCCAATTCCGGGGCCAACTCATTTTTGTAGCGCCGCACGCTGTCCATGAAGAAACGCTCGCCCTGCGGGACGTCGGCATCGGCGAAGCCGGCGGGGCCGCGCCCTCGATGTCCATCATTTCCGATTATTTTCCCCCGCATCGGCGCGGCGGCGCGATCAGCATTTGGTCGCTTGGGGTTCCGCTCGGCGCCACGGCGGGGGTTGCGCTCGGCGGCTGGGTGGCGGCGCAGTTTAGCTGGCAGATGGCGTTCTTCGCTGTCGCCGCGCCGGGCATTTTTCTTTCCGTGTTGCTGTGGCTTTTGGTGCGCGAGCCCAAACGCGGCCGCTATGACGCCGCGCCGGCGCAAGCCGCGCCCCAGCCCTCGATCATGCAATGCATCCACGATTACGTTCGCAACCCAACGCTTTCGCTGTTGCTGCTTGCCGCCGCAACCTACAGCTTCGTGTTCAACGCCTTCGCCGCCTGGGCGCCTGCGCTTTTGATGCGCGCCAAGAGGGCCGAAATGAGCGATATCGCCGCGTACTATAGTATCGTCATCGGCCTTGCGATGGCGATCGGCATGTTCTTGAGCGGCTTTCTGGCGGATCGCTATGCGCGTAAGAACCCAAGCGCGTTCGCGCTTATTCCCGCCTGGGCGCTGGCCATTGGCGTGCCGTTTTTCGTCATGGGCGTCCTGGCCGATAGCTGGGCCGCGGCGCTGATCTGGTTTGCGATCCCGATGGCGATGAACATGATGTTTGTCGCCCCGGGCATGGCCATCGTGCAAAATATCGCCCCGCCCAATCAGCGCAGCACCTCGGCGGCGATCCTGCTGTTCGTAAACAACCTCGTCGGCATGGGGCTTGGCCCGCTCTATATCGGCTTCATGAGCGAGCGGCTTTCGCATGCTTACGGCGCCGAGGCGGGGCTCGAATATGCGCTGCTTTCGCTTACGCCATTTTACCCGCTTGCGGTGATCGCGCTCGTGCTCGTCGCGCGCTCGCTCGCGCGTCAGAGCTTTTCAGCAGGCGGGGCGACGCAATCCTGAGAGCGCCCAAGGGCGCAGGGTCCCGCGGTGGGCCTTGCGGCGCGCCCAGCGCGCGCTAAGAAGGCGCATCTTGCCGGCGGCGACTTATTAAAGCATGCAAATTCAACCGCATAAATTCTCCATTGCACCCATGATGGATTGGACCGATCGCCATTGCCGGGCGTTCCATCGGGCGTTGACGCGCCATGCGCTGCTTTACACCGAGATGCTAACGGCCGACGCATTGATCCATGGCGATCGCGCGCGCCTGCTGGGCTATTCGCCTGTGGAGCATCCGCTCGCGCTGCAGCTCGGCGGCAGCGATCCCGCAAAGATGGAGCAGGCCGCGCGCATCGGCGCCGAGTTCGGCTACGATGAAATCAACCTCAATATCGGCTGCCCATCCGATCGCGTGCAGGCGGGGCGCTTCGGCGCCTGCCTGATGCGCGAGCCGGATTTGGTCGCGCGCTTGTGGGCCGCGGCGCAAGCGGGCGCGCCCGATACGCCGGTGACGATCAAGTGCCGCATCGGCGTCGATGATCAGGCGCCGCGCGAGGCGCTTTTTACGCTGGTTGATCTCGCCGCGCGGGAAGGCTGCCGCACCTTTATCGTGCATGCGCGCAAGGCGTGGCTGAGCGGGCTTTCGCCGAAGGAAAATCGCGACGTGCCGCCGCTGGACTATCCGCTGGTGCGCGCGTTGAAGCGCGAGCGGCCGCATTTGGAGATCATCTTGAACGGGGGTCTGATCGATCTCGATCACGCTTTGAGCGAAAGCGAAGGCTTGGATGGGGCGATGCTCGGCCGGGCGGCGTATCAAAATCCGGCGGTGCTGCTCGATGTTGATCCGCGCGTGTTCGGCGTGGCCGCGCCTGCGCAAAGCCGCGAGGCGGCGGTGGAGGCGTATTTGCCGTATATCGCCGCGCGTCTGGCGGAAGGAACGCCGCTGCACGCGATGACGCGCCATATGCTCGGCCTTTTTAATGGCGCGCCGGGCGGGCGGCGTTGGCGGCGCGTGCTGTCGGAGCGAGGCGTGCGCGCCGGAGCGGGCGTTGACGTGGTGCGCGCCGCGCTGGCGGAAGTCACGCAGATGCGCATTCCCGCATGAGCGCGGACTTGCTTGTGTTTATCGCCGCGCTCGCCGGCGCTGGGCTGCTGGCGGGTTTCGTCGGCGGCTTGTTCGGCATTGGCGGGGGCGTCGTGATCGTGCCTGCGCTTTATTATGTGTTCACGGCGCTCGGCGTCGATGAAAGCGTGCGCATGCACGTTGCGATCGGCACCGCGCTTTCCACCATTATCTCCACGTCCTGGCGCTCGCTCGCGACGCACGCCAAGGCGGGGGTGGTGGACTATGCGGTGCTCAAATCCTGGGCGCCTTGGATCACGCTTGGCGCGCTGCTTGGCGCGGCGATCGCCGGCTTCGCCAACACGCAAGCGCTGCTCATCGTGTTTGGCGCGGGCCTTCTGCTGATCGCGCTGCAAATGGCGTTCGGCAATCCGCACTGGCGTGTGGCCAATGACTTGCCCGCGGGCGCGCCGCGCGCGGCGATTGCGGGCGCCATCGGAGTGCTGTCGGCGATGATGGGCATCGGCGGGGGCGCGTTCGGCGTCACGCTGATGACGCTCTGCGGGCGTGCGATCCATCAGGCCGTGGCGACGGCGTCCGGCTTCGGCGCGGCGATCGCGCTGCCGGCCGCACTTGGCTATGTCGTCAGCGGCTGGGGCGCGGCGGGTTTGCCGCCTTGGTCGCTCGGCTACGTGAATATGCCCGGCTTTGTGCTGCTTGCGTTGCTCACGGCTTTGACCGCGCCAATCGGCGCGCGGCTGGCGCACCGCTTGCCGCAGCAGACGCTGAAGCGCGCGTTCGCGGTTTTACTGGGGCTGGTGGCGCTCAATATGCTGCGCCAGGCGTTTTAATTTAGTCGGGCGTTCCGATCTTCGCCGCCGCCAGGCGGGCGGGCAGTTCGGCCATGATCGCGAGGCGGCGCGGCTCGTCGTATGAGCCCCACGCCGCGATCTCGCGCAGCGTGCGCCCGCACCCCACGCAGAGGCCCGATTGGCCCTGCACGGCGCACACTTTTTGGCAGGGGGTCGAGATCGGGGCGCCGCTCATCTCGCACGTGCTAAGCGCCTCGAACGGACGCGGCAACGGGCGCCAAATACCAAATATCGTTTCTCAATAAAAATGCGTTGACATTCGATATGACATATCGTATATCGATATAAGCCTGAAATCGCGGCAAGGCCGCATCCGAGGCGGGGCGTCGCGGCATCTCCCCAAGCGAAGGTCAGGCAAGGTTAAGTCAGTTTTTGCCGACCTGGAGGGTCAAGTTTCATGCGTTTCGCCCTGATCGCCACTGCAGCAGCCGCCGCTATCGCCGTTCCGCTGGCCGTCCAAGCCTCGGGGCCGCAGATGTCGGGCGAGGCGTTCGTCAGCGCCGTGCGTTGCACCGCCTATGAAGGCGCCTTGAGCCAAGGCGAGGGGCTCGCCGCCGAGCGCGCTCGCCTCAATGTCGAAGCCCAGCGCCAGCCGGCGGCCGCCGTCCAGCGCGCACACAATGAAGTGAACACGGTCAACGCCGAACTGCGCGCGGTCGCCAATCCCGCCGACGCAGCTATGATGCGCGCCGAACGGGCCGCGGCCTGTTCGGCCGCCCATGTCGCCCAGAACGGCCGGGCCGGCCACGACGCAGCGTAAGCCACATGCGGGCTTACGCCCGCGCCGGGAGGGAGAGCGAGATGAAGATTTTGGTTCTGGCCGGCGCGCTCGCCGCCGTCACATGCCCGACAGCCGCCAGCGCGGAGGTGATCGCGCCCTGCCAAGCCGAGGATGCGCGCAGCGCGCTGGCCCCCGATCGCGCCGAGGCGACCGTCGCGCCCGCCCCGCCGCAAGCGTCACGCCAGAGCGCGACGCAGCGTGAAGCGAGCGACACGCGCGCGGACGCCAACCGGCGCCGTAGCGGCAAGCGCGTGCCCGATGCCGAGTTGATAGGGCCGCGCGGCGCTTTATAGTCGCGCCGACAAGCGCGCGAGGAGGAAGCGCGCGAATAGGCAGGCTTTCATGAATCTCGATTTTTCGCCGGAAGAGATCGCGTTCCGCGACGAAGTGCGCGCGTTCATCAATGACAATTATCCAGCGCACCTGAAAGGCAAAGTGCTGCGCGAAGATTTGTCCAAGGAGGATTTCCTCGCTTGGCACCAAATCCTCGGCAAGAAGGGCTGGTCCGCGCCCGCTTGGCCCAAGCAATATGGCGGCACAGGCTGGACAGCCACGCAGCGTTACATCTGGCTTGAAGAAAACGCGCGCGCGGAGACCATTCCGCCGCTGCCGTTCGGCGTATCGATGGTGGCGCCTGTCATCTATACGTTCGGCACGGAGGAGCAGAAAAAGCGCTTTCTGCCTGGCATTCTCTCCGGCGAGGTGTGGTGGTGCCAAGGCTATTCGGAGCCGGGCGCGGGCTCTGATCTCGCATCGCTGAAAACCAAAGCCGTGCGCGAAGGCGATTTCTATATCGTCAACGGCCAAAAAACTTGGACCACGCTCGGCCAATACGCCGATTGGGGCTTCTTCCTCGTCCGCACCGATCCCAACGCGAAGGCGCAGGAAGGCATTTCGTTCCTGTTGATCGACATGAAATCTCCGGGCGTCACCGTGCGCCCGATCAAGATGCTCGACGGCGGCTATGAGGTGAACGACGTTTTCCTGGAAAACGTCAAAGTACCGGTCGATCAGCGCATCCACGAAGAAAACAAGGGCTGGACCTGCGCGAAATTTTTGCTGGCGCACGAGCGCGCGGGCATTGCCGGCGTCGCCCGCTCAAAGCGCAATGTCGAAAAGCTGAAATCGATCGCCAAGGCCGAAATCGGCGATGACGGCAAAGCGTTGATCGAGTCCGAAGATTTCCAGCGCAAGCTGGCGCAGCTCGAAATCGATCTCTCGGCGCTGGAAATGACGGAGCTGCGCACGCTGGCGCGCGAAAGCGCGGGCAAGGGGCCGGGGCCGGAAAGCTCGCTGTTGAAAATTCGCGGCACCGAAATCCAGCAACGCCTGACGGAGCTGACGATCGAAGCGATCGGCAATTACGCCCAGCCCTATCCGCGCGGGATGGGCGATAACGAATTCGCCGTCGGGCCGGATTACGCCGCCCCCGCCGCGCCGGTCTATTTCAATTGGCGCAAAGCCTCGATCTATGGCGGCTCCAACGAAATCCAGCGCAACATCATCGCGAAGATGGTGCTGGGGCTTTAGGCGCGTCTAAATCCGCAGACAGGTTCGCGAGAGCGATTGACTCGCTCCGCGTGCTTGCGCTTGATCGCGGCAAGCATCCTGCCCTTCTACGTCCGTTGTCGATCCTGCGACGGAACAAACAATGTCTGTCTTTAAACCCAGCCCTACGGGCGGGTTTGGTAAGGTACGAGGGGTGGGATGCCTTCCAATTTCGAAGAAGCGGAAGGGTTGCGTCTCGACAACGGCAAGCCCGTCGAGACGGCGCAGGACGCCGCGCGCTTCCTCGGCGTTTCGCTCGGCAAGCTGACGTACGCGCTCTATCGCGCGCCCGACGAGCAGCGTTATCGCGCGTTTGAAATTCCCAAGCGCACCGGGGGCATGCGCCAGATCCATGCGCCGATCGGCGTGATCCGCGAGTTGCAGGAAAAGCTCGCGCCGCTTTTGCAGCTTCAATACGTCGCGCACCCTGGCGCGCATGGGTTTATCAAGGCGCGCTCGATCCTCACCAATGCGGGCGAGCATGTCGGCCAGCGTTATGTGCTGAACATTGATCTGGAGGATTTCTTCCCCAGCGTGAATTTCGGCCGCGTGCGCGGCATCTTCATGGCGGCGCCGTTCAAGCTCGGCCCGGCCGCCGCGGCGCTCTTCGCGCAATTGTGCACGCACAGAAACGGGCTGCCCCAAGGCGCGCCGACCTCACCGCCGCTCTCCAATTTCGCGTCGGTGCAGCTTGACCGCGCGCTCTCGCGGCTCGCGCGCGAAAACGGGGTGCGCTATTCGCGCTACGCCGACGACATCACCTTTTCCTGCAATCACGCGGTATTTCCCGCCGCCATCGCCGTCTCCGCGCAGGGCGAGGGCGGTTCGCTTGGCGTTCGTGCGGGCGAAGCGCTGGAGCGTGCGGTGATCGCCGCCGGTTTTGCGATCAACCACAAAAAGGTGCGTCTGCAAAAACGCGATCAGCGTCAGAGCGTCACCGGGCTCAACGTCAATTCCAAGGCTAACGTCTCGCGCCGGCGCATCCGGCGCATCCGCGCCATGCTGCACGCCTGGGAAAAATTCGGCCTCGAAGCCGCCGCGCGCGAGCATTTCCTGCGCCATCGCGGTGCGCTGCAATTGCCGGACAATTACGACCGCGCCTATCGCAACGCGCTCTACGGCCAGCTCGCCTTCGTGAAAATGGTGCGCGGAGCGGAAGACTCGGCGTTCCTCAATCTCTGCGCCAAGGTGCTCAAGGTTGATCCCAATCCGTCGCGCTTCATTCGCCAGATGGTGTTCGGTGCGGATGATTATGACGTCTTCATTAGCCACGCCAGCGAGGATAAGGACGAGATCGCCCGCCCCATCTTTGAAGCGTGCGCCAAGTTGGGCGTGAAGGCGTTTCTGGATGAGGCGCATATCGGCTGGGGCCAAAGCTTCACCGAGAAGATCAACACGGCGCTCGGTTCGGCGCGCACGGTGCTGGCCATCGTCTCCAGCAACGCGGTCAACAAGGAATGGCCGATCGTGGAGGTGAACACCGCGCTCGCGCTGGAGGTGAATGGCCAAAAGAAAGTCGTGCCGCTGATCGTGGGCAAACCCGATCTCTCCAAGCTTCCGCTGATCCGCGGCAAGGATTCCATGCAATGGGCAGGCGACGCGCACGCGGTCGCGGCGCGGTTGAAGGCTGCCGCCGCCGGAAACGCCCCGCGCCGCCCTGCCGCGACGGCGCCGCGCTTCACGCCGCTGCCTTCGGGGCCGCCGCGGCCGGGGCCGTGGTCGCCGCCGCAGGGGCCGCTCGCGCCGCCGCCGCGGCGTAAGCGCGGCTTGTGGGAGATCATCTTTGGTCGCCGTCCGCGCTAAGCGCGCCTTGACCCGTGGCGCCTGCGCGGAGAATGTGCGCGAAGGGAGCGCCTGATGAATTTTGACTACACCGAAGAACAGACCATGCTTCGCGACTCCATCGCGAAATGGGCGGCCGGCCAATACGATTTCGAGAAACGCCGCGCCGCGCTCGCCAGCGAGGACGGCTGGAAGAAGAATTGGGCGACGTTCGCGGAACTTGGCCTGCTCGCCGCGCCCTTGCCGGAGGAGGCGGGGGGCCTCGGCGGCGGAGCGATCGACGTTGCGGTCGTGATGGAAGAATTCGGCAAGGCGCTGGTGGTTGAGCCTTATGTGTCCACCGTCGTCATCGGCGCGGGCGCGCTGGTCGCGGCGGGCGCCGCCGCGCAGAAGGAAGAGCACCTCGCCGCCATCGCGGGCGGTGAACGCATCATCGCTTTCGCGCAGGCCGAGCCGAAGAGCCGCTGGGCGCTGAACGATGTGTCGACGAGCGCCAAGAAGGATGGCGCCGGCTATGTGCTGAACGGCCAAAAAGCCGTGGTGATCGGCGCGCCGCAGGCCGATGTGCTGCTCGTCACCGCGCGCACGGCGGGCGCCCAGCGCGACGCCAAGGGCGTGTCGCTCTTCCTTGTCCCGAAGAGCGCCAAGGGCGTCTCCACGCGCGACTATCCCACCATGGACGGCTCGCGCGCCGCGGAGGTTTATCTTGAGAACGTCAGCGTTGGCGCCGACGCCTTGCTTGGCGGCGCCGATGGCGCATTGCCCCTGATTGAGCGCCTCGTCGATGAAGCCAACGCCGCCTATGGCCACGAAGCCGTGGGCTGCATGCGCATGATGACGTCCTCGACGCAAGACTACGCCAAAACGCGCAAGCAATTCGGCCGCGCCATCGCCGATTTCCAAGTGCTGCAACACCGCATGGTGGACATGTTCATGAACACCGAGGAGAGCGTCTCCATGGCGCTGCTCGCCACCTTGAAGCTTGACGCGAGCGACGCCGAGCGCGCCAAGGCGGTGTCGGCTGCGAAAGTCTCGATCGGGCGCGCGGGCCGCTTCGTCGGCCAGAACGCGGTGCAGATCCACGGCGGCATGGGCGTCACCGACGAAATGCGCGTGGGCCATTATTTCAAGCGCGTCACCATGCTGGACGCCACCTACGGCAATGTCGACTATCATCTGAAGCGTTTTACGGCGCTGAGCGCCAAGGCTGCTTGAGGGCAATTCGCCCCAAAGGAGGTTCGGATGCGTACAATCATGTTGCCTTTGATCGCTTTGGCGCTCGCGGCTTGCGGGGAAGCTGGCGCGCCCGCCGCCGGGAGCGCCAGCCAGCAGATGGCGGCCGCCGCGCCGTCTTCGTGCGACGCGCCTGCTCAGCCGATCGCGATCGGCGCGACGGTCAGCAATCAGATCGAGGCCGCGCAAAGCTATCCCGAGAACGCGCGCTATTTCTGCTTCCAGGCGCCGGAGGGCGTACGCTCCATCACGGTGACGCTGTCGGGCATGACAACCGATCTCGATCTCTATGTCGGCTCCAACAACATTCAGTCGGTTCAGGGCGTCGATATCTCGGCGGGCCAGAATTACGAGTGGAAATCGAACGCGCTCGGCACGGTGGATGAGCGCGTGGTGATCGATGCGCCGCGTCCGGGCGTCTATTACGCCGAGATCGTGTCGTTCCAGGGCGAAGCCTCGCCCTATCAAATCTCGGTTCAATAAGTCTCACGCTTAGGGCGCGGCGCGTTTGCGCAACAGCCGCCGCGCCCCGAGCACCACAAGCGCGATCAACCCGATCGCGGCGAGCGCGATCAGCGCCAGCACCCACCAATAATATTCAAGCTGCTTCATGCGCACATTGTCGACGACTTGGCGCTGAACGTCGTAGCCTTCCGGCAGCGCAAGCACGCCCGTGCGCGCGGCGTACGCCTCGTAGTCGGCGGTGAGCGCGGCGACCAAGCCCGGCATGCTCGCGGCGAGATTGTTGGTTTCGCCCGGATCGAGCGCGATGTTGTAAAGCCGCCAAGCGCCGTCGCCCAAGGGCGCGGGCGTGCGCACCAATTTGTAGTCGCCCCGATAAAGCGCCGCGTGCCCTGAAACCTCCACGCCGAGCGGCGTTTCCGGCCCGCGCACGCTCGTCGTCGCCCCGCTCAGCAGCGCGTTGATGCTCACCCCGTCCATCTCCGCCGCCGGCGCGGCCACGCCCGCGCGCTCCAGCAGCGTGGGCGCGATATCGGTGACGAACGTGCGTGCGTCGATCCGCTGGGGCGCGACGCCCGGCCCGGCCACGATCATCGGTACGCGCAAGCCGCCTTCGCCGGTGGTGAATTTGTAGAGCGCGCCCGTCGCCGTGGCGTTGGCGAATTCGGCGCCGATGAAAACCCAGGAACGACGCTCGCCCAAATTCGCCAGCTCGCGCGTGTAGCCCTGCATGCGCATCCAGCGAATGAAATCTGGCTCGCCCATCGGATTGCTGGGCTCTGGGCCGTTGTCGGAGGTGACGATGAAGATGGTGTTTTCCGCCAGCCCGCGGCTTTGCAGATAGGCGATGAAGCGACCGATATGCTGATCCATCGATTCAATCATGCCGGCATGCACCTGCATGCTGCGCGCGAACAGCGCCTGCTCTTCGCGCGGGATGGAGTCCCACGCGCGCAAGCTTGGGTGCGCCGTCCCGATCGGCGCCGCGGCCGGGATCAAGCCCAGCGCCTGCGCGCGCCGCCAGCGCTCCTGGCGCAGCGCCTCCCAGCCCGCGTCGTAAACCCCGTCATAGCGCGCCGTGAATTCCGGCGGCGCCTGCACTGGAATGTGCACAGCCTGGAACGCCAGATACGCAAAGAAGGGCTCCTCGCGCGCTTCATCGGCGTCGAGATACGAGATCATGCGATCGACAATGAATTGGCTGGAGTAGAAATCTTCCGGCAGCCGCGCCGGCGCGCCGTTCTCGAACCAATCGGCGGTGCGATAATAAGGCATGTAGGGGCGCTGTTCCCAATTGTCCGCGCCCGAAGCGTCGAGCACGAAGGAGCGGTCGAACCCGTGCGAGTCCGGCAAGTCGCCCGGCCCGTGGCCCAGATGCCATTTGCCGGTCGCGTACGTGCGATAACCGCCATCGCGCAGCCTTGTCGCAATCGTCGTGACGCCGGGCTCAAGCCGCATCGAATAGCCGGGGCGCCCGCGCAATTCGCGCGGCAGCACTTCGATGATGGTCGCATGCCCTGTGCGATGATTGTCGAGCCCCGTCAGCAGCATCGCGCGTGAGGGCGAACAGAGCGGCGAAGAATAATAACGCGAGAATTGCGCCCCGCGCTGGGCCAGCGCGTCGATGTTCGGCGTGCGCGCTTCGCCGCCATACGCGCCGAGATCGGTGTAGCCGACATCATCGGCCAGGATCAGCACGATGTTCGGCCGCGCCGCGTCTTGCGCATGCGCCGCGCCTGTCAGTGTCGCCAGCGCCGCCAGCGCCGCAATCCAAGCCCGCATCATCGTTCGCCTCCGCCGCGCACTGTTTCGCGCCGCGCCCGCGCTGTCAAAAGCCGACGCCAGGGAAACCCGCCGTCGCAAGGATGTCCGAATCCGGCGAGACGGCGGCGGCGGAAAGGCCCATAATGGCGCCATGCTGGATGCAGACACCTGCCACGGCGCATGCGACGCCAAGGACCGCCGCTTTGACGGGCGTTTCTATGTGGGCGTCACGTCCACCGGCATCTATTGCCGCTGCATCTGCCCCGCGCGCACGCCGAAGCGGCAGAACCGCACCTTCTGGCCCTCGGCCGCCGCCGCCGAAGCGGCGGGCTTTCGCCCGTGCTTGCTATGCCGCCCCGAACGCGCCCCCGGCCTTGCGCCGATCGACGCACCCGCGCGCCTGGCCGCGGCCGCCTACGCGCGCATCGAGGCGGGCGCATTGGAAGAGCAGGGTTTGGAGGCGCTGGCGCGCGACCTCGGCGTCACCTCGCGCCATTTGCGCCGCGTGATGAACGCCCAATTTGGCGCAAGCCCGATCGAGATCGCCCAGACGGGCCGATTGCTGGCGGCGCGGCGCTTGCTGAATGAAACCGCTCTGCCCGTCACCGAAATCGCATTTGCTTCCGGCTTCCGCAGCCTGCGCCGTTTCAACGCCACCATGAAGGACCGCTACGGCGCCCCGCCTACGAAGATGCGCGGGCGCAAGGCGATCCAGCGCGGCGAGACGTTCACCGTCAGCCTCTCGCCGCGCGGCGATTACACTATCGCGCCGATCCTGCAATTTCTCTCCATGCGCGCGCTGCCGGGTGTGGAGCTGGGTGGCGTCAAGACGTACGCGCGCACGCTGAAATGGGGCGATGCGTTGGGCTGGATCGAAATCGGCATGGGGCCGAAAGGCCTGATGCTGACGCTCAGCGAAAATCTCGCGCCGCACCTGCGCCCGCTGGTGGCCAATGTGCGCGGCGCGTTTGATCTCGATGCGGAAATGATTGCGGTGGATGCGCATCTATCCGCTGACCCAGAATTGAAAGCCGATGTGAAGCGCGAGCCGGGCGTGCGCGTGCCGGGCGCGCTCGATGGGTTTGAAACCGCGATCCGCGCCGTGTTGGGCCAGCAAGTCACCGTCGCCGGCGCGCGCACGCTGACGGCGCGCTTGGTCGAAGCGTTCGGCGCGCGTTTGGAGCGCGGCCCCGAAGGGCTGACGCGCGCCTTCCCAGATGCCGCCGCGCTCGCCAACGCCAAGCCCGCGTCGATCGCCAAGATCGGCGTGCCCGGCAAACGCGCCGAGACGCTGCACGCGCTTGCCCGTGCGGCGGCGGATGGCAAATTGCTGCTGGCGCGCGGCGCCATCGCGTCGGGGCGCGCGGCGTTGCAGGAGATTCCAGGCATCGGCCCTTGGACGATCGAGTATGTCGCGCTGCGCGCGCTCGGCGATCCCGACGCCTATCCCGCCACCGACATCGCCCTCATCAATGCGCTCGGCCGCAAAGGCGAGACGCTGGAGCATCTGAAACCCTGGCGCGCCTACGCGGCCATCCGCTTGTGGCGGCGCGGCGCCAAGAAAGGCATGCGGCCATGATCAGCACCGTTTACGACAGCCCCGTCGGCCCGCTCACGCTCATCTCCGACGGCGCGGCGCTCGCGCATCTCGAGTTCGAGAGCCCGCGCTATCCCTATACGCCCGCGCCGGCCGGCGCTGACCGCATTCTCGATCAGGCCCGGCGCGAGCTTGACGCCTATTTCGCCGGTAAGCTGCGCGCCTTCAACGTGCCGGTCGCGCCGCGCGGCACGGATTTCCAGCGCAAATGCTGGGCGGCGCTGCAGCAAATCCCGTATGGCGCGACGCGCTCTTACGGCCAGCAGGCGGATGCGATCAACAATCCCAAGGCGGTGCGTGCGGTGGGGCTGGCCAACGGGCGCAACCCGATTTCGATCATTATCCCCTGCCACCGCGTGATCGGCGCCAATGGCGGCCTCACGGGCTATGGCGGGGGCATGGGGCGCAAGCAATTTCTGCTCGATCTGGAGCAGGGCGCGGGCGTTTTGGGCCTCAAGGCAAGCTGAGGATTACGAAGCTTCAACCGTCTTAAGGCATCGCCCCTGGGGCCGTCGGATGCTAAGCACCCGGTCAGGCCGAAGCGGGACGGAGACGAAGCGATGCGGAAACTGTTGGCGGGTGCGGTTTGTGCGTTGGCGCTTGCCGCGCCGGGCGCGGGCATGGCGCAAAACCAGCCGGGCTGGCACTACGCCTATGTGGATGGCGTGGCGACCGCGACCCAGCGCGATGATCGCGGCCGCATCACCGCAACGCTCACCTGCCGCCCGCCCACGGGCGATATCGTCGTCACCGATTACACGCTGGGTCCGCGCGCGCGCCGCATCACCACGGCGGCCGTGCAGCTTGGCAACCTCACCATCAACGTGCCCGCCAGCGTGGAGGGCCGGGGCCGTCAGGCGCGCGTGGTGATCAATCTGCCCCAGCGTCCGCCGATCCTGGCCGGCGTGCAGGAGCGCGACGTGATCACGGTGACGGCCAACAACCAGAGCCACACGTATCAGGCCGGCTCGGGCCTACGCCTGAAAGAGGTCGCCTACGCCTGCTGGGGGAGCTGAGGCGCCAGGTTGCGCACGCGTTAAATTCGCGCCTAAGCTTCGGCCCTGGGCTGAAGGACGCCGCCGGGGGGCGGCGAAACAAGCATGGCTGATGGCGAGGATGCTCCATCGCAGCGCAAGCCGGCGCGCCACGAGGGCGCGGTGTGCGTCACAGCGCGGCTTGAGGCGCCAGCGGGCGCGCAAACGGTGCTGGAAGAGGCGCTTGGCGCTTTCGCCGCCGCCGTGCGCAAGGAAGAGCCCGCCTGCACCACCTATTACATCACCCGCGCCATCGGCGCGGATCGGCATTTCGCCGTTCATGCGCGCTTTATCGATTGGGCGGCGTTCAAGACCCATGCCGAAACGCCGCACATGACGCGCCTGCTAGCGCGTTTGACGCCGGCTTTGGCGGCGCCGGTGGCCTTGGAGATTTTCCTCGAAATATGAGGGGCGCGGCGCGCTGTGCAGCGTCACGCCATTGGCGAAATTGAGCCCAATCGCCAGCGCGAACGCGGCCGCGCCGACAATGGCGCCCATCCAATCCGGCCCGGGCGCGGCGGGATCGCGCGCCTGCAGCGCCATCAACGTCACCATCGCCGCAATCATCAGCGCGCCCGCCCCGAGCGAAAGGCGCGTGCGCAAATTCGCGCCGCGTCCGCGCCAAAGCACCCAATGCGCCCAGAACATGATCGCCGGCGCCAGGAAGCCCAGCCCCGCGAATTGCAGCAGCGGCCCCGCATCTTCGGTCGGCGTACGCGCCGTCCAGTGCGGGGTGAGCCAAAGCAGCGCGGCCGCCGCGCTCGCCAGCAGCGCCATCCCCGCCAGCACGACCGCTGCGAAGCTGCGCGCGATTTGCGCGCCATAGCGCCAGCGCGCCGCGACCAGCAGGGAGATGATCAGCCACAACGTGATGTGCAGCCCCGCCTCGGGGAAGCTGATCGGCGTGAGCATCAGCGCCCCGCCCGAGATCAGCACGCGCAGCAACAGGCTGGCGCCGACGACGCAGAGCGTGATGGCGAGCGTTTCAAACAGGCTCGCGGTCGCGGGTGCCGGCTGGCGTTGGGCGACATAAGCACAGGCCCCCGCCAACAGCGCGGGCGCTGCAACCCCAAGCGCGAGCAAAGTGAACGGCGCGCCGCCTTCGTTCAGCAGCATCAACGCCGCTGCGCCCGCATGCAGCGCGCCAAGCGCGCCGGCGACCCACGCCAAGGTGCGCCACACCGCATCCGGCAAGCGCCAATCCAGCGCGAGCAGCGCAAGCGCTGTCAGCATGAACGCGCCCGCTGCGATCGCGGTGGAGCCGATCAGCAAAATCGCCGCGCTCGCTGCGATAAAGGCGCCGCCGGCCAAAACCCAAAGCGTCAGCTTGAGCGAGGCCAAGGTGCGCGCGCCGCGCTGCGCCGTCGCGGCGATCACGCCGGCGAACGCCGCGCCCGCCGCGATCAAGGCGCCGGCCGCCGCCAAAGGCGCGGCAAGGCCGTGGCCCGACCAATAGAGCGCCGCGATCGCGCAGAGCGGCGCCAGCACGCCCGTACCCGCAAGCGCCACCCCGCGCGCGCCCAAATCCGGCACGCGGATCACCGCAATGCCCAGAAACAGCGCGCCCGCCCATGCGGCGGCCGGCGTGAACCAGATGGCGGCGCTGTCTTGCCCGCTCAGCACGAAAAGGCCCACCAAGGCGACGGCGAACGCGGCGGGGTGGATGGCCTCCACGCGTAAATTGAGCGCGCCGACCGTGGCCGCCATGGCGATCAATGCGCCAAAAGCGGCGCCCGAGGGGCCCACCAAATCCGCCTGCGCGCCGAGCGTCAGCGCCGCGACCGCGCAGATGGCGGCCAGCGCCGCGCCCGGCGCCACGCGCAGCAGAAACGCTTTCAGCAATCCCGCCGCGCCAGCAAACGCGAGCGCCGCCGCGAACGCGCCCTCATGCAAGGGAGCCGCGCCGAGACCGAGCGCAAGCGCCGCCCACACGCCGGCTGTGATCACGCTCGCCCACGCCGCCGCGTGCCACAGCGTGCGCAGCGACAGCAGCATCATCACGCCCGCGACAGCGACCCCCGCCGCTGCGATCGCGCCAAGCTCGGCGTTGAAGAATAGCGCAAGCGCCGGCGTGACGGCGGCAAGCGCCAGCGCAACGCCGCGCAACGTGTCGCCGGCTTTCGGCGTGCGCTCTGAGTCAACACGCGCGGCCAGGCGGTGCACGTTGGCGGTTTCGGGTTTGGGATCGGGGAAGAGGGCGGGTTGATCGTCGATGGGCGCCAAACGCAGGCTCTCGCCCACGCGCGCGCGCCGGCGCACCGCGCCCACGCTTTCCAGTGCGGCGAGCTGCGCGCGCAATGCGGCGATCTCGATGCGCATCTGGTCCACGCGCCGCCACAGCAGCGCTCCGAGGCCGGCGATCAGCGCCAGCGCAAGACCCGCTAGGAGAACCAGCGCCATCAAAACCCTTCCCAGGCGAAGCGCGCTTGTTAACCGAGGATGGCCCCGAAGGCATGCCCAATTCGGGATAGGCCCCATGCACGGCGCGCCGCGTTGCGGCAACGCCTCACGTGAAGGTCGCGTTCCCTTGATTTTATGTCGATGATTTTCTGATGAATTTCTGCGTTTGCAGGTGGCCGGCGGCATAGGCTTCCGCCCCGCTCGAGTCAGTGATTTTCGACCAATTATCCCGCACCGCCTCGGCGGAAGCGCCCGCGCCCAGGAAGGCGCCCTCGGTTTCCACAATCTGGGCGCGCGCGAACACGCCCGCGCCGGCGGTGAGGATCGCCCCGTTCGGGGCGTCCTTGGAGGCCAGATAGACGACGCCGGGCGTCACTTCTTCGGGGCCGAGCTTGGCCAGCAATTCCGGCGGCATCAGGCTTTCGGTCATACGCGTGGCCGCCACCGGCGAGATCGCGTTCACACGGATATCGTTCTTCGCGCCTTCGAGCTTCATCGTGTTCATAAGGCCCACGAGCGCGAGTTTCGCCGCGCCATAATTGCTTTGTCCGAAATTTCCGTAGAGTCCGGTGGACGAGGTGGTGACGACGACGCGGCCATAGTTTTGCGCGCGGAAAATCTCCCACAGCGCTTTAAGCGGCTTCACCGCGCCCATCAGGTGCACGTCCACCACGGCGCTGAAATCGGCGAGCTCCATCTTGGAGAAGCTCTTGTCGCGCAGGATGCCGGCATTGGCGATCAGCACGTCGATGCGCCCCCAGCGCTTCATCGTGGTGTCGATCAGATTGGCCACGCCCTTGTCGTCGGTCACCGAGGCGCCGTCGGCGAACGCCTCGCCGCCCGCGGCCTTGATTTCCGCCACGACAGCCTCGGCCGCCGCCGAGGAACCGCCCGCGCCGTCCAGGCTCCCGCCGAGGTCGTTCACGACAACCTTGGCCCCGCGCCGTGCGAACTCCAGCGCGTGCTGGCGGCCCAGGCCCCCGCCGGCGCCGGTAACGATGACGACCTGGCCGTCGAAACGAATGTCGGACATGGAGCGACCCTCTAAATGCGTTGCCGGTCTGATTAAGCCGCACGCTGAGGCCGTCAAGCAATTGCGGCGGCCCTGCTGTCGCACTAGCGTCACGCGCGGGAAATCGGGAGCGGCGGGCTTTGACCTACACCTTTGACAATGCGCGCAGCCTGTTGGCCGTGCTCGCCATTGTGTTCATCTGCTGGATATTCTCGGAGAACAAACGCCGCTTTCCGTTTCTGATGCTGGTGGGCGCGCTGCTGGTGCAGGTGGTGCTGGTTTTGGCGCTGTTCGCCATTCCCAATTCGCAAGCCGTGCTCGCAAGCGTCACCGGCGCGATCGATGGTTTGGCCGGCGCGGCCGACAAGGGCGCGCAATTTGTGTTCGGCTATCTGAGCGGGGGGCCGCAGCCGTATCTGGACGATCCCAATAGCGCGCCGTTTATCTTCGGTTTCCGCGTCCTGCCGTTGATCCTGGTGATCTCGGCGCTTTCGGCGCTGTTGTGGCACTGGGGCATTCTGAAATGGATCACGCACGGATTCGGCTTCGTGTTTGAGAAGACGATGAACCTCGGCGGCGCTTCCGCGCTGGCGGTGGCCGCCAACATTTTCATGGGCATGGTCGAAAGCCCGATCGTGATCC